>CAITFY010000077.1 GCA_903891755.1 uncultured Actinomycetes bacterium | reverse complement strand
CACAGAGAGAATTCCCTGTGACTGTCCATCCAAGGTAATGACATTGTGCTTAGCGAGTTCGTAAATCACTCCACCTGCAAGGGTCAACGCAAAACCAGCGGAGATGAGAGGCAAGATCCATAGAACTGGAGAGCGATAGACAAAGATCAAAATTATTGCAATGACTCCACCGGTTACCAAGAGCAAGCTGGAATCGAGTCCGCTAAATGCATCAAAGAGATCGGCGAAGAGTCCACCAAGACCAGTGGTGTGAGTTACAAATCCATTAGCGCTGGCATATTGCGTTGAGTAATAACGAATAGTGGTGACGATTGCGGGAAGAACTGGCTTCTTGCTAGGCAAGATATCGCCCGCAGATTTCGAATCAAGAGGAACGTTGGCCAAGATTGCATCGTTCTTCGCTGATGGGAATGCACCAATTTGTGCACCCGGAGCTAAGTATTTAGAAATTGGAATTGAGACTGGATTTCCCTTGGCATCTTTAATGAGTTGGCCCTTGGAATCCACGAGATTCTTAGCAACTAAGCCCTGCACAAATACATTTGCAGAAGCGACCTTCGCCGCGTCAGCTTTACCCTCAAAGAGGATAAGGGTTGGGAATTGATTGTTGATGGTGTTATCGGAGAACTTCAAAATGGCATCAGATGCCTTGGAGGATTCAACTCCGGCTGGCAAGAACTTTGAGTTGTCGTTCTTTTGAACCGTGGAGAGATTTCCAAAGAGTGGACCAGTTGCGCTGCTGATGAAGAGCCAGAGAATGGCTACGACCGAGGCGGCAAATACCAGGCGACGGTGAGAGCGCGTTGTGGTGGATGTATCTGACACGGATTTCCCCTTTTGTTGATGAACGGGGTAATCCTAAGGATGGCTCAATCAGGGTGCAATTAGAGCCCGCCACAGACTATTTATTGGTGCTAACCCCAACAAAAAAGAAAGAGTCAAATAATCGCCAGAGAACCTTTATCCATTCTTCACGTTCCATATGTACATTGGACATTCCATCAAGCACTCGCCCGGTGAACGTAGATTGCATTAAAATTGCTACCGATCGTGTATCTATTTTCGGGTCCGCCCACCCCCTGGCTAGAGCCATTTCATAAGCATGCATCCATTCCTGGGTGACATCCTCTTGAATCTGACTCAATCTCTGGCGAAGCGAGGGCCGGGAAGCCGCACTATGAATAATCCCGATTCGTTGGCGGAGAGAGTTGTCTGAGATTTCAACAGTGCGGTCCTCTATAAATGCGTAGAACTTTGCCCGAGCTTTCTCCATATCCTCAGAAGCATTTATCGCAACTACTAATTGCGTAATTAGGTCGAAAGCAAAATTCTTATAAATCTGACTCTGTGCAGTTTCGATGAGATCATCGAAATCAGCAAAGTGGTGATACAGGGGACCGCGAGTAATACCGCTTCTCACAAGAACATTCTCGGACTTAATATTGTTATAAGAAGTGGTTTGCAACATTTCAATGACAGTGTCGACTAACTTCTGTGCGGTTGGGTGAAGTGTCGGCTCCTCGGCAAATTCCATTTTTTTATAATACGCCTAATAAATTAAATATTTATTTCGTTTTATTCATACACGCTTAGTATTGAATAATTTGTTCAACTTGTAATGCGTCACATCACCCGATCTTCATTGGGCAGTAACCATACAAATTCCTTACAATTTGCGATGCATCCTGCGAAGCGACATCACGTCAGTTCATCACCCAGCCGCCATCAACATTGAGAGTTTGACCCGTAACAAAGCCAGAATCCTGTGAGATAAAGAAGTTAATTACATTCACAATATCCGATGGGTTTCCACGGCGCTTAATAGCCTGATGATCGTAAATTCGCTTTGTGTAGCCCTCGATATCCGGATGAATCTTCTCGGCATCAGTGGGGAATGCGCCTGGAGCAACACAATTGACGGTGATGCCAAATGCACCAAATTCTCTAGCCCAGGTGCGCGCTAGCCCGATGAGAGCACCTTTTGATGCAACGTATGGTGAGAGGTTTTCCCAACCACCGCTGAAAGTGATGCTTGAAATATTTACAATTCTTCCGAAACGATTCTCTTTCATTGCGGGCAAAACGGATTGTGCACAAATCACAGCAGACTCCACGTTTATCCGTTGAATCAATTGATATTCCTCTAATGAATATTCTTCAAAAGGCTTGGACGGATAGATTGCGGCGTTGTTAATTAAAGTATCAATCCCCCCGATTTCCGACTGTACTTTAAGAAGTACATCCTTTAATTCGTCGGAGTTGGATAGATCAACTGATTCGATAATCAGATTTCCCGGCAACCCATTCGCGGCTGACTTAAGCTCTTCTATTTTTGCTGAGTCTCGGTCTAAAACAATTACAGTTGCGCCATTTTTTAGCAATGCCAATACCGTGGGGAGTCCTAAACCCCCAGCTCCACCTGTTATCAATACCTTACGTGAACTTAATGTGCGGTCTTCACTCATATTCGCACAATAGTTGAGGGATTCGATTTTAACTAGAAGTGGGCCCCGTCGGGCTCGAACCGACGACCCACGGATTAAAAGTCCGTTGCTCTACCGACTGAGCTAGGGGCCCAAGTGTTTGAAGCACTTGCGTGCGCTGAGGTTATCAGTCTGTTGGGCTGGCTCCCAATTTGGTCGATATGAGTGGATTACTTGCTCGCAGATCGCTGCAAACGGTCACGAATTGTGGCGGCCAATCCATCTCCACCTGGTTGAAGCACCACCACAACTTCTAATCCTTGCTGATCAGCGCTGCGCAGGGCGTGATACAGCACGCGTGCATACTCTTCTATTGTGCTCGGAGCAGCTAAACGAATTACTCCGTTGGGAGTTGGGATTTGATCTGGCGCAATAAGGCCATCGCCAGCCACTGCCACCACATCGAGAATTACTTTTGCTTTAGGTGAGTAATGAGAGTCAAGGGAGCCAGAGACCCGTATTGATGAGGGATTGGATTCCAAGGCGACTAATCCGGTGCTCTCTTCAATCATTAATGGCGTGATGGCACCAAGTCGAAGAACCATCGGAGTCGGTCCAGTGCAATCAATAATTGTGGACTCCACACCTACCAAACAGGCGCCACCATCTAGGATCAAATCATCCTCATGTAGAAATGCAGCGAGTTCTTCTTCAACCGCTTGTGCAGTTGTCGGAGACACCGCACCAAATCTATTTGCACTCGGTGCAGCAATTCCATAACCACCAAGAGCGATGAACTCTTTAATTAAAGCGAGCGCTATCGGATGTGCGGGAACGCGAAGCCCTACAGTTTCCTGTCCGCCAGTGATGAAATCTTTTGCGAGATCAGATCGTTTTAATACGAGGGTCATAGGACCGGGCCAGAAATCTCTTGCAAGGGTAATTGCATACTCCGGAATATCGCTAGCCCAATGTGCAATGGCATCCATTGAAGCTATATGAACGATTAAGGGGTGATCTGCGGGACGGCCTTTTACCTCATATATTCGAGCAACGGCCTCTTCGTTAGATGCATCTGCGCCAAGTCCATAGACTGTCTCGGTCGGGAATGCGACAAGGTGTCCATTCTTCAGGGCGAGAGCAGCACTCTTCAAAGTATCTGTGGTGCAGATAGAGAGGAAGCTCATGACAGCATTCTCTCATTAAATATGAATACAACACTCAGCCGCCCATGGGAAGATGAGATATGAAAATATTTCGCGGAATCTTCTTTGCAATTCTTACCTTCTCGGTACT
>CAITFY010000076.1 GCA_903891755.1 uncultured Actinomycetes bacterium | reverse complement strand
AGCGCCTACGCCCTTAGTTACTGAGTTAAGGATGACTGCCTTGACCTTGGCATCAGTTACCTGACCCCACATGTCAGAGTCAACACCGATTGTTACTGACTTGTGTGATGTAGCTGAGTTGCTAGCTGTTGCATTCTCAAGGCCACCTGCAACTGGGAAGATTACATCCGCACCCTGTTGCTCGAAGTTCTTTGAGATTTGAAGAGCCTTGTTTGAATCACTGAAGCCACCAACGAATGTTCCGTCTTGCTTTGCGGTATCCCAGCCGAGAACAGCAACCTTCTTATTGTTCTGCTTGTTGTAGTAAGCGACACCTTTTGCAAAACCATCCATGTAGATGGAGACAGGTGGAATGTTAATTCCGCCGTAGGTTGCGACCTTACCGGTCTTTGAGTAACCAGCTGCAAGGTATCCACCAACGAAAGCTGATTGGTTGGTTGCGAAGGTCAAACCACGAAGGTTTGGAATTGCCTTACCGTTAACAAGTCCTGGATCATCAACTTGTGCAAACTTAACTGTTGGATTTGCAACAGCAGCAGCATCAACGGCTGAAGTGATCAAGAAGCCAACACCGATGATGAGGTTGCATTTTGCGTCAACGAGTGACTTAACTTCGCCTGTGTAATCAGGATTGTTTGCATCTGCAACAACGTATGAAACTGTTGCCTTTGATGCCATTGACTGAGCGCCAGCCCAAGCTGATGCGTTGAATGAGTGATCATCGATACCACCGGTATCAAGGGCCAAGCAGACCTTTGGCTTTGCAGCGGCTGCGAGTGACGCAGGAGCGGAGACAATTCCAACCATAGAGATTGCAAGTGTCGAGGCCGCTGCGAGAGCGGTGAACTTAACTGTTTTCTTCAAGATTTCCTCCCGAGGGTCCCTCGCTAGTGAGGGGTTGAGTATCTGTAACTTACTCAATTTATCGCAGAAGGTCACAACACGCAGACTTTTATTGACCCCGCATATCTCAACTCAGAGTCGAGGGTTTCCTCCACTGCTCGTTCCCTAAATCACACTGGGGTGAGGGGTAGCCCCGTGTCAGCGCCTACCGAATAACCATCTGAGGGGCAAAAATTGCACTTGAGAGGAACTTGGGAAAACCTTGAGCAACAAGCGTTTCGACACCTTCCTTACATCGACGAAAGGAAAGTTAAGTGAATAGAAAATTTGTAGATAAAGTCGCCAGCACAACTGGTTTGCTACTAGCAGCACTTCTTTTGCTAGCCGGAGGATTGATGACGTGGGGTTATTCCTTCACAAATAACCAAGTTAAGACTCAGCTTGCAGAACAGAATGTCACCTTCCCAGCCGCAGGTAGCGGTGCAATCACCAGTTTGCCTGCAGCTGATCAAGCACAGGTTGCAAAGTACGCTGGAGAGAAGATGCTCAATGGTCGCCAAGCTCAGGTCTACGCAGATCACTTCATCGCAGTACACCTCAAGGAGATCGCTGGCGGAAAGAGTTATTCAGAGGTAAGCGCGGCAGCTCAGGCTGATCCATCAAATGCAGCTCTTGCTAACCAAGTTCAACTGCTCTTCCGCGGTTCAACCCTTCGCGGATTGTTGCTCTACGGATATGCCTTCTGGCAGATCGGTCAGATCGCTATGTATGCATCTCTCGTCGCATATCTCGGCGGAATCCTGTTCCTACTCTTGGCTCTACTTGGCTTCTTGCATGCACGCCGCGTAGAACAGCAGGCTTAAAAATCTAAGTAAGTACAACTCAATAAGTTTGTGGCAGGCGATACTGGACAAATTCAGAGGCCGGCGAATACGAGTTATATAAGACGCGAGCTCGTGTATTGCTCTCTTTAGTTGTCCAGTAGACCCGTCCAGACATCTTGGCACGGGCGGCCACTATCACCGCGTCGATGAGTGACCGCCCGGCGCCAGCCCCACGAACTGTTTCATCAACAAAGAGATCTTCTAAATAGCAATAATCATTCTCGGCCCAGCTCGAAGGTCTATATAAAAAATGAGCGAATCCAATTACCTTTCCATCAACGAGAGCCACTAATCCGTTGAGATTAAATGAGTCATCATGCAGGCGTTGCCACGTTAACTCACTCTGCTCTGGAGTTAAGGAAGACTCGTAGAAAGTTAAGTACCCCTCCCACAATTCAAGCCAACGGGATTTGTCTGCTAACTCAAGGGGGCGAATGATTGTCGAAACTTTGCTCAATTACTTAAGAGTTCCTGCAAGTCCAATATTTATAACTGTTAGACCCAAGAGGGTTGCCCAGGTGGCACGAGAGATTGACTCAGCCTTCGAATGCTTGAACGCAAAGACGAGAATGATGATGAGAACCACGAGTTTCGCACCAATGGTGCCGTAGTTATAGACCGCATAATCGGCTGGATGCTTATGGTGCTGCGCATCGCGAATTCCAACCAGAGCCAGGCCAGCGACGAGCGCAGTTAGCGCAGAATGAACGAGGCCTTTGGGTAGAACCTTCTGAGCTTTTCCAGCTTGAGTCAGCAGGAGAATAACAATTCCTGCAATGCTCAAAAGATGGATAATGATGAAAATTGTTTCTGCGATCTTCATAGAAATCTTCTCTCTTCGTCGGTGAAGTTATTTAATCAATGAGTTATTCAACATGGCGAGCGCAATACATCCGGCCATCAGCTCCCGGTTGCAAGTGTTGGCACGGTAATCCGAAAGATTCAAAGGCGGCATCCCCGAAATGTGTGCGATAGGCAAGCGCTAGGACAACGCGAACATTGGTATCTCCATCAGATGTAATTCCAAATACTCTGGCAGATCTAGAAACTGTATTTTCAATAACTTTTTCAGTGTGCGCGGTGTCGTGTGCGATTGCAGCATTGGACTTGCCCTTGCAAAGCAGGTCAAGTACCAGGTGCTCAAACGGGGTGAGTTCCCGCTGCATAATCGTTATATCAGTCATGCACGCTCCAGATCTCAATTTTCCAGTAAACGGGACTCTAGCAGGAGTGTTGGCACTCAGTCCTGCCCTCAGGCGAAAACAAATGGCCTAGAACCTATT
>CAITFY010000075.1 GCA_903891755.1 uncultured Actinomycetes bacterium | reverse complement strand
GTAATTAAGGGTGACGCAGAAGTTTCCAATATCGTTACTTCAACTCACTCAAAGGAGAACCGCGAACGCGGTCCTCGAAACCAGCCTAAGCGCAAAAGCCGTAGATAACTTGGAGTGAGGGGAGAGATAAGCGATGGATACGCTTTTAGCTCCCCTTGCCCAAACTCTGGTTTCAACACTTCCAGACTTTAAGAGCGCTGAATTAGAGCGCGCCTTTTCGACGGCGAATGAAGCTCATGCGGGTCAGACCAGAAAATCGGGAGAGCCATACATCACCCATCCGGTTGCAGTTGCTCAGATCTTGGCTGAATTGGGGATGGATCAAGCCACTATTACCGCAGCGCTCTTGCATGACACCGTTGAAGATACTCCTTATTCGTTAGATGCCCTCCGACATGATTTCGGCGATGAGGTAGCGCAACTTGTTGATGGAGTTACCAAACTCGACAAACTAACTTACGGACCAACGGCTGAAGCTGAAACTCTTCGCAAAATGGTTGTCGCGATGTCGAAAGATATTCGCGTCTTGGTTATTAAATTAGCTGATCGCTTGCACAACGCTCGTACCTGGCAATTTGTATCTTCTGAGAGCGCATCACGAAAGGCTCGGGAGACACTCGATATCTACGCGCCTTTGGCACACCGCCTGGGAATGAATGCAATCAAGTGGGAACTTGAAGATCTCTCCTTTGCCGTCTTAGAGCCTAAGAAGTATGAAGAGATAGAACGATTAGTGAGTGAGCGCCAGCCACTTCGCGAGAAATTCACCGCAGAGGTTACAGACCAGATTCAGAGAGATCTAGCTGTAGAGGGAATTCGCGCAACAATAAAAGGGAGACAGAAGCACCTTTATAGCGTCTTTCAAAAGATGATCGTCCGAGGCCGTGAATTTAGCGAAATTTATGATTTGGTCGGCGTTCGAGTAATTGTTGATGATGTGCGTGATTGCTATGCAGTGCTTGGAGCTATTCACGCCCGTTGGAGCCCAATCCCAGGTCGCTTCAAGGACTACATCGCTATGCCGAAGTTCAATCTTTATCAATCGCTGCACACCACCGTAATCGGCCCAAATGGAAAAGCAGTTGAGATTCAGATTAGAACCTCGGATATGCATGCCAGAGCTGAGTTCGGTATCGCCGCCCACTGGAAATATAAATCCAAGGGACCCAAGACCGTTGAGAACGATCCAGGAGTTATTTGGCTCAAGCAACTTCATGAATGGCAGCAAGAGAGTGAAGATGTTGGAGAGTTCCTAGACACTCTCCGCTACGACCTGCGTACGCCAGAAGTATTTGTCTTTACTCCTAAGGGAAGCGTCGTCGCACTTCCTGCTGGTTCGACTCCTGTGGACTTTGCGTATGCAGTTCATACCGAAGTTGGAAATCGTTGTGTGGGCGCAAAGGTAAACGGAAAGTTGAGTCCACTGGAATCACCTCTCTCCAACGGAGATGTTATTGATATTGTTACAAATAAGAGTCCGAATGCTGCGCCTAGTCGCGATTGGCTCAACTTTGTTAAATCTCCTCGCGCCAGATCAAAGATTAAAGCGTGGTTCTCAAAGGAGCGCCGCGAGGAAGCGATTGAAGCGGGGCAAGAATCGATCGCGCGTCAGATGCGTAAAGCCGGAATGCCTTTGCAGAAAATATTGGCGGGTCAGGCAATCCTTGAATTAGCTCATGATCTACATTTTCCAGATATTGAAGCGCTCTATGCCTCAGTTGGAAATGGCCATGTTTCTGCTGCATCAGTTATCGAAAAATTGGCCCACCAACTTGGGGGAGAGGTTGAGGCGGAGGAGAGTATTGAGCATCTCTTTAAGCGTCCCTCGGCATCCAAACGGAATTCATCTGGCGTAGATGTTGAAGGCGCTGGAGATCTACTCGTAAAACTGGCTCGATGCTGTACGCCCGTTCCGGGCGATGAGATCACTGGCTTTGTTACCAAGGGCAGCGGCGTGAGCGTACACCGCGCAGATTGCATCAACGTTAATGATCTTAAAGAGCACCAAGGAGATCGCATCGTCGAAGTGAAGTGGAATAACAGCGCAAGAGCGCTATTCCTAGTAAATATCCAGGTCGAAGCACTCGATAGAGCAGGGTTACTTTCAGATATCACTCGAACCCTTGCAGACCAGCATGTGAACATCTTGAACGCAGCGGTAAGCACAAGTAAAGATCGCGTTGCCTTATCGAGATTCACCTTTGAGATGGCAGATGCGTTGCACCTAGATACTGTTCTATCTGCGGTGCGAAGCGTTGCTGGCGTGTACGACGTTTATCGTGTTACCAACAACTAAGCCAGGAGATTACTTCTTGAAGTCAGCTAGACCCTTTTGAGCTTCAGCTAACCATGCTTTACGCGCTGCAGCAGCTTCGCGTGCGACAAGCGCCTTAGCGCTCTGGCCGGCTGCCTCTGCCTTTGCAGCTTGCTTCTCGTAATTTTCAATTGCATCAAGGAGACCTTGTACAACGCTATTTGCATGGGCGATAGCAGTTGGATCGCTACGTCGTGCAACCTCTTCGTGAAGTGAGTTGATTTCATTCTCAACTTTCTCCAGACGAACCTCTAAGGCGGCGCGCTTGTTGCGCTCAGTCATTCCAATGCGATCCCACTTCTCACGAAGATCATGGAACTTGTTACGAGCACCCTTGATATCTGTGACAGGAAGTAGGGCCTCAAATTGAGTGATGAGCTCTTCACGCTTAACGAGGTTCTGAGCCATGGTTCCCTGACGCTTCTCCAAGTCAGCTTTCTTAGCTGCAAAGAAGGTGTCCTGGGCATTCTTGAACTCTTCCCAAAGGCGAGTATCGACGCTCTTCTTACCGCGTCCGGCAGCCTTCCAAGCATCCATTAATTCCTTGAAGCGGTTAGCAGTTGCTAGCCAATCCTTTGAATCAGCGAGTTTCTTCGCCTCTTCAATGATCGCGCTCTTGGAGGATGTCACGACAGCGCTTTGATTTTCTAACTGCGCGAAGTGGGTACGGCGGCGCTTATCAAATTTATTGCGAGCGCTTGAGAAGCGCTTCCAGAGCTCGGCATCGCTCTTCTTATCTAGACGAGGAGCGGCCTTCCACTCATCAAGGAGAACCTTGAGGCGGTCTCCAGTCGATTTCCAACTTTCAGAGAGGGCAAGTGATTCTGCTTCTGCAACTAACTTCTCTTTAATGGCGCTGGCTTCAACGCGCTTAGCTTCCTTAGCGGCGTTCTCTGCTGCCTTACGAGCCTCATAAGCTTCCTTGTGACCTTCGATAAGTGAAGGAATCTGCTCGACTGATTTTGCGAGGGTGGCGAGATCGCCAACTCCATTGAGATTTGAGATCTGCTCTTTGAGTTTATTTACTGCTGCAAGCGCGTCACTTGGAACCAAGGCACCGCTCTTAATGCGGGCAGCGAGGAGAGCTACCTCAGATGCAACAGATTCAAATTTGCGGACGAAGTAGGCGAGCGCCTCTTCATTGCTCTTACCAGGGTATGAACCGACTGCGCGTTCACCTTCAGGAGTTGTTACATACACAGTTCCATCTTCGCCAACTCGACCAAACTTTGCTGGATCTCCGATGAGGGCTGATGCTGCACTGAGATTTTCTGGGTTCGACATCTCTTGCTCCTTTGGTTGCGCGTCAAGTGCTTTCACCTTTCGGTGACGACCACTTTTTCGTTAACGATTACTTAAGACCAACCCCGCCGAGAGGCGGTTCGAGCCTTCCTGACCTTTTTAATCAGGGATTAAAGGTACCCTTAAAGCCTCAACCTAGGAAAATCGGGCACCTAGGCCAGGTTAATTATGAGAAAAGTGGGCTCTTAGATTGATTCTTGAGGTTATAAAGGCTGATTTCTTCGCAACCAATTGCTGGATATTCGCACCAGATAAGGGTTCAGAGTGTTTTATCGTCGATCCAGGCATGGCGATTCCAGATCTTGTGGGTCCCATCAGCCAGGTCCTAGAACGCCACAATCTCAAGCCAATCGCGACAGTGGTCACCCACGGCCATCTAGACCACACCTTCTCTGTTACACCGCTTGATGAGAGATACGGCCTTGATACCTATATCCATCCCAAAGATCGAGAGTTTCTTGAAAATCCCCAAGGGATTCTGACGCCAGGTGGCCCAACAATTCCAATTTTGGAAGAGATGGGGATCACCTCATTTAAGGAACCCCGTTCAATTCGCGAACTCACCCATGGGGTCACCTTTGAAATTGCCGGCTTCTCCTTGAAAGCACTACACGCGCCAGGACACACCCCAGGTTCAACTGTATTTATCGTCGATGATGAGTTCTTAATTAGCGGCGATGTGCTCTTTCAAAACTCCATCGGAAATACCTCACTGCGTTTGGGTTCCGCCAGCGATATGAAGAAATCGATTCGAAACGTGATTCTTCCGCTCGATGATGAGCTAATTGTGCTTCCAGGCCATGGACCTGAAACTACAATTGGGCGAGAGCGTAAGAACAACGATTACCTACAAGAGCGCTTCTTGAGGAGTGATGATTAATGGCGAAGTTTCAAGCACCCAAAGGGGTGAGTGAGTACTTCCCTGATCGCTCGACCCACTTTGATTTCGTTCGTAGCACCATTATTGAATCTGCTCGCAACGCTGGCTATCAACTTATGGAACTTCCTGTCTTTGAAGATACCGAGCTCTTTGCTCGTGGGGTTGGCGAATCAACAGATGTAGTTCGCAAAGAGATGTATACATTTGAAGATCGCGGGGGTCGTTCCATAACTCTGCGTCCCGAAGGAACCGCTGGCGTTATGCGCGCAGTCATCGAACATAATCTTGATCGCGGTCAACTTCCCGTCAAGGTTTACTACTCCGGTGCATTCTTTAGAGCCGAACGCCCGCAAGCTGGACGTTATCGCCAGTTCTATCAGGTTGGCATAGAAGCAATCGGATTATCTGATCCACGGATCGATGTGGAAGTTATTGCCGTTGCCCATCGTGCTTTTGCTGCACTTGGACTTACGCGCTATCACCTTGAGATTACTTCACTTGGCGATGCCAAGACTCGTGAAAATTATCTCATCAATCTTCGTTCATACATCAAAGGTTTAGATATTGATGATGAGACAAGGGCGCGAGCAGAACTCAATCCGCTCCGGCTCTTTGATGATAAGCGTCCGGAGATCAAGGTTCTCATGGAGAGCGCGCCAGTGCTATTGGAATACTTGACTCCCGAGAGCGCCTCAGATTTTAAAAAGGTGCAAGAGCTATTAACAGCGTTAGAGATTCCATTTGTTATCAATAAGCGAATGGTGCGCGGTTTGGATTACTACACAGGCACCGCATTTGAATTCGTCCATCCGGATCTTGGCGCGCAATCTGGAATTGGTGGTGGCGGTCGCTATGACGGTTTGATGGCGCAACTTGGGGGGCAAGAGCTCTCTGGAATTGGATTTGGTCTCGGCGTTGATCGCATTCTTTTGGCCTGTGAAGCCGAAGGTTTGGTGGCTCCGGATGACCTTGCCTTAGATCTGTATATCGTTCCCCTGGGTACTGGCGATCAAGCTTTGGCAATTGCGGAATCCCTTCGTGCCAGGGGAATCAAAGTTGACCTATCGTTCGGAGATAAGGCTCTAAAGGGAGCGATGAAATCTGCCGATAAGAGCGGTGCAAAATACGCCATCGTCCTCGGAGCAGATGAGGTGAGTTCCGGAGAAGTTTCCCTCAAGGAGATGAAAACTGGGGCAGTGGCTTCAGTTACTCTTGGCTCTTTGGCGAACGAAATTATTGAACGAATCACACACTACGGAGATCACTCTTAAATGCTAAGAACACATGAAGCAGGTCTACTTTCCAAGAGCGATGTTGGAACAGAAGTTGTCTTAGCGGGATGGGTGGCCAGACGCCGCGATCACGGTGGAGTTGCCTTTATTGATCTGCGCGATGCTTCAGGTGCCGTGCAAGTGGTTATTAAGGATGAGATTGCTGGCGCACTTCGCGCTGAATGGTGTGTCTTGATCACAGGCAAGGTCAATGCTCGCCCTGCAGGTAATGAGAACCCAAATATTGCAACAGGCGCGATTGAAATCGATTGTATTTCACTAGAAGTGTTGAGTGAAGCCGCACCGCTTCCTTTCCCCGTTGATAGTGGTGATGTTTCAAATATCAGTGAAGAGATTCGCTTGAAGTACCGCTACTTAGATCTTCGTCGCGAAGGTCCTGCTAAGAATTTACGTTTACGCTCTCGTGTAACTTCCACCATTCGTACCGTGATGGATCGCCTGGATTTCCTAGAGATTGAAACACCGTATCTCACTCGCTCCACTCCCGAGGGCGCACGTGACTTCTTAGTGCCGGTACGTTTGCAACCTGGTAGTTGGTATGCCTTGCCACAATCACCACAACTTTTTAAACAACTCTTGATGGTTGCCGGCATGGAGCGTTACTACCAAATTGCTCGTTGCTTCCGCGATGAAGATTTTCGCGCAGATCGCCAACCAGAATTTACCCAACTCGATATTGAGATGTCATTTATTGATCAAGAGGACATTCTTCGCGTTGCTGAAGAGATTCTTGAAGAGGTTTTCTTGAAGACCGTTGGCTACCAGATCCCTCGCCCTATTCCACGTATGACCTATGCGGAGGCAATGCGACGCTATGGATCGGATAAGCCTGATCTCCGCTTTGGATTAGAGATTACTGAAGTTAAGGATTTCTTTGCAGAAACCACCTTTCGAGTCTTCCAAGCTGATTACGTCGGCGCAGTTGTAATGCCAGGAGGCGCCAGTTCTCCACGTCGCGAGCTAGATGCTTGGCAGGATTGGGCGAAGGCGAGAGGAGCTAAGGGCTTGGCTTACATCCTTGTTCAAGAAGATGGAACCCTTGCTGGTCCCGTAGCTAAAAACTTGTCTGAGAAAGAAGCTGCTGGAATTGCCGTACAAACCGGCGCGAAGCCTGGAGATGCAATCTTCTTTGCCGCCGGAACTAAGAGCACCTCTCAAGCACTTCTTGGAGCTGTGCGTTTAGAGATTGGTGCTCGCTGCAATCTCATCGCTCCAGATCGTTGGGAGTTCTTGTGGGTTGTTGATGCCCCAATGTTTGAGCCAGTTGATGCTGATAATCCTGAAGCGGGTTGGACTGCGGTACACCATCCATTTACAGGGCCAAAGCCAGAGTTCGCCGATACCTTTGATAAGGATCCTGCCAACGCCTTGGCATATGCCTATGACATCGTTTTGAACGGAAATGAAATTGGCGGAGGCTCAATCCGTATTCATAAGCGTGAGATGCAACAACGTGTCTTTGATGTTATCGGCCTGACCCCAGAGGAAGCCAAGAGCAAATTCGGGTTCTTGCTTGAAGCATTCAATTACGGACCTCCTCCACATGGAGGAATTGCACTCGGAATGGATCGTCTCTGCGCACTCTTGACCGGCGCTGAATCTATCCGCGAAGTTATCGCCTTCCCTAAGACCGCTAGCGGGGGAGATCCACTCACCGGCGCTCCAACTCCAATTACTCCCGCGCAGCGCAAGGAAGCGGGCGTTGATTTCGTGCCCGAGCCCAAATAATTCGGATTGTCGCGGAAGAAGTTCAGGTAGGCTAAAGGTATGGGTCCAGGAGGAATCGCAACCATCATTGCGGCATCAGCTCTGCTGATTATTGCTGTGGCGATTGCTTATGCGATTGTGCGGGTAGGAAACCTTATTGACGAGGTTGAGAAGACTGTAAAGAGTGTCAATAAGATTGTTTCCACTGCAGAAAATTTCACCGAGAAGGTGACTGGTTCAATCACGAACCTCATTGAGAAGAATTCTGGTCTCTTAAAGATTCTTGGAACTCTTGCAACCGCTTTTGCTGGGAAGAAGTTTTCTCGCTCTGATCGGGAGCACGAGTAGTAGGTGGAATCCGCAGAAATTAGAGCGCGATGGTTGCGCTTCTTCGAGTCCGACAATGCCCTGGGGCTGAAGCACACGGTCGTTCCATCAGCATCTTTGATTGCCGATGATCCCAATCTTTTGCTCGTCAATGCTGGAATGGTTCCATTTAAGCCATTCTTCCTCGGTGAGGTAAAGCCTCCTTACTCCCGAGCTACTTCAGTTCAAAAATGCGTTCGTACCTTGGATATTGATGAAGTTGGTAAGACGACTAGACATGCCTCCTTCTTCCAAATGTGTGGAAATTTCTCCTTCGGCGATTACTTCAAAGAGGGCGCAATCACGATGGCCTGGGAACTTCTCACCAAGCCGATTGCAGATGGCGGATATGGATTTCCAGAGGAGAAGCTCTGGGTAACTGTCTATCTGAATGATGATGAAGCTGCGGACATTTGGCATAAGAAAGTTGGTGTGCCTAAAGAACGTATCCAGCGCAGAGGCATGGCAGATAACTTCTGGTCCATGGGCGTTGCAGGTCCTTGTGGGCCTTGCTCTGAAATTTATTATGACCGCGGTCCTGCATATGGCGCCGAAGGTGGCCCCGTTGCAGATGAGGATCGCTACCTAGAGGTATGGAACTTAGTCTTCATGCAGAACATTCGTGCAGATGGTGGCACGAAAGATGACTATCCAATTATTGGAGAGTTGCCCGCTAAGAATATTGATACCGGACTTGGCTTAGAACGCACCGCTGCCCTGCTGCAAGGCGTTGAGAATATTTATGAAATTGATACGACGATGCAGATTCTTCGTAGAGCGAGTGAATTGGCCGGCGTTACCTATGGCAAAGATGCAAAGAGCGATGTCTCGCTCCGAGTAGTAGCAGACCACGCGCGCACTTCGATGATGCTTATCGGCGATGGAGTTTTACCTGGAAATGAGGGACGTGGATACGTTCTACGCCGAATGATGCGTCGGACCATCCGCAATATGCGCATCCTTGGCGCACCCGATCACAATTCAAAAGAGTTATTGATGGCTGCAATTGGCGCGATGTCTCCTCAATATCCAGAGTT
>CAITFY010000074.1 GCA_903891755.1 uncultured Actinomycetes bacterium | reverse complement strand
TTGCCTACGCTCCATCTGCTTTTCGATGCGAGAGATCTCCTTCTTCAGAGCTTTCTGCTCCAAGATTGATGACTCTTTCTTTGCTCCAGCGCTCTTCTGCTCGGCGGATTCGGCTTCTCTACGTAGAGATAGATACTCATCAATCCCACGTGGAAGATCGCGAAGGGAGTTATCGCCCACTAGCCCGACAAAGGTGTCACATACTCGTTCTAGGAAATATCTATCGTGTGAGATAACAAGAAGAGTTCCGCCAAATGAATCTAGGAGATCTTCAAGTGCGGTCAAAGTCTCTACATCGAAATCGTTTGTTGGCTCGTCAAGTAGTAGGACGTTCGGACTATCCATGAGGAGTCTTGTGAGTTGTAGGCGACGACGTTCACCGCCAGAAAGATCTCCCACCGGTGTCCATTGTTGATCTTTATTAAACCCTAAACGCTCACAGAGTTGGCTTGCTGACAACTCTTTACCGTTACCAAGTTGAACTCGGTTTGCGACTTTCTCAACCGCTTCAAGTACCCGCCAGGTTGGATCAAGTTCCTCTAAATGCTGCGAGAGATACGCCGCTTTTACGGTCACACCGGTAACTAATTTTCCTGCAGAAATCTTCCCCTCGCCGCTCAACACTTTCATAAGCGTCGTCTTGCCCGCGCCATTCATGCCAACGATTCCGATTCGATTGCCGGGGCCAACATTCCAATAGATGTCATCTAACAGAAGTAAATCTCCCGCTTTAATCGTCGCTTGATGCAGTTCGTAAACAGTGTTTCCCAATCTATTTGCAGCAAAGTTAAGAAGCTCTGCCCCATTGCGAGGTGGGGGTTCATTGGCAATCAACGTATTTGCCGCATCAATTCTAAATTTTGGTTTGGATGTACGTGCGGGTGCTCCGCGGCGAAGCCAAGCTAATTCTTTTCTGATCAACATATTGCGCTTGGTATCTTCTACTGATGCTTGGCGCGAGCGCTCCGCTTTGGAAAGTACAAATGCGCTGTAACCGCCTTCATATTCCAAAACCTTGCCATCAACTACCTCCCAAATTTTCTCAGAGATCTCATCGAGGAACCAGCGATCGTGGGTAATTACCACAACTGAGAGTCCGGCGCGATCCCTGAGATGTGCTGCTAACCAGGCAACGCCTTCAACATCAAGGTGGTTTGTTGGTTCATCAAGCAAAATCAGATCAAGATCATCCACCAGTAGCTTGGCTAGATTCACGCGACGGCGCTCTCCACCTGAGAGTGAGTGAAAGGCGCGATCTAAGAGATCATCGCTATGCCCTCCAAAGAGTCCCTGCAGGACCTCGCGGACTCGACTGTTACTCGCCCATTCATGGACAGGGATATCTCCTAAAACGACCTCACGAACGCTCGCTCCAGCGCTGGCATTATCCGCCTGGCTCAGAATCCCAATGTGCACCGAGTTGGACTTGGAAACACGGCCAGAATCTGTCTCCAGGGTTCCGGCCATGATTTTGAGAAGGGTGCTCTTGCCATCGCCATTGCGTCCAACAATGCCAATCCGCTCGCCCTGAGCGACGCCGAGTGAGACGCCGTCCAGAAGTGGGCGGATATCAAAGGCCTTTGAGACCGACTCTAAGTTAAGTAAATTCACTACTTACAGTCTGTCATGAATTTGAAGGCGCAGATCCCAACGTGACGCTATAGACCTTGCTTCCGCCACTAGGAAGGGTAGCCGTGATCTGTACGGTGCTTCCTGGGGCGTAAGAACGGATGCGCACAATTGCTGTTTCAGCATCTGGAATTCTGGAGCCGGAGACATCAGTAATAATCGATCCCACTACCAAACCTGCCTTCTCTGCTGCGCCACCTGCCACAAGTTGGGAAACCTTTGCTCCCACACCGGTGAAGTTCTGATCGAAGTAAACCCCGAGTAGAGGACGCGTGGAGGTATGAGTTGGACTGGTAATAATCTCGTTAATAGTGCGCTGCGCTTCATTGATTGGAATCGCAAAACCTAAACCAACAGAACCGGCTTGTGCTCCAGTTGAGGCGGTTGAAGCTATTGCACTATTGATACCAATCATGCGACCTTGAGAATCAGTCAGTGGACCACCAGAGTTACCTGGATTGATTGCAGCATCGGTCTGAATCGCATCGACATATGACTGAGTGGTGGAGTTGGTGCTCTGAGTTGTAACCGGACGATTGAGCGAAGAGACAATGCCTGCGGTAACAGTTCCGTTTAGCCCTAGAGGTGAACCGAATGCAATCACTGGATCACCGATAGAGATTGCAGATGAATCTCCGAGGGCGATGACAGGAAGATTTGGAGTATTTACATGCAAGACTGCAAGGTCATAAGAAATATCCCGGCCAACAAGCGTTGCAGGAATCTTTGTTCCATTGCTGAGATCAATTGAAAGTGTGTAAGAGTTTCCAGCAACTGTAATTGCATCGATTACGTGGTTGTTTGTCACGATGTATGAACCAGTTGCATCCGACTTAATGATGGAACCTGATCCGGTATCGCCAGAACCATCTGCCGCCGATACATCAACTGTTACGACCGCTGGCTCGACTTTGTTGACAATATTCTTAAGTGAACCGTTTCCAACGCTGACAACTGTGCGTCCGCTACTGCATGTTCCCGTCGCGCTGGCATAAAGCGCACCGGTTCTGTTATCGGCACATGCTGTGATCACACTGGAACTGGTCAAACTATTAGCCGCTGTAGCAACACCGCCAATAATGGTGGCTCCTGCTACAAATCCAATGATGAGCTTTGAAATCGTGCTCAAACCATTTATCTTCTGGAAAATTGACACTGCTTTGATCCCTTCGCCATGAAAATAGATAGTGATAGTTAACCTCTGAGAGCCTAAAGAATACGCAATGCTTCCTAAGAATTCTCTGAGAATGAAGGCTCGAGCTCCATACGCCACACTGCGGGAATCATGAGCAAGATAATGATTACGACGAATGAGGTGCCCGCGAAAATCAACATCGTCTGGCTTATGCCAAAGACGCCAGCAAGTGGAGCGGCAATTGCTAGACCGACCGGCCTAAGCAGCATCGTTCCCATTCCATCAAAGGCAGAGGCCCGAGATAGCGCCTCTCGCGGAATCGTGCGCTGAAATGCGGTTCCCCACATGGAGCCCCACAAATCGAGAGTGATTCCCCAGAAGAAGGCGGCGAGACAAATAGCTGGAAGCGCCATTGGTTTCGAAAGCACAAGAAGATAGATCGTGAGGGTAAGAGATAGCGATGTGAGAAAGCGCATTGGGTACTTAACCTTTATCCGCAGACCCAATATTGAACCAATCACGTAACCAATGGATTCGCAGGTAATCACGATTGCCCAAGATTTTGCGCCATGAAAGTGTTTGAGTGAGATGACAGGTCCCAGCACATCTTGTGCTCCCGCCCAGACCATAACAACAAATGAAAATCCGGCGACAGTGACGACAATCCAGGGATAGGAGGAGAAGACCCTCCACCCCTCTCGCAGATCCTCGCGCATTGATGCCCCAGTTTCCGCACGCGCTGGAGTGAGGTGCCTAAAACTAATAACAAGCGAACCTGAAATGATGAAGGTTATTGAATCAATAAATAGTGCGGCAGTACTTCCAAATGCACTGATCAGATATCCGCCAATTGCGGTACCTGTAATAAGTGCAAAGTTAGAAATAAACTGGTTGATGGCATTGCCCTGTTGTAGTTCTGCCTCGGGAAGCAGCGCAGGTAGCGCTCCGGAAAATGCGGGCCAGAAGATTCCCCACATCAATCCAAAACCGATTTGTGAGAAGAGAAGTGCTGCAACTGGAACGTTTCCCGTTGTAAAGAAATAAACCTGCACTAGAAGAAAAGCTCCTCCTACAATATCGGAGAGAGCGCAAATCCTTAATCTTCCATATTTATCTGCGATAACACCACCAAAGGGAAGCATGCAGAGCATTGCAACAATCTGTGCGCCGAGAACAAAGCCCAACTCTTTCGCACTTCCACGTGGAAGATGAAGGATTCCAAATGCCAAGGCGATAGGTCCCATACCGCTACCAAAATTGGAGATGAGGCGGGCTAAGTAAAACCTCTTTATATATTTATGAGAGAGGGTGCTACGGACAGTCATTTAGATAGTTTAGGTTCTAGATCCTTAAGCACGCGATGAATATCAGCAGCTATTGCCTTTAGTTCAGTAACCTCTTGTTGATTTAGTGCGCGAGCCTCCTTGGCCAATTCAAATTCTCCAAGTGAAGCTGTGTGGGTCTCGGTAATCTTCTGCTCCACTGAGGCAGAGGAGACACTCTGGCCCACCATGATGATGGAGAGTAAAACTAACTGTAGGAATGTTTGTGCTACCCAGGCGACAATAGTGATGAGGTCGCCCGTCTTGATCGCAGAGGGGAGCGAAATAAGTGCAATCGCGGCAAAGATATATGCGCACCACATGGTCGATACTCCGGAAGTGATCTTGGAGGCGAGCGAGGTGTTAAACGAATTTATCTTCTTCAACATGAGAGAAGTTTAATGAAGTTCTACGAGTTCCCCGTGATGGTACTTATGAGTCGCGGAACCTCTTAGGACATGCACAGCGCCGACGCCAAAGACTTTGAACTTTGGTGGAGAGATAGTCGTAACTTCATCGAGACCTGCAACGGCGGCAGTGAGTTCATCAACTCCAATTACGGATACTCCCTCGGGTGCGCGAACCATCAACTTTGCCGCGCCATCTGGAATCCAACCAAAGAATTTGTTGTAGTGAGGAATGGTTCGCAGGGTTGGAAGCACGTTTAACCCTGGCGTTCCTGGAGCGCTCTGTTTGCGAAAGTTTGGAATATCAGCGGAGAGAGCCATTGCACCTGCACTGCAGCCGGCGAGCGCACTGCCAGCGCGCCAATTTCTTTCGATAGCCTCCCAGACAGGAGTTCCTGCCAACGAGGTTGCTAAATAAGAAGGATCACCGCCGGAGATATAGATCAATCCAGCGTTATCGATCTCTTTTGCCAGATCACTTCGCATCGCATCTTCTCGGGTATAAATAGGAAGAAATACTTGCTCTGTTGCTAAACGCTGCGCCTGTGATGCGCCCAGCTCCTGCCAATACTTAAGTCTTTCGGTGCTTTCGCCACCTGCTGCGAGAGGTAGTTGAACAAATCGATTGAGTTTGCCTCGCTCCATGGCACTTCTCAGCAAACTACCCTCAAGTTCTGCCATTTCAGGCAGATATTCACCAGAGCCCACCAGGGCTAGCGGGCCAGGTCGTTCGATGGCTGGGTGATCCATGCCAAGACTCTAGTCGGTAAGATTCGCGCCATGCACTTAAGGAAAGTAACGGCGGGTATCTCTATCGCCATAACTCTCCTCTCATTCTCCTTCTACTTCTTTGATAAGACTGCGGGTAGCGCCATCCCGCGCTCCAACGTCTTGCATGGCGGAAAGACCTCTGGTGGAGGCGATACCAATATCTTGCTCCTGGGCCTAGATTCCAGACGCGACAACAATGGAAATAACCTTCCTCGCAAGCTTCTTGATCTGATGCATGTGGGTTCAAGCTCCTCAATTGGTGGTTACAACACCAACACGATGATCATCATTCACATCCCAGCTAATGGAAAGAATGCGGTCGCAATCTCTATCCCACGCGATGATTATGTCGCCGTCGCTGGTTGGGGGATGCAGAAGATTAAAGAGGCATATGGCCTTGCAAAGTACACCTCTGAAAATGCACTCATTAAGCAGGGTGTCCAAAATCCACTCCGTGAGCAGAAGAGTCGCGATGCTGGCCGCGCTGCAACCATCTCAACAATCAGCAATCTGCTCGGAATTCCAATTGATCACTTTGCCGAGGTAAATCTGGTGGGCTTCTATGACATCGCTACCGCTTTGGGTGGAATTCAAGTCTGCTTAAATCGCGCTGTTAACGACTCTCAATACTCTGGAGCAGTGTTCCCGGCAGGATTGCAAACAATCTCTGGCGTACAAGCACTCGAGTTCGTTCGTCAACGCCACGGTCTGCCAAATGGAGATCTTGATAGAACACACAGACAACAAGCTTTTATCACCGGCGTTATCACCAAGTTCCGCAGTCAGGGCATCTTCGGAGATTTAGGTAAGTTGCAATCCTTGCTCACAGTTGCCAAGAAAGATGTTGTTATCGACGCTGGATGGGATGTTCTCGGATTCTTGCCGCAAGCAAAGGCGCTCACTGGTGGGCACATCACCTTCCACACCTTGCCTATCGAAGGATATGCAATGCGAAATTCACAATCTGTAAATCTCATCGATATTCCTACGGTTCGCAAATTTGTACATGATCTCTTCTATCCAGCTCCTAAGGTCACAACCTCACCGACACCGGGAGCAAGTACTAAGGCAAGTGCAACGCCAAAACCAAAGGTTACAAAATTCAATTTCGCGCACCTGGCTAACGGAACCGCAGTTGCTGGTTCTGGCATCCCTTGCGTTAACTAATGTTTATATTCCTAGCCATTTTTGTTGGCGCATTAACTGCGGCGCAATCGCGTGCAAATGGCGAACTTTCACATTACATTCACAATGGCATCGGGGCTGGACTTATTTCAAATACGGTGGGAACAGTCATCCTCATCGTGATCGTATTATTGATAAAAAAAGATCGTGAAGGAATCTCCAAGACTATCTCCGCCATTAAAAGTGGGCAATTAGCTTGGTGGGAGATGCTCGGAGGCTTAGGCGGCACCATCTTCTTAAGCACCCAAGGTGCTGTCGTTCCAGAGATAGGTGTTGCACTTTTTACTATCTCCTTAGTTGGAGGGCAGACGCTTTCTTCGCTCTTGGTAGACAAGCTTGGGATTACCCCTTCCGGGA
This sequence comes from uncultured Actinomycetes bacterium, assembly GCA_903891755.1. Classification (GTDB taxonomy): domain Bacteria; phylum Actinomycetota; class Actinomycetes; order Nanopelagicales; family Nanopelagicaceae; genus PALSA-747. The sequence goes on along the minus strand of CAITFY010000074.1, from coordinate 44,174 downwards.
AGAAACCGATAACAATTTCCAGAATCTTCATCGCTCTCGCAACTTTGACCTCGGTTTCGGTTGCTGTATTTCCCGATTTAAGCAATTCGAAATTCAAATTTCTTCCCATAGCATTGGCAATTTTCGCCGGGATTGTGGTGGCTTTTCAACAGGCGGTGAATGCCAGAGTAAATCTGATCTCTGAACGACCCATCGCAACCACTTTTTTCAATTTCGTAATCGGTATATTTTTTCTTTTGATTGCTCTTGGTATTAATTTGTTGCGTGGCGGCAGCATTGGCCGCCTCCCAACGAATCCATGGCTCTATTTTGGTGGAGTATTCGGATTAACTTTTATCGCTGTCTCTGCCTACACTTTAAAACACATAGGACTTCTTAACTTCATCACTTTCAGTGTGAGCGGACAACTCATCGGTGCGATTTTATTTGATTGGCTAGCACCAGCAGCTCACACCAAAGTCAGCGCTTATCTCATCACCGGTACGTTAATGACGCTGACCGCCGTAATATCTTCACGGTTGTTTAATTCTCGTAAACAGCTCTCGGTTTAAACTCCGCCTCGTATAGCGGCTGCTGCTTTAGCGGCACTGATTGATTCATTTTTGCGGTCGACGAAATCTGCCATAGCGGGGACAACTCCAGCCAATCCAAATTCAGACAAGATAATTTCAGTATCTGTAGCACCTATCGAGCTAAATACTTGACGGAGGTAACCGGTTTCCCAATCCCAGCCTGCGCGTGGCGCTCCCTCTGCATAAGAACCACCTTGGGAGACGATGATTGTTACTTTGCCGGTTACATGTGTAAATCCGGTGATAAGGATTTGATCTATCCATGCCTTCAATACTGAGGGTACTGAGAAGTTCCACATGGGGGTTGAGATCAAAATATGTTTTGCCGCGTTCACTTCTCGTGCCAGTTCCTGACGCAACTCAAATTTCAATTGCGTGGTGGGACTACGTTCAGCTTCAGGGATACGACCAGCCATGAGGGTTTCGCCATCAAGGTGAGGAATGGGATCGGTAGCCAAATCACGGCTCACAATGAGCGCTTCTGGGTGCCGCGCGCTGAATGCTGAGAGAAACTCTTTAGAAATTGAGCGTGAAATCGAACGTTCCCCAAGAGGGCTAACTTCTAGGTGTAGAAGATCGGACATTTTTACCTCACTAATAGATGAAAGTTCAGAATAGTTGAAAATTCAACAATTCGCCATTCAGCAAAGGGTGAGATACTTCTGCTCCTATGCCAAAGATTCAAGCACCGACCGTTGCGCTGCATCGAGAACTTCGTCGCCAGCAACTGATTGATGCTGCGATGGAGCTGGCTTTAGCAAATGGCGCGGAATCAATCACGGTTGCGGCGGTTGCGGCGAAAGCCGGATTAGCCCGAAGTTCCATCTATGAATATTTTGCTTCCAGCGCAGATTTAGTCGCTGACCTTGTTTTAGAGGAGCTTGAGTATTACACCGAGCGTTTAACACAGGCAATTAGCGGTGCTACCGATCCATTCACCCGTATCGAACTCTGGATTACCGAGAGCCTTCTCTACGTAGCTGATGGCCGCCACATGTTGGTGAAATCGTTAAACACAATCAATACTCCAACTTCTCGCAAGGATGAGATTTTGATGGGTCACCGTCGCATGATGGCGCCACTTCAAGATTCGTTGATCGAGGCGGGGATTTCAAATGTTCGAGCAGCCGCGGCGCTACTAGCAAGCGTGACGGATGCTGCTTCTATACGTATTGATGCCGGAAATGACGCAGAGCTCGAAATCCTAAGCGCTGTAACTTTCGCGCTTGCTGGACTTCGAGCCCTACCTACTAATTAATTACCGATTAAATATTTACTTATTTGAGAAGGTAAATGGAATCGTCTGATTCTGTGACTTATCGCCAGCAGCATTGTGGTCATTAGTAATAAAGAAGACACACGTTGTGTGGACGCAATCACCATTGGTGAAATAAGGAACTGGCTTGAACTTTATTTTGCCTGCGCCTGAAGTAGCACCTTGAGCGATATCTGCCTTTACATTGGAAACCCATGCTTGAACGCTCTGATCTGAATCGCAGACTGTTGGAGCTGCGCCTTTTGTGGCGGGTGCCATGCATTCCTCAATATATACGCCGTTCTTGGTTGGAAGACCGGAGAACTTAAATGTGACCACCGCTGTCTTTTGGGACAAGTTCTTGGTTGGTGATGCAACGACCTTCGCCTTTGCACTTGCCATTGGGGCGGCAACTACAACTAGTGCTACTGCTAACGATGCGATTATTTTCTTATTCATATTCTTCTCTCTGCTCTCTCGTATTTGATGTAGTGAACTGTTTTATTTTGAAAAAGTGATTGGAATTTTTATATCGTGAGTGCGATCTTGTGTTCTAGTGTGATCTGCGCGGATGTAGATTGCGCATGCCCTCTTTCTACAATCAACTTTGCCAATCTTCGGTTGAACTTTTAGCGCAACCGAGAAAGTGCCACCTGTCTTAAATGGAATCGCTAAATGCTTTCCATAACTAGGTGGATTGGATGAGATCCAGAATGAAGCTGCTCCGCTGCCGGACATATTCACTCCTCCACCACATACCTGAGGCAGAGTTCCAGCTGGAACTATTTGACAGAGCTCCACGTATATTCCGACAGTCGTGTCAAAGCCTTTGCCGGAGACCGTTAAAGTTTCACCGCTCTTTATCCCTGAAATCTTTGAAACCGTTAGAACCTCACCATGTTGACCGGTGGCAGCATCTGCAACGCTAATTCCTAATGTGAGACAGAGTGCGAGAGCCGCAAAAAACCGCTTATTCATGGGGTAAATCTAAGAGATAGTCTCTAATTCTGCTCCGACAACTTCGGCGCCCATGTCGGAAAAGTAAGTGTCAGAATACGCAGATGAGATTGCGGGCGATACTTATTAGCTCCACCGTCGCCCTCTCTTCGCTATTTTTGCCTACAGCTCAGGCGGCGGTGTCGGATATAACTGCATCGCAAATTTCATTGCCGATAATTAATTCGGGAGAGATACCTGCATATAAGAGAATCGTCGCGCTAGCTAACGGTTCTGCAGAAATTGTTGCCGCCCTTGGATACCGGAAATATTTGGTTGGTCGAGATATTGCATCAACGATGCCGGAATTGAAATCAATTCCTATTGATGAATCAGCTATGCAAGTCTCTGCAGAAGCAGTCCTCTCACAACACCCAGATATTGTTTTCATTGACTCAAATACAACTCCGGCTAGCGCTCTCAACACGTTGCGCTCTGCAAAAATCCGAATGGTATTAGTTCCAAGTGCATTCACCTTGGCGGATATTCAAGCGAAAGAGAGCGTAATCTCTCAAGCGCTTCATGTCCCCAAGGCCGGCAAAGCGCTGATCGCTCAAGTAAGTTTGTTGCATTTCCCAAAGCAATCGATCAAGGTGGCATTCTTGTATATGCGAGGCACTGCTTCGATCTATCTCATCGGCGGCCCAGGTTCCGGTGCTGATTCGTTGCTGAAAGCAGATGGATTTATAGATGTGGGCGCTACGAATCTAAAGAATCCATTTAACGCCCTTACGGCAGAGGAACTAATAAAGCTTCAACCCGACGTACTTCTCCTTATGACAAAGGGGTTGGAATCAGTCGGCGGAATCAGTGGCTTGGTTGCCTTTCCGGGTATTGCACAAACACCGGCGGGAATTCACAAGCGTGTAGTTACGGTTGATGACTCGCTCTTGCTTTCCTTTGGACCTCGTACCATTCCGATGGCCAAGCAATTACATCAATTGATTGTGACGGCATCCAAGAGATGAAGAAGGTAGCCATCTATCTTGGCGGTTCAGCCGTTCTCCTATTTCTCTTCTGGCTCTCACTCGACATCGGTATTTTGAAACTTCACAGCTCGGTCTTCTCACTTATTGGCAAAGATGGCGTTGATGCGACAACTGTCTGGCAGGTGAGATTTCCCCGCGCATTGGGTGCAGTAATCATTGGGGCTGGGTTAGGCGTGGCGGGATCAGTAGCGCAAGGTATTTTCAGAAACCCCTTAGCTGAGCCAACTCTCATTGGGTTATCAAGTGGAGCAACGCTCGGAACCATTACTTTGATTGCCTCCGGGGCTTCTGTGTATGGGACAAGATCAAATATTGGTGCGGCTGTACTTGCATCCGCTCTCACCGCGCTCTTAGTCCAGTGGCTCGCTCCAAGCAAAGGTTTTGGATTTCTCCTTACTGGTATCGCAATTTCAGCGATTTTAACCTCCTTTGCTGGCCTCCTCATTTCAATGTCTCCTAAGCCCGGGATTCAATCGATTACCTTCTGGGACTTTGGATCTTTAACTCTTCTTAACAATGCGACAGTTGGGATGATCGCTCCCTATATTGAAATCGGCATCATCATCTCTTTCTTTGTATCCCGACGTTTGGATATCTACTCACTCGGCGAGAGCTCCTCGCATTACATGGGTGTCAATCCCAAGAGATTGCGCCTCTACGCAATTATTGGCCTGGCATTTCTCATTGGCGCTTCAGTAAGTGCTGTAGGAGCCATCGCATTTATCGGTCTACTTGTTCCACATATTGTGCGGCTCTTAATTGGTCCCGCACACCGAAAGATGCTCTCTCTAAGCGCCTTAGTGGGCGCAATCGTTCTCTTGTTGGCTGATCTCTTAGCAAGAACTCTCTTTCAGCCAAATGAAATACCGCTCGGTCTACTGACATCCTTGCTAGGCGCACCTGCACTCATCATCTTGCTTAAAGTAAAACGTGCATCATGGGTGAGTCATGATTAGAGTTAACAACATCTCCTTTGCGCGTGGGGGTTCACCCATCTATTCAGATTTCAGTGCAGAGTTGGCGCAAGGGGAGTCCGTTCTCTTCACCGGTCCCAATGGTTCTGGAAAGAGCACCCTGGTTGCCCTGATTGGGGGATTGCTCAAACCTCAAACCGGCAACATTGAAATTGATGGCGTTGATATTGCTTCGCTCAATTCAAAGGGCCAAGCGGCACTTCGCTCCATCGCGCCACAACGCAGATCATTTACCCTGGCATTCACAGTGCAAGAAGTTCTGAATTTTCTTCCAAAGGCGGCGCGCATAAAAGATAGCGCAGCCATTATCGAGAAATTAAATTTGAATGATCTCTTATCTCGTAAAGTGACCGAAGTATCTATTGGTCAGCAGGAGAGAGTGAGTTTGGCTCTCGCACTTACACAGAGCGCTAATTACTACTTGCTTGATGAACCATTTAGCGCGCAGGATTCACAATCGATCGAGGGAATTCTGCAGATAATTTCTGAGTTACGAAAAGAGAAAGGCGTCCTGGTGATTTCTCACAATCAGGACGCCATCTCACAATACTTCGATAGAGAAATTAGCCTCGCTTAGCCTGGCTTGGCTTTCCACCCTTAAAAGGCTTTCCGCCAGCTTTTCCAAATTTCTTTGGACCAGCTCCACCTTTGACAGGCTTTCCGCCAGCGCGGGCGCGGGACTCTGCCTTCTCAAGTGCAATGCGCTTCTCAAGTGGCATACGAGGAGCTTTCTTTGCTGGACGAGCAACGCCTTCAACGCGTCCACGATTTCCAGCAGCTGGTGCGCTCTCTTCGCGAGTACGTGACTCACGAGCCTTCTCTTCCCACTTCTTTGGTGCAGAGCGGAAAGGACGATCGGAATTAAATGAACGATCACTCTTGGGGCGACGCTCTTCACGAACTTCACGAGCATCGCGTGCTGGGCGAGAATCGCGAGCATCGCGAGGAGCTTGGAAGGTGCGATCTGTGCGCTCTGAACTAAAGGTGCGTTCGGTGCGAACTTCTGCGCCTTCAGCCTTTGAAGGGCTCTCAAAACGTCCTCCACCAGATTTACGTGGCTTGAAGTTGCCATCGCGATTACCGCGATCATTAGAGCGACTGCGGCTACCAGGCTTACGATCGTTGCGAGATGGCTTCTCAGCCTCTACCTCAATTGGAATACCTGATGGCTCTTGTGCGCCAGTAATTTCTTGAAGCTTTGCATCTCCAGGGCGAACCTGATTTTCAATGAGCTTTACAGCAGCGCGGTTGGTAATACCAAAGACCGCCTTCTTCTGCTTATGTGTTGCAAGTGTTACGACGGTACCGGTTGCACCAGCACGAGCGGTGCGACCTGCGCGGTGTAGATAATCTTTATGATCCGCAGGTGCATCAACATGCACAACAAGTGAGACATCATCTACGTGGATACCACGAGCGGCAACATCTGTTGCTACGAGTGCTGAAGCACGTCCATCTTTGAATGCTTTGAGTACGCGGGTGCGTTGACCTTGAGATTTTCCGCCGTGCAATACGCCAACTGGAACACCGCTGCGAAGCATCTTCTCAGCTAACTTATCAGCGCCGTGCTTAGTGCGGACGAAGAAGATTGTGCGGCCATCACGTGCTGCGATTTGAGATGAGATCTCATCTTTATGTTGTTGATCAAGGAGCAACAAGTGGTGGGTCATATCAACTGCGCGCGACTTCTCATTTTCAAGAGAGTGAGTAATTGGATCTTTAAGGAATCGCTTAACGAGTGAGTCAACATCGCGATCGAGAGTTGCAGAGAAGAGCAGGTGTTGTCCGCCCTCTTGAGTAAGAGAGAGAATCTCTTTAACGACAGGCATGAATCCCATATCAGCCATCTGATCTGCTTCATCAAGAACTGTGATCATGACATCTGATAGATCGATGTGCTTCTTCTCGAGAAGATCCATCAAGCGACCTGGGGTTGCGACGATTACTGGCACTCCACGCTTAAGAGCTTGGATTTGGCCGATATATGAAAGGCCTCCAGCGACAACTTGTGAGGAGAGCCCAATCTTGCGAGCAAGTGGGGAGACGACATCATTGATCTGGACCGCTAATTCGCGGGTTGGAGAGAGGATGAGTCCTAGTGGCTTGTGAGGCTTTGCCGTACGGCCATTGAGGCGGGTGAGCATCGCTAAACCAAAGGCGAGGGTTTTTCCGGAGCCAGTCTGACCGCGGCCAAGGACATCGCGGCCCTTAATAGCGTCAGGCAGGGTTGCGGTTTGAATAGGAAATGGAGCGGTCTTGCCTTCGGCCTCAAGAGCCTCGCAGAGCGCAGGGGTAACACCTAAATTGCGGAACGTAGACATAGCTATACCAATCGAGACATAGATGCGTGTCTCGTGGTGCTTATCAGATTGACTGACGTAAGACTCGCAAACGAACTTGTTGTGTGTACAAACAGAGGTTCTGTGAGTTGTGTTGCGGATGCAACACCCAATTGTAACCTACTTAATCAGAGTTCTTCGCCACTTCGCATATTCGGTAGCGAGATCATCATCGACCGGTTTAATGCTGGTTCCAAGCGCACGTTCAAGGAGTAAATCAGCGAATTCTGGGTTACGCGCAAGTACTGGGCCATGTAAATAGGTTCCGAAAACATTCTCGCTCATTGCTCCATCAAGGCCGGCAACACCATTTCCGTTTCCTGAAATAACGCTGGCAAATGGCGTGGCATCAGGACCGAGCGTGGTTACGCTTCTGTGATTTTCAAATCCAGTGAGTGGAACTTCAAAGAGTGGGGATTTAACTGCGATATCTCCAACCAATCTCTTATCTCCAGGTGCCGTAAATACATCGAGAAGTCCAAGTCCCACAAACTCTTCATCGCGGGTGGTGTACTTCGTTCCGAGAAGTTGGAAGCCGGCGCATATGGCGAGTACTACTGCTCCTTTATTGGCAGCGCGAGCCAATATGGAACCTTTGCGGAGCGCGGTTAGTGATAATAATTGCGCAGCATCTTCCGCGCCACCAAGAAGATATATATCTCCACTCCGAGGAAGCGGATCGAGATATGAAATATCTGTAACGCGTGCCTTGATTTTTCGTAGCCCCGCTCGGTACTGCAGCACGTCGCTATTTCCGCGATCGCCATATGTACCTAAGAGTTCATTATGAATGCGGATAATTTCTAACATCACATCACCAACTCAAAAAAGGCGGTGTAGGCAGATAAGACGCTGATCTCAGAACCTGTAGCAAGCGATAGTGCAACATCAACGCTCTCTACAACTTCTGGAGTAACACCTTCAACATGAATTCTGTTAGCCATATCAAGCGCGCGTTCACCGCATACAAAGACCCGGTGGCCTTTTAAGGCTTTAAATGAGACATCCCAGAGCCACGAAGTATCGATTCCATCAACCTGTCTTGCGTTGAGGACAAGCACTACATCATGATGCAAATCGCCTTGTAACGCTTCGGTCCAAGAAGCGGGGTTCTTAGTTAATCTGAAGTGAGCGCTCTTGCCATCTATTTCCTTGGTGACGCTCCGTTCCAGCGCGGTCTCTGTAAACTCAACAGGGTCCGCGCCAACAATCTCTCCAACGATATTCGCGAGAATTGCATTGCGGTATGAGGCAGAGCCTTTCTTAAATTTCAATTCATTAATCTTGTTATTCAATCCACAGGTGCAGGAGTAATTTCCTCTCACCCATGTTAAGTAACTTCCACAGCGTGGACAGACGGCGCCATCAGGGTGCGTTCTTCCACCAAATGAAACTCTGACCACATTGATTGCATTGACTATCGAGTAGTTGATGTAAGGATCATCAATGTCGGCGACAAATATTGTGTTTGTCGCTTCAGAACATTCAACATGCCAACGATCAGCCACACGCTTTACCTCATGCATGCGATGGAGTTGATCGCGGGTCAGATTTAGAAGGAGGACGATGGTGGGATCTGTCTGCGCAATAATTGAAGGAAGGTGAAGTTCATCAATTTCAAGGACTGCGTATGGGGCTGATGACATTAAGGCGTTTGCTGCGCCCCACGCTAAATTTGAGCCCGATCCACTAGTTGCCACAGGTCCAAGTTGAGAGACAATCGTTGTCAGAGCTTTTGTGGTTGAGGTCTTTCCATTTGTTCCCGAAACCAAAATTACCTCTTTGCCCTGAGCCAGCAAGGAGATAGCTTCAGGCTCAATAGCTAGGAGAATTCGACCTGGGAGAGTTTCTCCCTTGTGTCCAAGAAGTTTTGAGGTGGCGCTGGCACTTCTAGCAACCGCTATTGCGAAACGGAGTTTGAGGCTACGCATTTGCTAAGAGTACGCCTATTTACGCAGCGATTGTCCGGCTGTTGCTGGAAGTGAGATCACATTAGGGAGCGAGATAAGTAGGGCGGCAATTGCAAAAATGAAGGCGAAAGAGAATTGATTATGGCTACCCACAGCGTTTCTGCCAATACTGATAGCGATTACAGCAGTAGCAACGGCGATTACCGACGAGAGCTGCTGGACCATATTTGAGATTGTGTTGGCATGTGACATTGATTCTTGTTCGGTATCTGCAAAGGTGATGGTGTTGTAAAGCGTCATTCCAATCGACCTGACCCCACCAGTAACAAGCAACAAGAGCGCTGTCCACATAAATGGAATGGATGAGCTCAGTAGCCCAAGAGAAAGTGTCAATGGAATGCTGAGCAGAGTTGATAGAAGAATCATTGGTTTAAAAGGAAAACGTTCCATGAGGGGAGTTGTAAAGATTTTAAAACCTAAGTTGCCAGCCATATAGAAGAAGAGAACGCTACCTGCCCGCTCTGCGCTCCATCCAAATTTATCTTGAAAGAGAAGGGGGAGAACAAATGGTGCAGTGTTCTGCGCAACTCGGAAGAGCAACCCACTGGTTGTGTTGAGGCGGAAAGTTTGAATTTTTAGCACGGTGAGATCTATAAGCGGATTGGCTATTCGATTTAAATGATAAATGGTCGGAATCCCAACGGCTACACCGATGATAAAGAGTGCCAAGGTAGAGGGCAGATTTATTCTGGGAGCACCTAAATTAGCGGCAGCGAAGACCAGCAGCCCAAGGCTCATTGCTGTTCCAGAAAAACCAAACCAGTCGAGCTTCTCCACCCGCCCACCTGGAATTTTCGGAACTATTTTCGCGCCAATGACTAAAGCTAGGAATCCAATTGGAATATTTACTAAGAAGATCCAATGCCAGGAAGCATGGTTTATAAGAAAACCGCCGAGTACTGGTGCAACAACGGGTGCCGCCAACGCTGGCCAGACGGAATATGAAATGACTCTTATAACTTCACCCTTGTCGACGCTGCGCATCAGAATTAATCTTCCAACAGGGACCATCGTTGCCGCGCCAACTCCTTGCAATATCCGCATGATGGTTAACTCAACAAGATTCGTGGAAAGAGCACAGAGCAGAGAGGCGATTGTAAAAATGAAGATGCTCGAGAAGAGAACAATCCTGACCCCAAATTTATCTGCGAGCCAAGCGGAAACTGGAATTAGAACCACAATCGTGACCATGTAGGTAGTCACACAGACCCCTACTTGCGCAGAGAGGATATGAAAAGATTTTGCAATCGTTGGAGCGGCTGTTGGAAGTATCGAACCATCCAGAAATTCCATAAACATCAAACCCGCAACCAGAAAAGCTACGGGGCCAATCTCTAGCCGACCTCTAGAACTTTTCACTTCTAACTTATTTCCAAAGTGTTAACTTCACTTAATAGTGAAAACTTTGGAATAAATGATGCGCGATTGAAATTCGATAACCACCAAATCTTTACCCGGCTTGACTAAGTTCTTGCCGATCTTCGCCATCTTGCCGTTTATGTAAGCAACAACTACGCCATTTGTTGCACTAATAGTAAGAGTTCTTCCAACCGCCTTCACGGTCACGGTAGGAACTACAGGAATCTTAGTTGGTTTAGGAGTAGGTGTTACCGATGGAGTAGGTGTAACTGTTGGTTTAGGAGTAGCCGTGGGTGTTGGCGTTGGAGTAACAACTGGTGCAGCTTTGATTGTTATTGTTGTTTTGACGGTATTTGATTGACCGTATTTACCAGCTGGCTTCTGAACTCCAGAAAGGGTTGTTACTCCCGCAGCAACAGGTACTAACTTGCCACTAACAATCTTTGCGATGGAAGGGTTGCCAACTGTATAGCTCCATGCCCCACTTGAATTGGAGGTGGGATTAATAATGCTTGTTGGTAAATCGCTGGCAGTTAAAACTAGTGGCGAGAGAATACCAATTGTTGGAACAAGTCCGATTACGCTCACTGTAAAGGTGGTGGAGTTTGCAAGCCATGTTCCTTGAGCGGCTTGAGTAAGAGTTATAACTGCGCTTCCCGCATTTCCAACTGTAATCTCCAATCCATTGACGGCAGCAACTGTTGAATCACTTGAACTCAGAGTCCATGTTCCAGTCGATTGAGTAACGGGTGGAGCAATTTCAATTGCAGGATCTCCTACCACTTGACTCAAATTGGGAAGTGGAGTGATCACTGCCTTTTGACTGACAACAAGCGGCGTAGTCAAGGTTGCTGAATATCCAAATGAACCAGCGGGATTTTGTTTTGCAGAAACTGTTGTACTTCCTGCTTTGAGAATCACCAACAGAGATCCATTAACAGTTGCGATAGTTGGATCTGCAACTGTGTAAACCCAAGCGCCAGTTGAATTCGAAGTTGGAGCAGAAATTGGAAGGGTGTTATTTGGTATTGCACCCAGTGTGTAAGAGATCGGCGTAAGTGAGCCGACGGTTGGAGCCGTCGCCGTTATGGTTAGGTTCATTGTGAGCGTCGTTGATTGGTAGCCACTCATTGAAAGCTGATGGGCTGTAATTATCGTGGTGCCAACACCATTTGGAGTTACCAACGTGCCGCTAACAGAGGCAACACTTGGAGTTGAAGAGGTGAATTGCCATGGGCCAGGTGAAGTGGAAGTTGGAGCTTTCAAGTTGAAGGTTCCGACACTGTCACCTGAAACTGTGATGTCGGAGAAGGCGCCAACCACCGGTTTAAGTGCTGTAATTTGTAGAGTGTTGGTAGTACTTGCAGATAAGTATGTACTCGTACTTTGTTGAGTGGCATTGATTGTCACGGTTCCGCCATCCAACAGAGTTACTACATTGCCAGCGATACTTGCGATGGGGTACCCATTAAAAAAATTGTTGGTGAGGGTATAAGTCCAAAGACCTGATGAGGTAGAGGTAGGCGGAGTGATTTTGTATTGGCCTGTTGATAGCGCTGCGCTCATGGGCAGCCATGCGCCAAGGACGGGAGTACCCGGTGTAATTCTAAATACCGTCGCACGAGAGGCGCTGTTGTAAGCACCACTGGCCGCCTGCGTGAAGGTGAGCTGACCACTTCCAACGGTGAGCAAAGTGAGGCTGAGGCCATTAACGGTGGCAAGAGCGGGGTTGTCCAGAGAAATGCTCCAAGCTCCTGGTGAATTAGAAGCGGGTGGAGTCACCGTTATCGTCTTCTGATCCAAGGGAACCAGGATGATCGAGAGTGATCCCAGTTGGGTCGTCGTCGCAGCTACCGGAGTCACCTCAGAGGCGATGAAGGCGGTGGCGGACATGACAATGGCGGCGCTTAGAAATAACTTTCTCACGCCGCCATTATCGCGAATCTAACCGCTCAAAGTGGGGATTCCACGCAGAGGGAAGCTGATAGATGTATTACAGAACTGCTCGACGTTCTTCCTTCGTTACTTTATTGAAGTAAGTAGAACCCTGTCTCCAGAAAATTGTCATCGGAATAACACCGATTGCCACAGTTCCAACGCCCACCCAGAGAGCTAAGTGACTCAATGTTGGAATGACTTTAAAGAGAACCGCAATAAGGAATAGACCAGAAAGTGCAGGCCAGAGTCCGACAAGAAGGAAGGTGCGGAAATCCTTTAGTAGGTAATGGCGATAAAGAACGATTACAGAGATCGCAGCAAGAGCGTAGTAGAAGCAAATTTGGATACCAATTGCGGCTACGCCGGCTTGTGCAATGTCATTCACCTTCGAAATGAATTGTGATCCAATGAAGAAGAGAAGAACAAAGACTGTGGTAAATATGGTGGCATTCAAAGGAGTACGGAACTTCTTGTGAACTTGACCAAATGAACCAGGCATTGTGAAATCTCGTCCCATTGAGAAGAGAGTTCGCGTTACTTGAATCATCTGAGTCTCGATCGTTGCCACAGTCGAGAGCAAAACTGAGACAATGATGAGTTTTCCAAACCATCCAGGAATTAGCACCGCAGCAAAATCACTCAGAATACTGCTGCTGTTGTGAAGTGTTGCATCACTTAGAACCATGTTGATTGCAATCAGAGTTAAGAGGAATGTAAAGAAGACGAAGAAGATTCCTACAATTCCGCCTCTTCCCGCTGTGTCCTGACCATCCTTCGTCTCTTCATTGAGATTAGCCGTAACATCCCAACCCCAATAGAAGAAGGCGCCAGAAACGGCGCCAATCAAAATCGCACTTAGACCATGAGCAACTGCAAATTTAGGATCAAATGGATTTGCACCAGAGGCAGCCGCATCGGGAGTTGAATAGGCCTTAATTTGATTGAAGGAGAACCAACCCCAATTAAATGCGTGGGTGTGAGGGTGGTGCAAGAGGGCGATAATGTCGAAAATCCAGAGCAAGCCCAATTCAACAACGGTCATTACCACTTGAGCCTTGGCGGTGAACTCAATTCCGTAAGCGATAATCGCGACCATAAATACGAAGATGAGTCCACCAACGAGTGTCGTCCAGTGAACATTGCTAATCGTTTTTTCGCTACTGCTAAAGAGCGAGAGCAACCCGGTCGAAGCCGGAACTGTCGAAACTAAACCAAAAATGATTGAAGCGGTAACAAGTGACCATCCCGCTAAATATCCGAGAATTGGATGCAATGCGTTACGAACCCATACATAGGTAGCTCCAGCGTTCTGACGAACTTTGCCCATGTAATGAAAAGCGATAACAACACCAAACATCGCGATGCCGGAGTAAAGAAGCTCTCCTGGTCCATACAGTCCAACGGTAACTGCGAGAGTTACGGTGGTTGCCGCAATCGAATACGCAGGAGCAGAACCCGCGATGCCCATAATCGAGGACTCGAAGAGACCTAGAACGTTGGAAGCTAACTTATTCTCTTGGGGTTTGTTCTCTTCTAGTTCGGGATTCGCCACGTAAAGTCCTCCAAATAGAGAGCATCCATTGATGCGCGGTCAAGATAGAGGCAGACCTTACAGCCTCTATCCCGCCCAAGGCGAGAGTTTTACAACATAAATCAAAGGTTTGACCGTTGTCACTCTGAGGCTGCTGAGGCGAACTGGCTAGCGTAAAGGTCGTAATAGAAGCCCTTTGCCGCCATCAATTGCTCGTGATTGCCTTGCTCTACCAAGGCACCTTTATCCATCACCAGGATGGTGTCAGCATCGCGGATCGTCGAGAGCCGGTGGGCGATGACAAAGCTGGTCCGGCCTTGTCGCAACTTCGACATGGCGTGCTGGACGAGAACCTCAGTTCGGGTATCCACTGATGAGGTTGCCTCATCAAGAATGAGAACAGCAGGGTCAGCCATAAAGGCGCGTGCAATGGTGAGCAATTGACGCTCTCCATTTGAAACGGTGGAGTTGTCATCCGTTAGCTCTGACTCATAACCGCCTGGCAACCCTCGGATGAAGTGGTCAATATTCGCTGCCTTGGCCGCCTCAATAACTGCATCCAAGCTCGGGTTGGTGGAACCGAAGGCGATGTTCTCGCGGATGGTTCCGGAGAACAACCAGGTATCTTGAAGAACCATTCCGAATTGGTGGCGTAAGTCATCGCGACTTATTTCCCGGGTGTTCACACCATCAAGGGTGATCACTCCACCATTGATCTCATAGAAACGCATAATTAGGTTTACCAGCGTGGTCTTCCCCGCACCCGTGGGGCCAACAATCGCGACGCTCTGACCTGGGGAGACTTCAAGATTGAAGTTTTCGATGAGCGGTTGATCTTCTTGATATCTAAATGAGACGCTCTTGAATGAAATTGCTCCCATGGCGCGATCAACGGATACGCTGGAAGCGCGATCGGGTTCCTCTTCCGGCGCATCGAGAAGTTCAAACAATCTCTCTGCAGAAGCAACGCCTGATTGCACGGTATTCATCAATCCCGCGATCTGAGCAAGTGGCATTCCAAATTGGCGTGAGTACTGAATAAATGCTTGCACGTCACCGAGTGACATCGTTCCGGTTGCAACTCGGTACCCGCCCAGAACTGATATTCCGACATAAATTAGATTCGAGATAAAAGTTGTTGAAGGCATGATGATGCCCGACATGAATTGCGCATTGAATGAAGATTGATTGAGGTTTTCGTTGAGCTCTTTAAAATCTGTAATCGCTTGTTTCCGACGACCAAATACCTTTACTAGTGCTGCGCCCGTGTGCATCTCTTCAACATGTCCATTGAGTTTTCCAGTCCAATCCCATTGCGCAATAAATTGCTTCTGAGATGCTTTCGCGATGCGAATGGAAACAAACATTGATAATGGAATAGCAATGAGCGAGATCAGTGCCAAAAGTGGGCTAATCCAGATCATCATAATGAGCACAGAGAGCACGGTTAGGACAGAGTTCAGGATTTGAGAAAGACCCTGTTGCATTGATGTTGAGATGTTATCTACATCGTTTGTAACTCGAGAGAGCAAATCTCCTCTTGAAGTCTTATCGAAGTAACTGAGTGGGAGGCGGCCAATCTTCTCCTCCGCTAATCGGCGCAATCTAAATACCGTCTTCTGTGTAACGCCAGCCATTAAGTATTGCTGTAGCCAAAGGAAGAGAGATGAAATTACATATAAACCAATCGCTAAGAAGATCCAATGTGCGACGGCAGTGAAGTCAATTCCTTTACCCGGAATTACCCCACTCTTATTTACAACATCCGCAAGAGTGTCCTCTCCCTTTGCGCGTAAATTTGCCACCACTTGAGCTTTTGTAAGACCTGCAGGCAACTTGTGGCCAAGGAATCCGTAGAAAATGTCATTAGTGGCGTGGCCAAGAATCTTTGGCCCTAGTGAACCAATAGTTACGGCAGAAGTAATAAGAACAAATACCGCGTAGAGCGATTTACGTTCTTCGCCTACTTCACGGAGTAATCGGCGTAGCGAACCCTTGAAATCTTTAGACTTTTGCGGCGGACCACCCATCATTCCCGCCATCGGACCACCTCGGCCGACTTGTCCAGCCATCGGTGGGCGGCCACCTTGAGGTGCACGCTGGCTCATGATGCTGCCTCCTCTGGACTGAGTTGAGATAAGACAATTTCTTGATAGGTCTCGCTGCTCTTCATCAACTCCGAATGAGTACCAATTTCCACGACGTGGCCCTGATCCAGAACGACAATTTGATCAGCCTTCAAAATTGTCGAGACTCGCTGCGCCACCACAATCATGGTCGTGTGACCCATTACTTCGTGAAGTGCCGAACGAAGTTTGGAATCTGTTGTGTAATCCAATGCGCTAAACGAATCATCAAAGATAAGAACCTGGGGCTTTTTTACAAGTGCTCGCGCAATTGAGAGGCGCTGACGCTGTCCACCTGAAAAATTGGTGCCACCTTGGGCGACTCTAGCTTCTAACTTCTCTGGCAATTCATCGATGAAATCGCGAGCTTGCGCGATCTCTAGTGCATTCCAAAGCTCTTCGTCTGTGGCATCAGATTTTCCATATCGTAAATTCTGCGCAACGGTTCCACCAAAGAGGAATGAGCGTTGTGGAACTAGACCAAGTTCTGACCAGAGTGCTTCTAGCGATTGATTGCGAACATCGATGCCATCTAGTAAAACTTCGCCGCCGGTAACATCTATAAAACGCGGAATAAGGTTCAAAAGTGTTGTTTTGCCAGATCCCGTAGATCCAATAATTGCCGTGAATTGGCCTGGTTTTGCGGTAAATGAGATGTCGGACAAGATCGGATGTTCAGCTCCCGGATAACGGAATTCAGCACCGACAAATTCAATGACTCCTTGGCGAATTAATGGAACTTGAGGATTTAAACTTTCAACAACCGATGATTTTGTATCTAGCACTTCTTGGATGCGCTCTGCACAAGCTGCCGCCCTTGGAATTTGAAGTGACATAAAGATAGCCATCATGACGCTACTCAGTATCAACATGATGTAGCTGAGAAATGCCGTCATATTTCCGATTTGTAGATTTCCGGAATCGATGAGTTTTGCACCGAACCAGATAACGGCTACCGACGAAAGATTCAAGATCATTGATAACGCTGGGAACATAACAGCAAAGGTTCTAGTTACGTGAAGTTGTGACCGCATGAGATCTAAAGAAGCCTCTTCGAATCGAGATTCTTCTTGGCGGGTCTTAACAAAGGCACGAATTACTCGAACGCCAGAAATCTGTTCGCGGAGCACTAAATTAATTCGATCAATCTTTACCTGCATGACTCGGAATGCTGGGACGATTCTTCGCAAGAGAAGAATTATCAAAAGGGACATGATTGGTAGTACGACAAGCAATAAAGAAGATAGCTTGAGGTTAGAACGCAGCGCCATAATAATCGCGCCAATTCCGGTGATTGGTGCTCCAATCATCATCGTGAAACCCATGAAGAGAACGAGTTGTACCTGCTGCACATCATTTGTGTTTCGAGTAATAAGTGATGGGGCTCCAAATTTGCTCAATTCGCGGGCAGAAAATCCTTCCACCGCAACAAATACTGCTGAGCGGAGATCTCGACCAAAGGCCATCGCGACTCTCGCCGCTAAGAAGGCAAGGAGTATCGAGGCACCCATAACCAAGGCGCTGGAAGCCAACATGATTTCTCCGATATGCCAGATGTAACCAATGTTGCCCTTTGCTACTCCGTTGTTGATGAGATCGGCGTTGAGGTTTGGCAGGTACAAGCTGGCGATTGCTTGGATTAAGAGCATCAAAATGATGAGGTAGACCTGCCTCTTGTAAGGGCGCAGGTATCTCTTCAGAATCTTAGTAAGCAAGCAGGGCTCCTATTATTTGATTTCCTAAAAGCCTACCCCTTCAAAGAGTGCTAATTTTTCTAAATTAAATCTCTACTCCGATGTACTTGGTCTCTAAGAACTCGTGAATTCCCGCGAAACCTCCTTCACGGCCCAGCCCAGATTGCTTTACCCCTCCAAATGGAGCTGCGGGGTCTGAAACTACACCACGGTTAATAGCAATCATTCCTGCCTCAAGCGCCTCTGCGGTTCTGATCGCACGTTTGAGATCCGATGAGTAAACGTATGCAATTAATCCATACTCCGTGCTGTTTGCTAGGGCAATCGCTTCGGCATCGCTATCGAAGGTAACGATTGGAGCTACTGGGCCAAATACTTCCAGCTGCAAAATCGGATTCTCTTTTGTGACAGTAAGGACGGTTGCCGGGTAGAAAGCGCCGGCTCCTTCAGGGGTTGTTCCACCAAGATGTAATTCACCGCCTGCTGATATAGATGTACTTACTAGTTCTGCAATCTTGTCGCGTTCGCGAATTGAGACACTAGCACCAAGCTGAGCACCCTCAGTTAAGCCATCTGCCATCTTTAGATCAGCCATTGCTCGCGTAAATTTAGTTGTGAATTCCGAAGCCACCGACTTAGCAACATAGAATCGATTTGCGGCAGTGCAAGCCGCTCCACCGTTTCGCATCTTTGCCACCATTGCGCCTTTAACGGCTTCGTCAATGTCAGCATCATCTAGAACTACAAATGGCGCATTTCCGCCCAGTTCTAGCGAAGTGCGAAGTACAAGATCGGCCGATTCCTTAATCAAGATCCGTCCAACCTCGGTTGAACCAGTAAACGAAACATTGCGAACCCGAGGATCGTGCATCATTCGCGAGATCATTGACCCCGTCTTCTCTGGCATCAGAAAGTTAACAACTCCTGCTGGAACTCCAGCGCGGTGCATGATGTCAACGATCCAAATTGCGGTTAAAGGGGTCTCTGAAGCTGCCTTCAAAATTACGGTACAACCCGCTGCAAGAGCCGGTCCAATTTTCCGAGTTGCCATAGCTGCTGGAAAATTCCATGGAGTTATGAGTAGGGAAACACCTATTGGTTGATGTGTAACTAAAATTCGCTTATCACCACTTGGTGAGTGGCGAAAATCTCCAGGGGTGCGAACTGCCTCCTCTGCAAACCAACGGAAAAATTCGGCAGCATAACTAACCTCACCCTTAGCATCCGTAAAGGTCTTGCCATTCTCCATTGAAATGATTCGGGCAATCTGATCAGACTCTGCCGTCATAATTTCGAATGCTTTACGCAATATTTCTGAGCGGACTCGTGAGGGTGTTCTAGCCCATGCAGGAAAGGCGTCGTGCGCAGCTGTTATTGCAGCATCGCATTGTTCTTGATCTGCCGTTGAAATTTCTGCGATCAGAGTTCCAGTGCTTGGGTTCATTACAGGAAGAACTCCAGCGCCCTTTACCCACTGACCATTGATAAATAGATCCGTCTTTAACTGCATATCCACGAGTATCCCCTGTCTCAAGCTTCCTAGTTAATGATAAATCGTCCAGATGTCTTCAATGATTGCAACTTACTTACTACTTCTTCCTTCTTGGCAATCGCAGCGCGTTCAAGAACCTTACTGATTGAAGGTGATGCCTCTCCACCAGTCACGCGCTCAATTGGACCTTTTAGATCCGAGAAATATCTCCGTTGGATCTCATCCGCTAACCAACCACCATATGAGGTGCCAATAGCCCCCTGTTCGGCAATCAGAACATGACCTGTCTTCTTGATAGATGTCCCAATGGTCTGCCAATCGATGCTGGCTCGATCCAACCATCGAAGATCGATTACTTCGGAATCAACATCAGGGTATTCAGATACCGCTTCAAGTACATAATTAGTCATAGCTAGATAGGTCAATATCGTAAGTTCTGACCCGGCGCGACGAATTGCTGCTTTTCCTACTTCAATACAGTAATCAAGATCCGTTAATGGTGTTGGTCCTGTGGAGTTATAGAGATCCACATGCTCAAGGACTATTACGGGATCTTTGCAGAGCAAGGCGCTATTCATCAAACCGACATAGTCGAATGGAGTTGTTGGCGCGACTATTCTCCAACCTGGATTGGTTGCCATCACCCCAGCTGGATCCATGGAGTGTTGAGAGCCGTAACCAGTTCCCATCGCCACTTTGCTACGTAGTACAAATGGGACTGAACCATCTCCACCAAACATGTGGCGCATTTTTCCAATCTGATTGAAGATTTGATCTGCGGCAACCCACATGAAGTCGGCATACATGAATTCCACGACCGGTTTAAATCGACCGTCGATCGCGATTCCACCACCAAGACCTGTAAATGCGTTTTCACTAATGGGGGTACCAAGAATTCGATCAGGGAAGCGGTCTTTCAAACCTTTTGTTGCTCCATTCGTTCCACCAGCAAGGCGATGAATATCCTCTCCCATAATTACTATCGAGCCATCTTTTTCCATCTGACGCCCAAGAACTCGTGCTACTGCGTCGATAAATTTTGCATCACCGATCTCACCTTGGTGAGTCGTAAGCTCTGAATATCTTGCACCATGGAATTCAGATAAGTCTCCACGTACTCCAGTGTTCACGAACGCAGGATCGGGCCATTCGCTATCTTTAATTTTGCGCTTTGGAGGGTTTGACTCTGGGACTGGTTCGAGCAAAATGTTGCCGGACTCTTCCATCAATTTTTTGCCACGAGCGATCAATGCATCAACTTCGGTTTGTGTAATAAGTGACCGACGGATCAAATGCGATGCAACTTGCAAAATGGGGTCGCGAGCCTTGTAACTCGCCTCTTCCTCTTTTGAACGATAGCCGAATGCACTTCCGGGAAAAGTTCCACTCTGGTGGAAGTAACGGTAGACGTCGGCTTCAATCATTGTTGGACCATTACCAGCGCGCATATGTGCGACGGCTTCGCTCATCGCAATGTGGACAGCCAGTGGATTCATGCCATCGACTTTCCAGCTGGGAATATTAAAGCCTTGACCGCGGGCCGAAAGTCTTGGCTCACCGGTCGACTCCATCACATGAGTAGAAACCGCATACATATTATTTTCTATGAAGAAACAGATCGGTAATTTCCATGCGGAGGCTAAATTGAAACTCTCAAGAGTAGAGCCGATATTTATTGCTCCATCTCCAAAGT
Organism: uncultured Actinomycetes bacterium; assembly: GCA_903891755.1. Taxonomy (GTDB): domain Bacteria; phylum Actinomycetota; class Actinomycetes; order Nanopelagicales; family Nanopelagicaceae; genus PALSA-747. Next base: position 23,246 of record CAITFY010000074.1, on the reverse strand, counting down.
AGGTAACTGATACCGCATCAGTGCCTGCAAATTTGTGTGACCACGCGAATCCAGCTGCAAGTGGAACACCGCCGCCAACAATCGCATTTGTACCCATGGCGCCCGCTTCCTTCATCTGAAGGTGCATAGAACCACCGCGGCCATGGCTAAAACCCCGATCAAGTCCAGCAATCTCGGCGAGGGTACGAAGAACAGCGCTTCGTACTTCGGCTGAAAATTCGGCAAGCGGATCAAAACCTTGAGGTTGTAGGTGCGAAAGAACCTTCGCAAGGAATTGATGGTGCCCACGGTGCGAACCGTTCACGCTATCTTCACTACGAAGAGGTAGGGCAGACCCAACTGCCCCACCCTCTTGTCCGATACTTGAATGAACCGGACCGTGGATCAATGAAGCTGCAGCGAGCTCAAGTAAATACTCTTCAAAAGTTCGAATGAGCACCATCTGAACAAGCATCGTCTTTAGGAGAGCAGGTTCTGCGTTATCCCAATCGGATGGCATGACGGCAACCTCGAGCCATGGGGCGGTCGATTTGTGCTTATGATGAAGTGGCATCTATTCACTTACCTTCTTGATGAATTTCTCGGGATTATGATCAAAGGCTTTTCCATGTGGATAAGAAACCAATTCAAATTGCATTCCCCATGGCGATAAGAAGTAAAGCCATTGCTGACCTTCACTTGGACCTTTGCTGGCTGTGGGATCACCCAAAAGTTGAATATTGTGTGACTTGAGATGAGCGACCGCCGCACTCATGTCATCAACATAAAGAGCGACATGATGTCCGCCGATATCGCTATTTCTTGGGGGAGAAAGTTCTTGATCGGGCGCTGAATATTCAAAGACTTCAAATATCGCCACTCCATTTAACTTAAAGAAATGTAGTTCCTTCATTACCGCGCGGGGATGAACATTTAAATGTTCACTCATCCAATTTTCTTCACTCTGAAAAGGTCCTAGGGTGTACATATATTCGCAACCCAGAACATCTATGAAGAAACGAGTAGCTTTCGCTAAATCGGGAACTGTTATCCCAATGTGATCTACACGCTGCAGACCTGGAATTCCCTTGGAAGTGCTCATAACATCAATATGGATTTGCGACGAAGAGTTCTTGGGCGGGGAATTTCGTTAAAATATGCACGCCGCTTTCTGTGACCACAACTTCTTCCTCTATTCGTGCGGCGGAAACGCCGTCAGAAGCTGGGCAGTAAGTTTCCAAAGCGAAAACCATCCCAGGGCGAATTTCAATGGGATTCTCGAGGCTATTGAGGCGAGAGATGATTGGTCGTTCATGTAGGCCAAGTCCAAGTCCATGTCCAAATTGCAAACCAAAGGCTGCCAACTCATTCTCAAAACCAAATTCTTCCGCCTTCGGCCATACTTTAGCAATAGCCGCAGTATCCGTTCCCACCTTAACTGCATCAATCGCTGCATCCATCCATTCGCGAGCTTTCGTGTATGCATCACGCTGTGATGGTGTTGCACTTCCCACCGCAAAGGTGCGGTAGTAACAGGTGCGATAACCATTAAATGAATGAATGATGTCAAAGAATGCTTGATCACCTGGACGGATTATGCGATCGGTAAAATTATGTGGGTGCGGATTACAGCGTTCTCCTGAGATCGCATTGATGGCTTCTACTTGATCAGAACCCATCTCGTATAAGCGTTTATTTGCCAGCGCAACAATTTCATTTTCACGAATTCCTGGCTTCAATACATCAACAATATTTTGATAAACACCATCAACCATCGCTGCCGCTTGATTAAGCAACATAATCTCATCTGAATTTTTTATGACTCGTGCATCCAGCATGTTTTGCTGACAGTCAATGACCATGAGTCCCTGTCGTTGCATTTCAAAGAGAAAAGCGGGCTCGACGATATCTATACCGACTGGAAGATGCGCCACCCCGGCATCTTCGAGCAAACCCTTTATTTCGCGGACTGCGGACTCCATAAGACCGGCCGATGGGGCAACAGCACCACGCATTCCTAACATTCCAGGTCGATTATTCTCAGGTTTCAGCCAGGGTGAGTACAACTTGTGATGGCGCACCGCTGAGCCAAAATCCCACAACATGGGATCGCCGTCACGAGTCAACAAGGCGTATCTAGTCATCTTGTCACCTAGGGCTCCACCTACCCAAGATTGAGTGGTGTAACGAATATTGTAAAAATCGAAGAGTAGAAATGCTCCACATTCACTTGCGTTGAGTGATTCTTTCGCACGCCCAATTCGATATTTCCGAAGTCGATCGAAGTCAACACGCATTTCATAATCAACGCCCATGTGTCCCGGGGCCTGGAGTGGAGTGTTACTACTCATCAGCATCTACCTCTAGCCCGCTTAGAACTTTCTTCTCCTCAGATACCAGTGTCATTCCAGCACGTCTAGCCTGCTCGATCAAGAGAATCATGAAATCTTCTTCTAGATGACCAGCGCCTCTTGCAGATGCAGTGATCTGCTGTGCGGCAGCGGTGATTGGCATTGGAACTTCGAGCGTGTGGGCGGCATCCAATCCAAGATCGAAATCTTTAAGAAGTAAAGGAACTGTGAATGTCGGAGTGAAGTCCAGATTCACAATCGAAGGTGATTTGTACTTTGTGAAGGTAGATCCCATCACTGAGTCGTTAAAAAACTCCAGAAAGGCCGAGCGTTCAACTCCGGCTTTCTCTGTCAAGGTAACAATTTCGGCAAGTGTCTGAGTAACTACCCCAAGCATGATGTTGTGAGCGATCTTGACCAAACGAGCAACTTCACCTTCACCAACATAAGTCACCTTGCGTCCGAAAAGGTTAATCAAACCAGCAACCTGGTCATACACATCTTTTGGTCCAGAGACGGCGACGGTGAGTTTTCCAGCGGCAATTACAGCTGGGTTTCCGCTCACTGGTGCGGCAAGGAGCTCTGTTCCTTTGCCCTTTGCATAGATTCGAACTTTTTCAGAAACCTCTGTAGAAACGGTTGAGGAGTCGATAACGACCTTGGGGGATTTTCCATCCACTGTAAGGAGGCCAAACTCTCCCATGGTTACCTCTTCGAGGTCCTTCGGCGCTGAAACCATGATGAAAACGACATCAAGACCAGCCAGATCACTGGGCCGGTCGACAACCTTGGCCCCCTTCGCCACCAGCGGTTCAGCTTTTGCCCGAGTCCTGTTGTAGACCGTTACGTCATGTCCGCCTTCTAGAAGCCGTGTAGCTAGTTGAAATCCCATGCGGCCAGCACCGATCCAACCAATTGAAGGCTTTTCATTAATTAACATGATTCTCCAAACGCTACATCTGTGCAATCGATTGCAGGATTTAGCAATTATCAACCCGCAAAGACTATTCGTCAAGTGTCTGGAGTGGGGCTATCTTTTAGGGATGGGAAATCGTCCGACTCTTATTGATGTCGCGAAAGCGGCAGGGGTCCATCTCAGTACTGCATCTCGCGCACTCAACGAATCCACTTCAGCACAAATAAGTCCTGAGACTGTGAAAAAAGTTAGTAAAGCTGCACGCGATCTTGGCTACACAATCAACACAGTGGCTCGAGGGTTGCGGACAAAGCGCACCCAAACTATTGGTGTAATTGTTCCTGATTTAACCAACCCTATTTTTCCTCCGATTGTGCGAGGGATTGACAGCTTCTTGGGGCCGCGAGGTTATTCAGTGTTGGTTGTCAACACAGACAACGATCCTGAATCTGAACGTAATCATTTCGAGTCGCTCATGCGCCGGCAAGTTGATGGATTAATCATTGCAACTGGCCACACCGATAAAATCATTCTTGCTAATTATCACAACCAGGGCATCACCGCTGTTATGGTCAATCGTGAAGCGGCAGGCGCTCCTTACCCTGCGGTTGTCGGAGATGATGCCTCTGGAATCAACCTGGGGGTGGCTCATTTAGCCGCTTTGGGCCATAAGAAACTTCTTCACTTAACTGGGCCCGCGGAATCTTCTACAAGTAGAACTCGCGCGCAAGCATTTAGTGCGGCATGCAAGAATCACGGTCTACAGGGAAAGATAATTAAATGTTCGGCGTACAGCATTGATGCGGGACAGAGCGCGATGGATAAGTTTTTGAATCAAAATCTGCATACGATCACAGGGGTGGTGGCAGGCAACGATCTCTTGGCTCTTGGGGTCTACCACTCGCTTCGGGCTCATGGACTCAAGTGTCCACAGGACGTCTCTGTTATCGGCTTTAACAATATGCCCTTTGCAAATGACTTTCAGCCCCCTTTGACCACTATTGATGCGCCACACTATGAAATGGGTGTGCAGGCTGCCCGGATAATTCTCAACGAGATCGAGGGTGAGGCATCTTCACCCGTCAAAATCATGCTTCCTGTTACTTTGATAGTCCGAGGTTCAACGGCAGTGGCGAAGAAAATATAAAGTTTTCTTTATAAAGGAAAACCTCTAAACCCTTGACAAGGCAATTTGGGAAGAGCACTCTAGTGCAAACGATTGCAGAGGCTCTTGTGAACCCCTTCGATCGAGCCCTATTCGACTCATTACCTTTTTGGGGGTTTAACAATGAAGTTAAGCAATACGAAGGTTTCAAAGAGGGGGATGATCACGGCTGGGGTTCTTTCCGCCGCTCTCATAACATCCTCTCTACTTTCAACAGTTGGTGTAGCAGCGAACGCCGCAAGCCCACTCAAGATTGGCGTCTCACTCTCACTCACCGGCGACTTTTCTGACTCCGGTCTGGCTGCCCAACGCGGCTATCTCCTTTGGCAGCAGGAAGTTAATAAGAAGGGTGGAATTCTAGGTCGCTCAGTGAGCATCAAAATTGTTAATGATGCCTCAAGCCCTGATCAAGTCGTTACGAATTACACCAACTTGATTACCAAGGACAAGGTCGACATTGTCATGGGACCTTTCTCGAGCCTTCTAACAATTCCGGCCTCTCGGGTTGCCAAGAGATATGGATATTCATTTATCGAGCCTGCTGGTGGAGGACCAAAAGTTTTCGCCGAGAAGAACCCAAATCTCTTCTTCGTACAGCCAGCCGCTACCACCAAAGGTGGAGATGTCTTCGCAGATTACATTCTCTCCTTACCTGCATCACAGCGTCCAAAGACAGCGGGATATGTAAAGCTGGATGACCCATTTGCAGCCCCTCTCGCAGATAACATCAAAGCTAGATTTGAAGCCGCAGGAATTAAGACGGTTTACGATCAAACATACCCATCAGAAACTGCTGATATGACACCTGTCGTCTCTGCTCTTGCAGCGAAGAATCCTGATGTTGTTGTCGGAGGTACTCAAAGCGCCGATGCTTTTGCCCAAGTTAAGGCGATGATCCAACTGAAGTTCAGCCCTAAGTGGCTCTTCCTTTCAAATGGAGCATCTTCTCCTCTTGAATTCCCTCAGCAAATAGGTGCCAACAACACCGAAGGTGTTTTCACATCAAGTGACTGGTATCCAAAATCAACAGCTCCAGGAACTGCAGCTTTCATCAAGGCTTATGTGGCTAAGTACGGCGGAGCTGCAACGAGCATCGACAGTACTTCAACAGAGGCTTATTCAGCGGGAACGTTGCTAGAAGAAGTTGCTGCAAAGACCGGCAAGATCGATAACAAAACTATTATCGCCACTTTGCACAAGGGTTCTTGGCCAACGCTTGAAGGAAATCTCTCGTGGAACGCCTACGGTGAGCCACAAGGTTCCTATCTTCTAACCCAGTGGATCGGTGGAGCTCTTACAACTGTCTGGCCAAAAGCTACTGCGCAGCATGCGCCAGTAGCACCTAAGCCAGCTTGGAAGAACTAGTTCACTAATAGATTAAAAAGTTGCAGTAAAACGCTTGTTCAACTATTCGTAAAGGAGTTAATTTAAAGTGCATTTAGTAGTTCAGGCGTTGATATTAGGCACCCTGACCGGAGGCGTTTATGCGCTGATGGCTAGCGGCCAGACGCTGATCTTTGGAATTATGAAGGTCATCAATCTGGCCCAGGGTGCTTATGTCGTCCTCGGTGCTTATCTCACAATGAGTCTCTTCCAATGGACACATATTGATCCATTCCTCTTAATTCTTCTCACGACACCTATTCTCTTTTTTGTTGGAGCTGCAACTCAATGGTTCTTGTTGCGGCCATTGCGTCCTGCAGATGCCACGGAGCTTTCACTCTTGGTTACCTTTGCGGTTGCTCTAGGGCTAGAAGGGCTTATGTCTGTTATGTATAAGACAACGTTGCGAAGCATTCAACCGGGCTATGAAAATCACAGCTGGACGATTGCAGGCTACCAAGTAAATGAAGTTCGTTTCTACGCATTCTTACTCTCTATCGCGATGCTAGTAATTCTTTATTTAATCTTGCAGAAGACTAAATTTGGCCGCGCAATCCGTGCCACCGTGCAGAACCCCATGTCTGCACAGTTGCTTGGAGTTAATTCCAATTTAGTTTCCGCTTTTGGATTCGGTCTTGGCGTGGCTACATCCGCTGCTGCTGGAGCGGTATTTGGATTAATCACACCATTTAATCCTGGAAGCCACTACGACCTCATTAGTCGACTGCTTACCGTGGTCATTCTCGGAGGTCTTGGAAGTATCGGTGGCTCAGTAATCGCGGCAATGGTTATGGGTGTTGGAGCGGCTCTTGTATCTGCGCTCTCAGCCCCAGTCTGGTCAGACTTCACCTTCTTTGCAGTTTTGATCATCGTTCTTTTGGTTAGACCTCGCGGAATGTTTGGCGCGAAGGTAAGAGGTGCCTTGTGAGCCGTAATGGATTACTGCGTGGCGGACTCTTTTTTGCCTCACTCATCTCTTTCCCCTTTCTCACTACATCACAGTGGCTTACAAATATGTTCATCTTCACCTTGATGTATGTTGCGCTCTCATCCTCTTGGAATCTTGTCGGAGGCTATGCCGGGTACCCTTCACTGGGGCATGCCGCATTCTTTGGCTTCGGGGCATATTTCACGGCTATCGTCTTTCAAAATAGCGTGGGCAATGGTTGGCCACCTTTTATATTTCTGCCAGTAGTTGGAATCGTTGCTGCTCTCTTAAGCATCCCAATCGGATATGTAGCGATGAAGACGCGGGCAGATGTCTTTGCAATTGTGACCATCACGGTGCTATTTATGGCTCAATCTCTCGCATTTAACTTACATGCGGTCACTGGTGGTGCTCAGGGTAAAGGGGTAGCTGTTCCTCCATTTGATTCAAGCACCTATGGTCGACCTTTCTACTTTGCCATGTTGGCACTTGTAGCTCTGGCGATGGGTTCATCGATGTACTTCCGTCAATCCAAGATAGGACTTTCGTTATCAGCTATTCGTTCCGATGAAGATAAGGCTCATGGGGTTGGAGTCCAAGTTACTAAGGTCAAGGTCGTTGCTTTCGCATTAAGCGTTGGCCTCACTGCAATGGTCGGTGGTATTTGGGCGTACTACGAAGGATTTGTGTATCCACAATTCGCTGTAGATCCACTCATAACAATTGGAATGGTCTTGATGACATTTCTTGGTGGTCGCGCAACGCTATGGGGTCCAGTACTTGGAGCATTTATTCTCGTTCCAGCGCAGCAGTATCTTTCGTATCAGCTTGGAGCTAACCAGTTCTACCTTCTCGCGTACGCGGGAATTTTCCTTGTAACCATGTTGATTTTACCTCGAGGCATTTTGCCAACCATCTCTGACAAATTGCGATTAAAGAAGAAGCAGAAGGAGGCATTGGCATGAGCGCACTCCTAAGAGTCGAAAATATTGTCAAAAAATTCGGAGGTATCACCGCGGTTAATAGTTGCAGTTTTGAAGTTGAGAAAGGCTCTATTACTGCACTCATTGGACCAAATGGATCGGGTAAGACAACCGCCTTTAATATCATCACTGGATATCTCAAGGCAGATTCGGGCACTATCGAATTTGATGGCAAAAAGATCACAAAGCCCACACCTGCTTCACTGTATCGCGCGGGGTTATCACGTACATTCCAGCAAGCTCGTATTTTCCCGGAATTAACGGTTCTGGAGAATCTTGTTATTTCTAGCAGCTTTGATTGGAAGCAACTATTAGGTATGCGCGTAAGTGCAAAAGATCGAATTCGCGCCATGACAACCTTGGAAGAGTTCAAACTCGATAAATTACATGACTTGCGGGCGGGCGACCTTTCGTACGGGCAGCGCAAACTCTTGGAATTTGCATCGGTTCTGATGAGTAATCCAAAGCTAGTACTTTTAGATGAACCTACGGCCGGCGTAAATCCGGTAATGATTGAAACCATGGAAAAGCATATTCGTGATCGCAATAAGGCTGGAGTTACCTTCCTGGTCGTTGAACACGATATGCAACTTGTGATGCGACTTTGCAATCCCGTTATAGTTTTAGATCACGGAGCAAAGATCGCTCAAGGTGCACCAGAAGAGATTCAATCAAACCCACAAGTCCTCGAAGCATATTTGGGAAGTTAACATGACATCGAATACACCTTTACTCTCACTTACAGAGGTCACTGCTGGATATGGTGCTGGGCTGGTACTCAAAGGTGTAAATCTCACCGTTGAGAGAGGTCAAATAGTCTGCGTAATTGGGCCAAATGGATCCGGCAAGTCAACAGTCCTTAAGACTGTGAGCGGCTTATTGGGAGTCAAGAGCGGCAGCGTGAGATTTAACGGTGAAGAAATCAGTGAATTAACTTCACGTCGCCGTTTAGATCTGGGGATTGTTCATGTCCCTCAAGATCGCAGTCTCTTTCCGGGAATGAGCGTTCATGAAAATATGATGATGGGTGCGTTTATTTTGACCGATCACAAGCTCATTGCAGAGCGAATGGAGCGAGCTGCTGAACTTTTTCCAATTGTTAAGGTTAGAGCTAACGCCCTCGCAGGCTCACTTTCGGGTGGAGAACAGAAGCAAGTTGAAGTTGCTAGATCTTTAATGTTAGATCCAGCGCTCATCTTGCTTGATGAACCATCAATTGGACTTGATCCTAAATCTCGTAAACTTGTTTTTGAAAGTGTTAAAGCGTTAGCCGAAGATGGACGCACTATCTTGTTGGTTGAGCAAAATGCCCGCTCAGGGCTGGCTGTCTCATCTATGGGTGCTGTTCTAGAAGCTGGAAAAGTTGCTTTGACCGGACGAGGTTCAGATTTGCTAGATGACCCAGAAGTGGCTCGCCTCTATCTGGGAGTGAAAGCGAAGTAGGAGCTATCCTCTTTTGACTGGAGCCTCGGGCCGGGATTGAACCGGCGACCTGCCCATTACGAGTGGGCTGCTCTACCACTGAGCCACCGAGGCGGAGACGTAAGAGTACCCTGTGCGATATGGAACTTGTTGCAATCCTTTGTAACCATGTAGAAACCCCAAACGGCCTTATGTACATCTCTGGCGGTGGAATTGACCGAGTTAATGTGCCGGGAGGCGTGCCAGCCCCTTGGCCAATCACTATCGCAATGGCGGTTCAAGTAAAAGTTCCCTGGAATGAAACCAATAAAGATCATCAATTACTTATGAAATTGCAAGATATTGATGGCCAAGATGTTTTACTTCCAACGGGGCCAGATACCTTTGGACCATTTAGAGCAGAGATGAATTTCCAAGTTGGACGCCCTGAAGGGCTAGAACCTGGTGAGGGTCAGATTATTAATTTGGGATTTAACATGCCAATGCTGCCTATGCCACGTCTGGGTTCTTATCTTTTTACCTGCGAAATTGATGGTGAAGAGTTAGAGCGCGCGAGATTTAAAGTAATTCAAGCGAATTAATCTACGCGCACTTCTCCAGTTGGAGTCTGTAAGTAGACCGCGACAATTCCGGTATCTCCATCATTTGTTTCTGGTTCAACCCAGATAATTTCTACATCGCCAATTGCATCTGAAACATCAGAGCCTGCATATTCGCGAATCTTCTCTTTATCTCCAGAAAATTCAACTTTAGTAATTGATGCGGTTGCAATTCCATCTTTTGATGGGTGCTCAGTTGTAAGCCATTCGATAAAGAATGGAAGTTGCTTATCTTGCAGAATATCTGAAACGCCAATCTGCTTCCAACGAAGATCAGTTCCATCTGGCTTCATGCGATGGCCTTCAGCAGCTGGGCGACCAATACGGGTTTCGATTGGTGCGATGTCATCTGTTGAGAGTACCCAGGTCAACCAACCGCCACCTTCATTTGCGCGTTTTGAAACTGCGCGACCAAATGGGTTGCTATCCGTTGCTGGATGATCAAGTGGGCAAACAACTTCAAGGTAATGACCGTTATGAAGTGGCGCAGTGAAATTACGTGTTCCGAATCTTGGGTGAATGCCACCATCAACAAATGTGGTGCCGAGTGTCGAGCCTAAACGTTGTACGGTGTCAGAGAGTTGTTCGTGACTGGTTACGTATGAGACATGGTCGAGGCGCATAGGGAAATAATGCCGTATTCCCGAGGGTGCTTTTTACCATCCATCCACTTCTGTTATGCGTCAGGCACCTACGGCCGCGGAGAGCGCCGAATCTGTGTCGCAGATGAGGTCATGCGCTGGAACCACGCCAGTGAGTAGGTACTTGTTCATGGCTTTGTCGACGCAGCTACTGCCTCGATTTGCGCCAGTATGCCCATCACCGTTGAGGGTGATTAGGGTGCTGTTCAATAGGTCCTTATGTAAGCCTTGAGCCCACTGATAGGGGGTCGCTGGGTCTCTGGTTGTGCCGATCACCAGGAGTGGGTTGGTGGCCAATTTTGTAAGGGTTGGACTCGTGACTGGACCAACCTTCCAAAACTTACACGCCAAGCCAGAGTAAGCCAGGTATGGACCAAAGATAGGTGCAGCGATCGCGAATTTAACGGCGTCAGTCTGAATCTGGGCGACGGTACGAGGATCCTTAAAATCGAGGCAGGAAGTGATCTCTGAAATATCAGTCTGATTGCTTACATAATGGCCATTTACATCGCGCTCGTTATAAGAATCGACTAGCGAGAAAAATCCATTGGGGTTTTTCTTTTCCAAGGCTTGAGAGAGTGCATACTTTAAATCCGGCCAACCATTGGTGGGATCATAAAGCGCAGCGGCAATTCCTGTTATAGCTAAAGATTCTGACAGCTCTCGCCCGGCGTTGGTATGAAGTGGTTTGGTTCTGCTCAATTGTATGAATGCTTTAATCTCTTGAATTGAATACGTGGGATTTGCCGCAACATATGATTTAAGAGCGGTATCAAATCCAACCGCTTGGGCGATGTTTTGATTTACAACCGAGACATTGGGATCTACTGCGCCATCCAAAACAATTCTTCCAGTGGTTTTTGGATAGAGCGCTGCATAGAGGGCTCCAAGAAACGTCCCGTAGGATTTTCCAATGTAGTTAAGTTTTGGTTCCTTCAGCAAGATTCGCAGGAGCTCCATATCTTTCGCTGTTTCGAGAGTGGAGTAATGAGCTAACTTTGAACCAGCCGCCCTTGCACAGTTATTAGCGAGCATCTTCGCTGATGAAATGCCGGCTGCTAAATCTGCGGAATTCTGTACCGAACCGTTTCCGCCAAGAAAGATATCTTCTTCTTTATCCGTGAGACAGCGGATGGGATCTGAGAGGTTCACACCTCGAGGGTCAAAACCAATGAGGTCATAGACATTCTCAATGCTCTTAGAAACAATGTAGTCGGCGCTCAATACATATTGAATTCCTGAGCCTCCGGGGCCACCTGGATTCATGATGAGAGAGCCAATTCGCTTTGAAGGATTATTCGCCGAGTGCTTTATCGCTTGCAAAGTTATTGTGTTGCTATCGATATGGTTGTAATCGACTGGCACTTTAAAACTGGCGCAGAGAAAACCTATGTTGCAATCACTCCAATTGAGTGTCTGTGACTGTAAAGATTTGAGAGTCCAATTTTGCGTTGCATCTGCGGGTGTGGAAATAATTGGAAGTGAGGGAAGAATGAGGGCAAGGGCCGAGATAAATAGGGTTCTTACCTTCATCGAAGTTGCACCATCAACGCTTCAACTGCCAGCAAAGGTGCAGCGTTCCGCGCGAGGTTTGTCCGCGTCTTCATAATTGCCTCTAACTTCTTAAGAGTTACTTCGGGGGAAGTTCCTGCGGCAACAATTCTAATCTCACGTTCCATATCTGTATTTATGAGTTCACTTGCCTGAAAATTATCCATGTTCTGCACCAGCAAGGTATCTCGATAGAAGGTGGCGATATCGAGTAGGGCGCGATCTAAGTAATCCCGAACCATTCTGGTCTGTCGCGATTTCTGCTCTTTTTCAAGCTCTTTAACGGCCTTTGCCCCGCCTTGAACCACTCGACTCCCTTGCTGACCCCAGGCCTCTTTCAGGGCGCTCGTTTCAGCGTCATTCCGTGTGGACGCGTCTGCCTCGGCCTCACGCTTAGCGGCATCAACCAAAAGCCCAGCACATTTGAATGCAGAAGCGATATCGGTGATCGTGAGTGGGAGCTTAAGGATGTCGGTTCTGCGAGTCCGTGCCTCTGGATTATTGGCAAGATATCTGGCACGCCCAATGTGTCCTTGAGATGCTTTTGCCGAAAGTTCGGAAATCTGAGGAGAGAACGATTCTGATTCGAGAAGTTTTGTAACCGCTTCAACTGAGGGAGTCCGCAGGGTTACGTTACGTGTCCTTGATCGAATCGTTGGCAGGACATCGCTCAGAGTTGGGGCACAGAGTAACCAAACAGTGCGCAGCCCTGGCTCTTCAATAGCTTTAAGCAGCGCATTCGCAGCGGACTCAGTAAGGCGATCAGCATCTTCAATAATTACAACACGGTATTGCGCAACCGATGGAGTCCATGAAGCTCTTGTAATTAATTCACGGATTTCGTCGATCTTGATTGAAAGACCTTCGGTCCTAATCAGCTCGACATCTGCATGTGTTCCTTTTAATGCAGTCGCACAATTGACGCAGGAGTTACATCCTGAATCAGGGCAGAGAAGCGCTGCGGCAAATGCGAGAGCGGTGTTGCTTCGACCCGAACCTGGTGGGCCCGTAAAGAGCCAGGCATGAGTCATGTTCTGGGATTCATCTTCATTATTCTTTGCAGCAGCTACTGCATCTTTCAAAATTACAACGGTCTCGTTCTGATCTATCAGTGAATCAAAAACTGACATAGCTACTTCTTGGTTTTTTCGCGGTTAATCTTCAGGTGTGGAAGTTTCGAGACGCGTTCTTGAATTTGTGCGCCAATTACTTCAACGTCTTGCGTAGCGTTTACAACAAAGTAACGTTCTGGATCAAGATTTGCCAAATTTAGGAATTCACGTCGAACTCTTTCGTGGAAGGCAAGTGGTTCTTGTTCCAGTCGGTCGACGCTCTCGAGTCTGCTTAACCCAATCTCTGCTGGTACATCCATGATGATTGTCAGGTTGGGGGTTAGCGATTCAGTCGCCCAGCGAGAAATTCTGGCTACCTCATTGGGTTGAAGAACGCGCCCTGCACCTTGGTATGCAATCGAAGAATCCAAATAGCGATCTGTAATAACAATCTCGCCTCGCTCTAGTGCTGGCTGGATGATTGTGTGAACGTGGTTTGCTCTATCTGCTGCATAAAGTAGAGCCTCTGCACGCGGTGAAATCTCGCCAGTCTTAGGGTCTAACAAAATCTTCCGCAATTGTTTACCTAGTACTGTGCCGCCGGGTTCCCTAGTTACAACTACTTCCTCGCCAATACTGGTGAGGTATTTCTTTAGAAGTTGCGACTGCGTTGACTTTCCTGAGCCTTCGCCGCCTTCGAAGGCGATAAAGATTCCCTTATGGGAGTGGCCTGTTATGCCACCAAGTTCTCCACGGAAAGCGGCCATAATGTCTGAGAAGAATGAAACATTGGGACGATCTTTCATGCGTTTATAGGAGATGATTCCTACAACCAAACCAATAAAACCTGCCCCAAACATTGTGAACTCAGCGCCGCTGTAACGCAGATGAATATTATCTATCGTGAATTCATGTCTTCCGATTGATGCCGCAATTATTGGTGCAATTGCCAAAACCAATATAAGTGAGATGCGAATCAGCGATTGCACGAAGGCAAAAGTTCTGCCGCGCACATCATCTTCAACTTCCATACCCAGGAGAGTTTGTCCGGTGACAAGTGAGAGTCCAGCGAAAGCTCCTACAAATACAGTCATTAATATGGCAAGTACGATATTTGTTGAAAGTGCAAGAATTGCCAAGAACAATGAAGATGCCGTGAGTGAAAGTCCAAAGATGCGCCTTCTAGAGAATTGCCCAAAGATTTTGGGTCCAAGCCAAGCACCGAGTGCTAAACCTGAAAATACCGAAGCAAATAAAATTCCATAGGCGGAGTCGCCCGCGTTAAGATCTCCAGCAAATGTTCTCGCTAATCCAAAGACTGCACCTGCAGCGAAGAAAGCACCGAGCATGCCAAGGATTAATCCGCTGATAACTTTTGATTGAGAGACAAATTTAAAGCCATCTATAAGTGATTTACCGAGATTGTCATTTACTGCACTCTTTGATGCCGAACCCCTAGGAATAGTTTGTAATTGATAGACAATCCACGCTGTGTAGAGGAATGAGATTGCATCGATATAAAGTGCTAAATCAGCAGCTGAGGTATAACGAGTATTACCTGCAGATGTAAAAGTTTTTGCAATCAGCGCGAGAAAGGTGAAGGCGAAAGCCGCTACAGGTGCGCTGCCATAACTTGCGAGCAAGGTCATCTGATTGGCCGATTCAAGCTTCTCTTTCGGAACTAAATTAGGAACTGAGGCTTCCTTGGCCGGAGACCAGAAGAGCGTGACCGCTTCAACAATTACCGTTGCGGTATATAGCCAGATGTAGCTATGCACCAATGGGATTGATAGGTAGAAACCAAACCTCAGAACATCACAGACAATCATCAACCGTCTGCGATCAAAGCGATCTGCAATCACCCCCGCAAGAGGTCCTAATAAAACGGCAGGGAGGAGGCGGACGATGAAGACACCAGCAATAGCAAAGTTGGCTTTACGGTAATTGCCTCCGGCGAGCTCTTGAGCGAGAGCAGTAGAGGCGAGAAGCCCGAGCCAATCTCCAAATGAGGAGAAGGCCATGCTCTTCCAGAGTTTGCGGAATGCTGGGATCGCTAAGACGCTGCGGGATTCCGACTGCGCGGGGGCGGAGGGATATGGCAGCGCTTGGGACATGGGGTAAGCCTAGAGGCTGACGCCCGTCGTGGCTTTGCCCCGTCCAGATGCTGCTTTCTTCTTCGCCTTTGGTGCACCTGTTGCTTTTACGACTTTAGCGGTCAAACTTGGCGCGCTCTTCTTCGCGCGAGAGCTCTTCTTCTTGGGGCGAGCGGCACCGCCGTTTTCCGCTTCCCAGGCACGTCTTCCCGCCAAGAGCTCCATACCGCGTTCCAAAGTTAAGAATTCAACACTGTCACCGCGACGCAAAGTTGCATTTGTGACACCGTCAGTAACGTACAAACCAAAGCGACCATCTTTGACTAGTACGGCAGATCCAGAAGCGGGATCAAGGCCCAGATCTTTCACTGGAGGTTTTGCAGCGCCGCGTCTGCGCACCTTTGGTTCTTTATAAATCGCGGTCGCTTCATCCAAGGTGATTGAGAAGAGTTGATCCTCTGAAGTCAAAGTTCTGGAATCCGCGCCTTTAGTTAAGTAAGGGCCGTAGCGACCATTTTGAACAGTGATGGTCTCACCCTCATATTCGCCCAAGGTGCGAGGCAAGGACATTAGCTTCAACGCATCATCAAGTGAGATTGTGTCGAGGCTCATCGTTGAAAGTAGTGATGCAGTCTTTGGTTTTGGCGCATCCTTCTTCTTGCGAGGTTTCTTAAGTTCGCCGGACTTCTTATCAACAACAAGTTCTGGCTCGGGAAGAATCTGGGTGACGTACGGACCAAAGCGACCTGACTTTGCAACAAGTGGAAAACCGGTTGCAGGTTCGACACCTAGTTCGCGCTCACCGGATGGTTTTGCAAGAAGTTCAATTGCTACAGCAAGTGTTAATTCATCGGGAGCGAGATTCTCTGGAATGTTTGCGAATTTTCTATTATCGCCTTCGCCTTGCTGGATGTAGGCACCGAAACGACCAACACGAATTTCAATATCTTGACCCATCTTCATGGTGTTAATTTGTTGCGCATCAATTGCACCTAGATCAGATGCCAGCGCTTCAAGACCTGGAACATCATCATGTCCATAGAAGAAACGAGTCAACCATTCAACGCGATCAGCTTCACCATTAGCAATCTTGTCGAGGTCTTCCTCCATGGAAGCTGTGAATTCGTAATCCACCAACTTTGAAAAGTGTTGCTCGAGCAATCCAGTGACGCTAAAAGCGAGAAATGTTGGAACAAGTGCGCGTCCACGTTTTGCTACATATCCACGATCTTGAATAGTTGAAATAATCGATGCGAATGTTGAAGGGCGACCAATTCCAAGCTCTTCTAGTTTCTTAACAAGTGTTGGCTCGGTATAACGAGCGGGGGGCTTTGTTTCGTGCCCTTCAGAGGTGTATTCCTTAACCTTGACCGTATCTCCAACTGACATCAGTGGAAGGCGACGGGACTCATCGTCAGCCTCAACCGCACCCTCTTCTTGAATATTTTCATATGCAGCCAAGAATCCAGGGAATGTAATGACAGAACCATTGGCTCGGAAATTTGCGAGGCTTCCAGTTTTTGTTTGGACATCAAAGTCCACCCGCATCTGCATCTTCTTGGCATCCGCCATTTGAGAAGCAATCGTGCGTTTCCAAATAAGATCATAAAGAGCAAATTCATCACGGCTTAATTCGGGTGCTAACTCGCCAGGAGTTTTAAAGACATCACCGGCGGGACGGATAGCTTCGTGAGCTTCCTGCGCATTCTTTGTCTTACCTTCGTAGAGGCGAGGGGAGGCAGGAACATATTCTTTTCCATAGAGCGATGCGGCTTGGGCTCGCGCAGATGAAATTGCAGACCCAGATAGTGTTACAGAATCGGTACGCATATAGGTGATGTACCCGTTTTCATAAAGGCGTTGTGCAACTCGCATTGTGAGCTGGGCGCCCCAACCTAAGCGAGAGCCTGCATCTTGTTGCATTGTTGATGTTGTGAAAGGCGCCTTCGGTCTTTCGGTGCGTGGGGACTCTTCCGTGCTTTTGACGGTGAGTGCAGTTCCAAGCAGGCTCTGAGTTAATTCGCGAGCGCCAGCTTCGTCTAGAAGCAGAATGTTCTTTGCGGATCTCTCTTTCAAGCCACCAAGTTCATCAAAGTCATTTGTTGTCGCAACGCGCTTTGAATCTAGTGCGATAAGGCGTGCGGTGAAGTTCTGATCTGTTTCGGCCTTTAGATCCCACCAAGAAGATGATACGAAAGCCATTCGCTCGCGTTCACGCTCAACGATTAATCGTGTAGCAACTGATTGGACACGGCCAGCGCTAATGCGCGGCATAACTTTCTTCCAAAGAACTGGGGAGAGGCGGTAGCCGTAAAGGCGATCAAGTACGCGACGGGTCTCTTGCGCATCTACCAAGCGATAATCAAGATCGCGGGTATTTTTCGCAGCCTCCTGAATCGCCTCCTTTGTAATTTCATGGAAGACCATTCGGCTGATTGGAATTTTTGGGCGGAGGACTTCAATGAGGTGCCAAGCGATTGCTTCGCCCTCGCGGTCCTCATCGGTAGCCAGAATGAGTTCGTCTGCATCCTTCATAAGCGCTTTAAGTTCATTGACCTTGGCGCGCTTATCGGGGTTAATTACATAGAGAGGAGCAAAATCCTCTTCAATATTGACTCCCTCTTTAGCCCATGCAATTTTCTTATATTCAGCAGGGATATCTGCTGCGCGCTGAGGAAGATCTCTAATGTGGCCAACGGAGGCTTCAACTACGTAGTCATCCCCTAGGAAAGCGCCAATTTTGCGCGCCTTCGCAGGGGACTCCACGATAACTAGCTTGATGCCCAAATTAATTAACTCCTCGAGCTCTTTAGGGAAGAGAGAGCGTTACGCCCTCACTGTTACCAGAACTATTACGCGACTATGCGATAACTGTTCCGGCTTTTGCACTTCTGATGAGAGCGTAGATGATAACTACAACAGCGAGCGCTGCGATAACTCCACTAGCAACTGCATGTCCTTTGAGTGAGAAGGAGACGATTGCTGGTGTAATCAAGAGAGCGACAAGGTTCATCACCTTGAGCAATGGGTTAATCGCTGGACCTGCTGTGTCTTTAAATGGATCTCCAACGGTGTCGCCAACAATTGTTGCAACGTGAGCATCTGAACCCTTACCGCCATGGTGACCATCTTCAACCATCTTCTTGGCGTTATCCCACGCTCCACCTGCGTTAGCAAGGAATACCGCCATCAAAGTTCCCGTTCCAATTGCACCTGCGAGGTATGCACCAAGTGCTCCAACGCCGAGACCAAAACCAACTGCGATAGGAGCCATTACTGCGAGTAATCCTGGAGCTACAAGTTCACGCAACGAATCACGAGTACAGATATCTACCACGCGACCGTATTCAGGCTTCTCTGTTCCATCCATGATTCCAGGGTGCAAGCGGAACTGTTCGCGAACTTCAACGACAACTGCGCCAGCTGCGCGAGAGACAGCGTTAATTGCCAGACCTGAGAATAGGAATACAACTGATGCACCAATGATGAGGCCAACCAAGTTACGTGGGTTAGCAATATCTAGAATGCCTTGGAATTGAATGTTGAGATTTGCTGCAGTCTTTCCAGCATCAGCAACTGCTTTCAGGATTGCATTTGTGAATGCGCCAAAGAGTGCAGTTGCAGCGAGTACTGCTGTTGCGATTGCAATTCCCTTGGTAATCGCCTTTGTGGTGTTACCAACCGCATCGAGGGATGTCAGGATCTGAGCACCTTCACCATGAACATCTCCAGACATTTCAGCGACGCCTTGCGCGTTATCTGAAATTGGTCCGAAGGTATCCATCGCAACGATTACACCAACAGTTGTTAGCAAACCAGTACCAGCCAATGCAATTGCGAAGAGGCTAAGAACGATGGAGCCGTGTCCAAGTACAAATGCACCGAATACAGCAGCTGCAATAAGAAGAGCGGAATAAACAGCAGATTCAAAACCGATTGCAATACCAGCGAGAATTACTGTCGCTGAGCCCGTATTAGATGAAGCAGATACATCGTTTACTGGACGGCGACCAATTTCAGTAAAGAAGCCGGTGAGAATTTGGATTGCAGCGGCGAGAACAATTCCAATCAGCACTGCACCGAATGTAAGGATGCGTGGATTTACATTGCTTGCTGTATGAGCTGCATCAAGTCCAGTCAACAACTTCATTGAGCCTGGTAGGTATGTAAATGTCGCGAAACCAACCAAGACTGCAGAGATGACTGCTGATAAGAAGAATGAGCGATTGATTGCCTGCATGGCAGAGCGATCTGTTGGGCGAAGTCGAGTAATAAATACACCGATGATCGCGGTGATAATTCCAATTGCGGGAACGATCAGTGGATAAATAAGACCTGCATCACCGAAGCCGGCTTTACCGAGAATAAGTGCTGCAACCAAGGTAACTGCATATGATTCAAAGAGGTCAGCGGCCATACCTGCACAGTCACCAACGTTGTCACCAACGTTGTCAGCGATTGTTGCAGCGTTACGAGGGTCATCTTCAGGAATGTTTTGTTCGACCTTACCTACAAGGTCAGCTCCAACGTCAGCTGCCTTGGTGAAAATTCCGCCACCAACGCGCATAAACATAGCGAGCATCGCGGCACCAAAGCCGAAACCTTCGAGAACTTCTGGAGCATTTTCGCGATAGATAATTACAACAAGTGAGGCACCAAGAAGGCCAAGACCAACAGTTGTCATGCCCACGACGCCGCCGGTACGGAAGGCGATCTTTACGGCATTCTCAGCTGAGCGTTGACGGGCAGCCTCTGCGACGCGAACGTTTGCGCGGACGGCGAGCCACATTCCGTTGTATCCGACCGAGGCGCTGAAGAGAGCTCCAAGTAAGAAGAATATTGAGCGACCGATACGGATATCGGTATGGCCAGGGAGTGCAAAAAGGAGCACAAAGACGATAGCTACAAAGACTGAGAGTGTTCTGAATTGGCGGTTGAGATAGGCGGCCGCTCCCTCTTGAATTGCGAGAGCGATCTCCTTCATCTTCTCTGTTCCATCAGATTGAGCGAGAACTTGTGCCCGAAGCCCATAAGCAATAGCTAGGGCTAGAAGCGAAACTCCAAGAACGATATAAACATAAATCAGATTAGTTCCGGTTACTTGAACGGCTGTCGACACTATTTTGACTCCTCGTTGAGTGGATAGGTGGCATTCCTGACCTTCTAAGGGTTGAAAGGTTACACATATATATAAGGTCTATGACAGATTTCGCGCTATCAATCGGTATCCTGTAACCCTATGAGCTTTATAAGCGTTACCTCAGCCCTTAATTCCAACTATTCGTTGGTCATCATCTTTGCCATTTTGGCCCTTGAGACTGGCTTGCCGCTCATCATCGGTCTGCCTGGGGATACCTTGCTCATCACCGCCGGCCTCTTCGCCGCAGGTATTGGTTCCACAAGTGGACACCACCTCAATATCGCGGTTGTCGCGGCTGGGGCGCCAATCGCCGCCATTATTGGTTCTCAGTTCGGCCACTGGTTGGGCTGGCATTACGGCATCAGAATCTTTAGCCGTCCAAATTCAAAGTTCTTCGATCCCGGCAAGATTAAGTCTGCTGAAAAATACATCACCAAATATGGCCGTGGTCGCGCCATCGTCCTTGGACGCTTCATTCCTGTAGTTCGCGGACTCATAAACCCACTCTCGGGAATTATTCGAGTTCCTTTTAAAACTTTCGCATTCTGGAATGTCTTTGGTGCCCTCATCTGGACCCAAGTACTCATTTGGGGTGCATACGCTGCTGGAAATACTTTCGCAGATACCATCTCGAAATATCTGACAGATATTGTTCTAGTTATTGCTGGTATCACAGTGATCCCGCTTGGCTGGGAGATCTTCAAAGAGTGGCGCAGTCGCAAGCACCTCTCCTAATTAAAAATTTATAAACCGAGATCTGCTAACTGATACGCCGCACGATATTCCAGTCCTGCGGCTTCAACAGTTTCTTTGGCACCGCGTTCAACAATGACCGCAACTCCAACGACAATTGCTCCAGCCTCTTTAAGCGCTTCAACTGCTGTTAGCACTGAACCACCGGTCGTCGAGGTGTCTTCGACTGCAAGAACTCTCTTACCAACAACATCTGGACCCTCGATACGTCGTTGTAAGCCATGAGCTTTCTCTGCCTTGCGAACTACAAAAGAATCTAGCTTGCGACCTTTACTTGCGGCAACATGCATCATCGCGGTTGCGACCGGATCTGCACCCAGTGTTAATCCACCAACCGCTTCGTAATCCCAATCTTTGGTGAGTTCAAGCATGACCTCTCCAACCAGGGGAGCGGCAACTGAATCAAGAGTGATGCGGCGCAGATCAACGTAGTAATCAGCTTCTTTGCCCGAGGAGAGAATTACTTTGCCATGGACAACAGCCTTATTAAGGATTTCTGACTTAAGTGATTCACGTGAACTCATGGCGAAACCCTATCTACTCTTCTTTATAAATAACGACAGTTGGGGTTGAACGCTTCTCGATTGCTAGCGCGGGATTTGATGCCATGAGTGCGTCAACCTCTGTTCTTAGCTTGGCTACTTCAAGTGCCATATTCGCCACAGCAGATTCAAGCTCCATAATCCGCTTAATTCCTGCAAGATTTATGCCGTCGCCAACCAAACGTTGAATGTTTCGAAGAGATGCAATGTCGCGCAGTGAATATCTGCGACCGCGACCCGATGCACGTCCAGGTGAGACCAGACCCATGCGATCGTATTGGCGCAAAGTCTGTGGATGCATTCCGGAGAGTTCGGCAGCAACTGAAATTACATATACCGCTTGATCATCATCGGGGTGGAGTTCTAAGTTCATGCCCCTGCCCTCTCTTTAAGATGAGTGCGGGGAGAATCTGATTTTGTAAGTTCGGCGAACTCTTCAAGAGCAGCCTTTGCTTTGCTATCAATGCGTTGAGGAACTTGAACTTCAACCGTGATGAGCAGATCTCCTGATTGGAAATCCTTCTTAACTCCGCGCTCTTTGACGCGAAGTACTTTGCCGTTGGGTGTTCCTGGAGCCAAGCGAACAACGACGTCATCGCCACTTAAAGTCGGAACTGAAATATCAGCACCAAGCGCCGCTTCCGTGAATGTCACCGGTAGAGACATCAGGAGGTTGTTTCCGTCGCGAGTAAAGACTGGATGTTTTGTCACATTAATAATGATGAAGAGATCCCCTGGACCTGCTTGGCCCGGAGCACCTCGGCCTTTAAGTTTGATTTTTCCGCCATCTTTGATTCCTGCCGGAACTCGAGTTGTGATGCTTTGATCATTAACTCGAAGTGTTATCTCACGCCCATAAATAGCATCACGGAAGGAGATTGTTGTCTCGGTTTGTAAATCTTGCCCGCGACGCGGCGCTCTATTCCCGCCGCCGAAGAGAGTTGAAAAGATATCGCTTTGCGAGCCGCCGCCGAAGATATCTTCGAAACCACCGCCGCCAAATCCTCCACCAGGTGCTTGTTGTCCTCCACGAGGAACTCTGCCATTTGTAAATGCGTCGCGCATCTCTTGATATTCGGCGCGCTTCTTATCATCCGAGAGAACTTCGTAAGCTTCAGAGACTTCTTTAAAGCGATCTTCTAACTTCTTATCACCCTTGGTCTTATCTGGGTGTAAATCTTTTGCAAGCTTGCGATAGGCCTTCTTAATTGCAGCGGCATCATCGTTTTTGGAAACGCCAAGGATCTTGTAGAGATCTTTCTCGTACAAGTCCTTGGCGGCCATTTAATTCACTTCTTTCTTACTCAGGATCAGTAACGATTACTTGAGCGGGGCGCAAAATGCGCTCTTTGAATTTGTATCCGGGACGTAAAACTTTTGTAACTTGGGTGTCGGATACCTCTAAGGATGTCTCATGCATGAGCGCTTCGTGAATGTGCGGATCAAAGGTAACTCCAGTATCAACAAATTTGGTAAGTCCCAATTTTGTCGTCGTGTTAACCAATTGGTCGGCTACCGCTTTAAATCCGCCGGTTAACTCACCGTGCTCTTGTGCGCGATCAATATCATCGAGCGCGCCTAGTAATTGCGTAAGGACAATTCCAGTTACAACCTCTGCAGATTCAATTCTCTCTTTATCAACACGCTTACGATAATTCTGAAAATCTGCTTGAAGTCTTTGTAGGTCTGCCGTTAACACTGCGACAGGGTCTACCTCTGCAGGTTCTACTTGAGAAAGTGCTTCGGCG
>CAITFY010000073.1 GCA_903891755.1 uncultured Actinomycetes bacterium | reverse complement strand
TTCCCATGCCCAGAATGTTCGCAGACGATGAATCGCGTCAGCGAAGTTATTGACTGTTGGTATGACTCTGGCGCAATGCCATTTGCGCAGTGGGGTTATCCGCATAAAGAGGGATCTATAGAAGCCCTAGAAGCCGCCTACCCAGCTGATTTTATCTGCGAAGCAATCGACCAGACTCGTGGATGGTTCTACACCTTGATGACAATCGGAACTTTAGTCTTTGACGAATCTTCTTATAAGACCGTGCTCTGTCTCGGGCATATCTTGGATAAAGATGGTCGCAAGATGAGTAAGCACTTAGGAAATGTGCTGCAACCAATTCCACTTATGGATCAACATGGCGCTGATGCTGTGCGTTGGTACATGCTGGCAGCAGGCTCACCATGGAGCGCGCGCCGCGTAGGACATGAGGCACTCTCAGATGTTGTGAGAAAGACTCTGCTTACATACTGGAACACAGTCTCTTTCTTTAGCTTGTATGCAAATGCCGCAAACTTTCAGGTAGAAAAAGGCGCTGTAGATTCTGACGTAACGATGGATCGTTGGATCATCTCCGAGCTTAATCAACTCATCGCAACAGTTGATCAGGCATTTGAAAACTTTGATTCACAAGAAGTTGGTCGCCTACTCGCTACCTTTATCGATGACCTCTCTAATTGGTATGTGCGTCGTTCCCGTCGACGCTTCTGGGATGGAGATGAGAAGGCGCTCTCCACTCTCTACACATGCCTAAAGACCCTTACCCAATTGATGTCGCCGCTCGTTCCTTTCATTACTGAGCATGTGTGGCAATCACTTGTACAGGTGGGCGAACCAACGGCTGCCGAATCCGTGCACCTCTCCTCTTTCCCAACTTCTGATACCTCAAAGATTGATGGAGCGCTCTCCTCATCAGTGGCTCTCTCCCGTCGCCTGGTTGAGCTGGGACGTGCCGCCCGCGCTGAATCTAAGATCAAGATTCGCCAACCTCTTGCACGTGCGCTCATCGCAGCCAATCGCTGGGTTGATATGGATCCAGAAATCCGTGAACATATTCAAGATGAACTCAATGTCGCAAAGCTAGACCTTCTCTCTGATGAGAGTGAAGGACTTGTAAGCATCTCTATCAAGGCAAACTTCCGCTCAATCGGCGCACGATATGGCGCAGATGTGCAAGCAATCGCCGCTGCTATTGCAGCATCTGAGGCGGCCTCGCTCGTACGTGATCTTCGCAAGGTTGGTTCATACACAATCGCATATGGCGATAAGAGCGCCGAGATAACTCCCGAAGATCTTGTTATCACTGAGACGCCTAAAGAGGGCTGGTCTGTTGCTAGCCATTCCGGTGAGAGTGTTGCACTTGATCTCACGCTTACTCCAGAACTCATCACTGCTGGCTTAATGCGCGAGGTTATCCGCACCATTCAGGAGCAACGCAAGGGTTCTGGTTTTGAAATTAGCGACCGTATTCATGTGAAATGGAATGGTGGAGCAGAACTTGTCGCCGCTATCACTGAATATAGTGCGCAGATTTCTGATGAGGTATTGGCGCTATCTATCGTTCAAGAGAGTTCTTTACCTGTAGCCGAGAATGAGATTGGTTTAGCGCTAGAGCTTACAAAGGCTTAATTAATGAATGCGGTGCGCAAGTGAGATTAAAACTTGGGTAATAAAGAAGATCACGATGAATGAAACATCAATTGCAACCGGTCCCACGCGAAGTGGCGGAATGAATCGTCTCGCGAATTTCATCACTGGATCTGTAATCCCATAAACACCTTCGGCAAGAACAAGCACTAGTCCGCGAGGGCGCCAGGATTGCGAGAAGATTCGAATGTAATCGAGAATCACCCGTGCAAAGAGCGAGATGATAAAGATTTGAAGCAGAACGATAATAATTGTTCCAACGCTACTCATACTTTTACCCGGCCCCTTTAATCAGGAATTTCAGCTCTGGTTAAAGAAACTTGCTTCAGCTGCTGCTGCTTTATTCTCCGTGCTGACACGGACGTTAGCGGGAGTGAGAAGAAATACCTTAGAGGTAACTCTCTCGATGCTTCCGTGAAGCCCAAAGACTAAACCGGATGCGAAATCAACTAAGCGTTTGCGCTCAGATTCATCCATATCTGAAAGGTTCATAAGTACAGGTTGTCCGAGACGATAACGCTCGCCGACGGTGCGCGCCTCGTTGTAGAAACGGGGATGGATGGTGAAAATTTGATCCATGATTGGCAGCGCCTCTTGAACGGGAAGATAACTTGGAGCAGGAGTGCTCACGCCACGTGCTGGCGTTGGAAGTGGATTGAAAGTTGGACGGGCTGATTGCTTGACCGAGCGGACGGTTGAAGCAGGTTCTGGAGCAGCTTGAAAGGATGAAGTCTCATCCTCTTCCTCTACAAGACCGAGGTAATTTGCCGCCTTCTTAAATACATTAGCCATGGTCCAATTTTAGGCGGGATATCCACGAGAACCGAGTATTGAACTACCTACGCGGATATGTGTCGCACCGGCGGATATTGCCGCTTCAAAGTCCCCGCTCATTCCCATCGACAACTTCTGCAATCTCACTCGTCGCTGCATCTCTGCCAACTCCGTGAAAGCCTGCAACGGGTCTTGGTCTATGGGAGCCACTGTCATCAATCCAATGGGAAAAATCTCAGCCTTCTCCGCAAGCTCCTGCAAGAAAGTATCAATCTGCGTTGGGGCAATGCCACCTCGATCGTGGCGCTCTGGCTCGAGATTGATCTGTACAAAAAATTCGGTAGGCGCGCCCTCCCCTAGCGCGGCAAATTTCTCTGCATGCGAGAGAGAATCGAGAGAGTGAATCACATCAGCCCAGCTAGAAATAGATTTAATCTTCCTGCTCTGAATCTGACCCTGAAAATGCCAGCGAATATCCGCCGGCAATTGCTCTGATTTTCGAGCGCCTTCCTCATCGCGATTCTCTCCCATATTACGGATTCCAAGATCAAAGAGAATCTGCGCATCACTCACCGGAAAATTCTTAGTTACTGCTATCAAGGTAATCTCATCAAGAGTTCGGCCTGAATCTGCAGCCGCCCGAGATATTTTTTCTTGGACCTGGGCTAAGTTCGCGGCAATTTCCTCAGCGCGGCTCATAGCGAGATGATCCCTGCTTGCCGAGCGCTTAGATCTCCACCTCTAAAGGAGAAGTAATCTGAATTTTCTAAGGTACAGATTCCAACGTCCTTTACTGCAACTCCAAGAGATTCCAACTGACTCTTCACACCAGATTGCAGATCCAGAGAATGCAGATCAGATGAGGTGGCGGTCGAAGGAATTAAAGCGGTTATCTCTTCATACATTTCTGGTGAAACTTCATAACATCTGGCGCAGATGCTGGGGCCAATAATCGCCGTGATTTTGCCAGCACCTAACCCAAGCATCGTTTCTACAGTCTTCGGCGCTATTCCCTTTACCAGCCCCACTCTTCCGACGTGAGCGATGCCCACAACTCCTTCAGATGTGAAAGTTACAGGCATACAGTCGGCAGCCATCGCTGCCAAGGCCACGCCCTTTGATCGTGTTACGAGTGCATCACACTGGGGTTCGCCCTCGGAACCATCAACAACCAAGACCAGATCGCTATGTGTCTGGTGCATGAAAATAAGGTGATCCATGGAGAGATCTACTCGCAAAGATTCCCTACGTGCAAAATCTTTAAGATCCCCACCATCGCGCGAGGTAAAGAGTGTTCGAGACATTTACTTCATAAAGTCAGGAACGTCTATGTCATCCTCATTAACTAGATCT
>CAITFY010000072.1 GCA_903891755.1 uncultured Actinomycetes bacterium | reverse complement strand
GTTCAACTCAATTTTCATTGAATTGAATTTAAGCCTGTGGTCATCCCCAGTGATGACAAAGTTGGCCACTACCAACCCCGCAAGAACAAGTGCGATACTCAGATACCCGACCAATCGCGTTGATCGACTCCGATTCACGAAAAGAGTGAAGCAGAACCAGAGCAACTAATCAATGGTTCTGGTGGGAACTCTCCGAGGATTCATGGAAAATGACTTCATAACGTGGATTCATAATCGTCAACTTGCCATCATCCTCCCCCACCATGCCTTCCGCCTTGACGATGGTTCCTACCCTGATGCCGGCAAGAGATTTACGCCCAAAGAATTGCAGTGTAATGCCACCGGTCTCATCCCAAATTTCTAAATCGACAGTTGGCTTGTCTTGATGTGACGAAGTAATGGAAACGACTTGACCCATGACATGGGAGCGCTGGCGCCAAACAACTTCACCTATTTTGCGCAGGTTCGGTTCGAAGTGGGTAAATGGGAAATCTTGAAGCATCACTTTGGGTTCTTCTTTAGCGGGAGCCGGAACTGATTTTGTTTCAACAGTAGGAACGACCTCCATGCCTGGTTTTTCAATCTCACCGGAGAGGAGACTTGCAACGTCAAAAGGCACGATTGTCGCGATAACGCCTCGCAGCAGCGTGATTGAGGATGCAATTTGCTCGGCAGTTTGGTCATGCAAGATCCGACCTAGGAACTGGGTATAGATACGCCGAGGTAGGAGAAGTGTGAGCTCAACACCAACCTCTGAAGTACATCTACGTGCGTACTGCACAACTGCCCTGGAGATTCTGCGGTCTGGGCAATCAATCAACTTAAGGGGGATATCGGCTAGTTGTGCTGTTGCGGCCCACTTACGTTGGATCACTTCGGCTCGCTGATCGTCAAGAACAAAGTGGACCGCCTCCAAACTGCGAGGTGCAAGCGAGAGCGCATATTTCACAGCCCCTACAACGGCCAGATCGACTGAATCAACAAGTAGGGCGACGTCGTGCTTGGAATACGTTGAGGACTTTGCCTTGGCATCGATGAGGTTCAGAACCTCTTCTTCCCTGCGATATTGGTTTGCCAGGCGGAACATAAAGAAAACAAGTGCTGGACCAACTATGACAATCAGCCATGCGCCTTCGGTGAACTTTACGGTTGCAAAGATAATGACAACGAGAAGAGATGTAACCGAGGCGAGCAGACTTACGACTGCCTTTGCTCTCCAGAGTTTGCCCTTGAACTTTCGGGCATTCACGAACATTCCAAAGCCAGTAATTGAAAAGGCGGTAAAGACGCCTAGTGCATAGAGGGCCACTAACTTGTTCACCGATCCATTTGTGAAGATGATCAAGGAAATCGCGAAGAATGAACAGGCGATTATGCCGTTGGAGTAGACCAGCTTGTGTCCGCGAGAGGCGAATTGGCGAGGCAAGAAACCATCTTCAGAAATGTTTGCGGCCAAGATTGGGAAGGCGTTGTAAACGGTGTTAGCTCCGGCAATCAGGATAAGCATGGTGGAGAACTGTGTGAAACCAAACCAGAGGTGGCCGAAAACCCCATTACCAAGGATTGTCTTCGCAATCACTGAGATAACCGAAGGTGTGCCTGATGTATAGGGAACGACCTGAAGATGAGATGCAAACCAAGAGACACCGAAGACCAATGTGCCGAGTAATCCGCTCATGAGATTCATGGTGATTCTGGCATTGCGACCTTCTGGAGACTTAAAGAGAGAGACGCCATTAGATATTGCTTCTAAGCCGGTAAGAGAAGATCCACCGTTCGCAAATGCTCGGAGCAAGATGAAGACCGAAGCAACAGTAAGTAAACCTGAATGGTGTCCAAGTGACATGGTGCCAGATGGATCAGCAACATGATGAAGGTGACCTGCGAGTTCTTGATAGATACCAAGTGCAAATACCACGAACATGCTCACAACGAAGAGGTAGGTTGGAAGGGCAAAGGAACGACCGGCTTCCTTCACTCCCCTGAGATTTCCGTAGGTCAAGAAGAGAATTACTCCAATAGTCATCAGGTTTGTGTATGGCGTTAAGGATGGCCAGAAGGAAGCGACCGCAACAATGCCGGCAGCGCTTTGAATTGCAATTGTCACGATGTAATCCAAAATCAGAGCTACAGCGGCAACAATTGACCAGAACCTTCCGAGGTTTTCTCGGGCGACTATGTAAGCACCACCGGAAGATGTGTACTTGGCAATGACGTTGTTATAGGAGAGTGTGAGTAAGACCAAAATGGTGAGAATTACTAGTGTCATTGGGAGCAAGACACCGAAGGCAGCAAGGCCCATAAAAGGCACTAGGGCAATAAGAATCTGCTCACTTCCATAAGCGGAAGATGAGATGCAGTCACTGGAGAGAATGCCAAGCGCGTAGCGTTTAGCCAATCGTTGGTGACTAAGTTCGTGCCTATTGAGTGGAAGCCCGAGGAGCTTCTTCTTCACTCGATAGGAGAAACTATCTTTGCCTTCAGGAAGTTCGATTAACGCTGTTGGAACACTTGCATCATCTAACCAAGTTTTGCTCACTTTGCGACCGACTTACGAGTTGCCATTGCTCTATAACCTGCCCCTGCTTCTGTTATTAATAAAACTGGACGTTTTGGAGTTGCCTCTAACTTCTTACGTAGTTGGCTGAGATAAAGTCTTAAATAATTTGTTTCGCTCATGTACTTATCCCCCCAAACCTCTTTCAAGACTTGTTGCTGGGAGACGAGCCCGCCCTCGGCCTTAACAAGAACCTCAAGAATCTTCCATTCAATAGGGGTGAGGTGGACATGGATATTTTCATTCCCGGAATCCGAGACTGCGCGCTTTGCAAGATTCACATCCCAATTTCCAAGGGTGTATGCCTCGGCCGGCTTGTTGCCGGATTTAGAAGCGAGATTTTCTATGCGCGCCAGTAGGGCTTGAATCTCATTTTGTTTAGTGGCTAAGAGCTTCACTAACGCAGAGACTGTGGTGCTCGCTAAGACGTAGACGATCAGTGTTGTTACGCCATTTTTCTCGGAGACTCGGAAGGAGTGGAAAGGTCTAGTCAGGTAATAATTGAGGTATAGATCGCTCTCGAGGGAGAGCAGGATCGCTACCCAGATACCCGAACCAAGTGAGTAAAAAACAGTCACCACCAAGAGAATCAAGGTGCTGGCGGTGAGTCCCAGTTTCTGTAAGAAAAAATGTAGGGCGAGGAGGGACAGAGGCATTACGCCTAATAAAACTGTAACGGGAGCGAACCACCTGAGCTTCTCCCAAAACGACTTACTTCCGACCGAGGCCATGAGTTAAAAATAGACTCAATTTTGCGGTTGTCACCTCAAATCGAGGGTTCCTAACAATTCCTAACGAATTCCTAACACGAGCCGCACATTTCAGGTGGATTACAAGCTTTTGGCGATGGAGAAAGCCTGCTTCCTGATTTCAGGAATCGCGGTGCTCTCAAAAGCTTCACCTGAACGAAGTGGCCCAAGCGCGAAAATGTTTGAAAGCGATGTGCCATCAGGTTTTAATAACAATCCTGTTGAAACATCAACATGTAATCCCATACCTAAAGGACCGCGAGAAGTTTTGCCGCCTTTCAAGAGATTGAGCGTCAGTGGATCAGAAAGTTCATAATCCCGACCAATACATAGCGCCAAGTAATCGCCAACATGCGTGTGGCCATCTTCCAAAGTTAGATGAACCTGATTCTGGCTAACCAAGGCTTCGACCACCTTCCCACTCATCACCGTGATCCGTCCGGCTGCAATCTCAGCGTCAACACGATCCGCCACATCTGGTGCAATGCGATGGCGACGGCGAAACCACACTGACCCATCAGTACGTAGAAATTCTTCACGTTCCTCAGAACTAAAAGACCGCCACATGGATTCCATAATTGGTCGTAACCCATCGACCGCCTCGCGCCATGATTCTCCGGCTTCAGCGAAGTACCGACGTAATTTCTCCAGCGAGTTCACATCAGAGAGCGTGGGGGTAAAAGGCGAGATCTGAGATCTCTCATGCCTCTCTGGTAAATTCCCCGAACCGGAAATGGCGATAACCCGGTTTTGAGGGTTTCTCGCTAAATGAGTTAAAGCCACATCTATAAAGGTCAAACCAGTTCCAAAACAAAGCAGTGTTCTTGCTTCAGGGAGAGGATTGCCATCCCACACATCCTTAATAATGAGTGGTGAGTCAGGTGCTCCGTGAAGAAAGTTTGGAACTCTAGCCTTCCCAAGTCCCATCGCAAGAACAACTGCATCAAATTCCTCTTTGGAATGATCCTCGAATGTTGCTAATACTTTTCCACTCGATGAAGGTTCTAGGTCTGTGACTATCTCTCTCAGATGTCGAACTCCATTGCCTAGATGTTCTCTTAAGTAGGTGCTATACATCCGACGCTCCATAAATGAATATGAGGGAGCATCAGCCCAGAGCGCAAAGTCATCAGGAAGTTCTTCGACTGCACTTAATCGTCCAGATGGAACGTTGAGGCGATGGAGCTCATCTCTCGTCTGGTAAGCCAAGCCTTCACCGAGTAACTCACGCGGTTCAGCGATAACAATATTTTCGGGCAGTACACCGGCGCGAATCAACGCAATGGCGGTAATGGTACCCGACGCGCCGCCGCCAACAATCAATACTTTTTTGCTGGAGTTACTCATCACACGATACTGCCATATGCATCACTTCTTACTTATATTCAGAAGCTTTTCCAGGCTCAAAATTTCTCCCGATTTCTCCATCAATTCATTCTCAATCCTGGTCGCAAGGGCAAGAAAGACTGCAGCCGTAGTCATGGCGTCACCTAAAGCATGGTGTGGTGTGTACACAGGAAGATTGAGAGAACGCGCCAGAAATTCCAGTGCGGGTTCGTGGCCACTCTCTTTTTCTGCAAGCCCGATAAATCGAGCGAGAGATGCGGTATCAACCACTTTCTTGGGAAATGAATATCCGTGACGCTTCAGAGGGGTAGATAAGAAAGCTTTCTCGACCCAGCTGGCATGTGCGATTAAGCGCTTATTCGAAAGATATGTAATCAATTGAGGGAAAACTTCATCTGCATGCTTAGCCTTTTCAAGATCAATTCCACGCAGTCCATGAATTTGGACCGATGAGTGAGATGGAGATCTTGAAGGCGCTATCTCCTCGTAGAAATTTCCAACCCCCTTAAAACGACCATCTGCAATAGTTACAGCCCCGATAGAAATTACTTCATCTCTGCGAAGATCTAAACCAGTTGCCTCAACGTCAACAGCGCAATACTCGTAAGCGCGCCAAGATTTATCTAAGCCTTCTTTGAAAATGCTCACTTTAAACGCCTGGTCCACTCGCCATCAACGACGCCTTGGATGCTGCTGATTGAACGAAATGACTCCCGTAGGTGTCGTCTGGTTAAAGAGTCGAGCGAGTCAGGTGAAATCCAGGTATTTGGTGTGCGACCGGCGCGAATATCTGCAATCTCCTCATCGAAGACCAATTGATGAATTTCAGTAAATGCTCCAACAAGAACATCAGCCTCTTCACCCTGCAACAATCCACCTTCACTCGCCCTGCGCAGCGGCATCAGGCAGGTCAGATACCATTAGGCATAGATAATTTGCCTAAGGAGATTGAAGATGAAGAGAGCGCAGAAAGTAGCTCTTCTGACCTGCTTGATTTCGGTAGTTGGCCTCGCCACCGCAAGTGCACACGTGGAGTTCAGCCCAGATTCCGTGAAAGCCAATAAGAATCAGGTTGTGAATTTGAATGTGCCGCACGATTGCACGGCCGCATCCCAAACGACAGAGGTGAAGTTTCAACTCCCTAAAACAATCAACACCTCAACGTTTGCGGCAGTCGGCGTTTACCAACATGGAAAATTATTGAAAGGCTGGCAGGAAAAGATTGTTAAATCTGCAGGTCGTTCATACCTCAGAGTCTTTGGTCCAGCAATCACCACCGGACCTGATGGCGGCAAGAATGCTGCAGATATCAAGTTCAAGTTGACTCCGACAGGTGCCAAAGGTTCACAGCTGAAATTCCCTGCGGTCCAATCATGCACCAAAGGGCTCAAAGTTAACTGGATTCAACCTCGTCCTGCAGATGGTTCAGATCCAGCAGAGTCAGCAACTCCAGTCCCTGTACTTAACCTCAATTAATCCAGAGTAATTAAATGAGACGACCTGCTGTAACTTCACCTAGAAAGAGCAGGGTCATCTTTTTTCTCATTTCAATCTTCTCTCTTCTCCTCCTAAACCCTGCTCCTGCACAAGCGCATGCCCAGTTGATCAACACCTATCCCCTGGCTAATTCGGTCTTAACCAAAGCTCCAGCCAACATCACTTTGACCTGGGGCGAAAAAGTTCAGACTAATTCAGATGAAGTTCTGCTGGCCGACTCAACTGGATCAAAAATCGCAACTTCTTACTCACTCACGCTCGACGCGGCTACCCACCGGAGCACCGTCACACTTACCCCGAGCAAAATTCTTCCCGCAGGTTCCTACATTGTTTCCTGGAGAGCGGTAAGTCGAGATGGTCACCTCGTCGGAGGCGCCTATTCTTTTGGAGTTAATCAAAAACCTTCCAAGGCAACTCAATCATACCTCGTCTCATACCCTGACAAGATTCTGCAATTTCTCTTCTGGGCTCTTCTGATTCTTGCATTTGGTTCAATTGTTGCCGGTTCATACTTCATCTTTGTCATCACCGCTTTTCTAGGAATCATCATCGCGGGCCTCCGCATTGTGGTGCTCTCTTCCATTCTCCCAGGTTCATATCTCGATAGCGGTTCATCAAAGATCTCACTCCTTGCAATAATCACATTTGCGGTGCTCTTAGCCTCAGCTATGAACTGGGTCTTAAGCCCAAAGAAGACAAAGCGGGAAGAGAAGATTGGTTGGCTCGGAACTTCCCAATTGCTTCTCATCGCACTTCTCTTTAGCTCGCAAGAATTCTTTGAAGGCCACGCGCTGGATTTAGCACATCCTGTGATTTTGAGATACATCGCCGCAGGACACTTATTCTTTGCAATCACCTGGGCAGGTTCTGTGTGCGGATTATTACTTCGCCAGACGCGTACGCAATTTGAATTAACCCGGAAGATCAATACCGTCAGCATTTTCTGCCTAATTCCACTTGCCACGACTCTCACTTTTTACTTAGCCAGGCCGGTAAATCTCTATTCAAAGTCCAACTGGGCTCTCTTCTTAGGTATCAAAATTGTATTTGTCGTGCTCACCTTGGCACTTGGTGCATTCCACCACCTGCGTAGCAAGAAGTTGGGAATTGAGGAGGATTTCGATTTTAAGCGCTCTCTACGTTTTGAATTGGCTACCTTCGCGGCAATTCTCATTGCGACGGTCACCTTGGTCTCATTCACGCCACCAAAAATATTGTCCGTTGAGGGTGGGACCTCAACCTCTCCATCGAACTCATTAACTCAGCGAAGTTACTCAATTCCGCTCACCTTTGATGACGGTCTAAAAGGGGTTCTGGAAATTCCGAATCTGACCCTGGGTACACCTTCGAAAATAAGTATCGATTTGGATGGCCCAAAAATTCAGAGCGCAAAAAATATGTATATCTACTTCTCAAATGCAGCTCTCAATTTAACCGATATTCAGGTCACCTTGGTGGGCTCGAAAAACCATTACTCATCAGTGGTTCTACTTCCCGCAAAAGGAAGTTGGCATCTAGATGTTCAGATTTTGCTCGATCCATTTACAGAGGCGCAGGCAAACCTAGATACGGTGATTAAGTAACACTATTTCTTCACTAAGGTAAAGCCGGTTGGGCACTTCACGATAAACGCGCTAATTGTCTTTCTGGTTGTAACTCCCGAAACGGTTTTAATACAGGTGAAAGTCTTTTTGATAACTCCCGTATTTTTGTTAATCACAGAGTTGATCGTAGGTTTCGGGGCGACGGCGGGAGTGGCGGTAACCGTAACTGTCACCGTTGGGGCGGGTTCGGCTTTAATAGCTGCCGCCGACGCCTCTGCATCCGCATATAGTTTGTTCGCCGCTAAAATTACCTTCGCAAAGTAATCAGCCATTTGCTGGTTACCTCGAGTGATCGAAAACTGCATCTGCTGATTTATGTAATTTACATATGCGGCGGCGCTTGCCGAAAGATTCCCAGAACTTCCAGATATGGCGGCCCGTAAGTTATTGAGAGCGGCGTTCGCGGCGGCTATGGCGGAACTTCTGCCTTCTCCGCCCGAACTTGCTATTCGTGAAATTGCATTTGAGAGATCGTTTAAAGGCTGAGTCAGGTCAGCCGATCCACCGCCGGATCCGCTGTAACTATTTAACGTAACCCAGTCATAAGTTGGAGCGGTGGCTACCGATGTAGGGATGGCTGATGATGTTGGAGCAATATTTGAAGGTGCAGGGTTTCCCCCAGAAGTGGATGGGCTAGTCGCACCGGCGGCAGGAGCAGGCGCAGGAGGAGTCGTAGAAGTTCCAATCGCCTCACCCGCAGCGGCCGCCTGTGCGATCGCGGAAGAGAGGGAACTGATCCAAGCTGCAGAGACTTCCGACGCTCCGCTCACGCCGTTTATAGAGGCGCTTTGGGCGGCAAGGGCTTCATTTGTCAAGGTTGGGATAGCTTTATTTGCATACGAGGCGTTCCCGCCACCCGGTTGTACCGGGGTGGCGATGGAAGTAATCCTGTAGACCCCGCTTGCACCATCAACTGTAATTGCAACTTGAACACTGCCACCCTTGGGGTTAGAGACGGTAGAGCCGGTAAAAGTTACTGGTGTTGCGCTGGCTTGTTGCAAGTGAAGTAACTCGATGACCGATATTGCTCCTAGTGCGGATGCGCCAACGACCTTCTTGACTGAATTATTCACCTGAGCTCCTAAATTGGGGTTAGAGGAAATTGTACAGTCGCTCAACCTTTCATCTCGATCCCTGGGCATTTTCCTATCAAACTCACTGACTAGTCACAGAATGTGCGACACGCGGTGGATTGCCCCTCCACCTCCACTGAAACCCTAAACCTCTACTTTATCCTCAGGTTCAAGATGGAAATTCCCCTTCCACCTGAACGGAGTTCCTCCTTTGCCCTCCCCAGCAAAGTTAGTTGTGACGCGCACCCAACGGAGATCCATGACCTTTTTTGCTGCTCTGGGGCTTTTATCAAGCTTCTTTAATCCCTGGATCACGCTGCCCGCTCAAGCAGATTTCACCAGACCGATAGACGTAGTCTCGGTTTCCTGGCCTCAAGCTGCAACTCCCTCCACAACCGTTGCAGCAGTACGTACCGCAGTAGATGCCTATGCCACCCCTTACTGGCATTCACATGCAAGTATAGATTTCACCCGCGGAATGGATGCTTCCGCCCCCGTCAAAATGGACGGGCCGGCGCCTTGTGATGGCGACGCCACCGTTGCTTACATGAACGAGGTTGCATCTAAGTTTTACGTTTCGCAGGACCTTAATGTGGGCACTCGATATCTAGTAATACTTCTACCCCAACTCCCGGGAAAGTGCGTGTGGGAAGCGAAGAGCTTGGTTGGCGATTATCGAAACCCCTTTGGAATCACCGTACTTCAAGATAATGCGATTCCATATGTGATTACACACGAACTTGGGCATGCACTTGGACTTGGTCATACAGATTACATGAGCTGCCCCAGTCCTGGCGACTCGGCATGGAGCTCCTGCCAAAATATCGAATATGGCGGCGCCGTTGACATCATGAGCAACATCGAAACTACGGGACCCCTCAATGTCTACCATCAATGGCGACTTGGCATGTTAACTGGGGCTTCGATTGCATCGATTTCAAGCAGCGGTCAATATGTGATGAGTACTGCCGATTCCACTCAGGGACTGCGTGCTTTATACATTCACGACCGAAACGCCGTCTACTGGGTTGAATATATGCCTGCAGTTGATGGCTACTCGGCTGGGTTAGCAGTCCTTAGATCAGATACTCCCGTCGGAGCGATCTCGACTATTTCCGTGAACACTGAATACACCGGAAAATATACGGGCGACTCAAGCGGCGATGTTTGGTTGCTTAATTTAAGCGATTACAAGTACGCAGATGTACCTTCTGGCTCTCCAACCAGTTGGGATTTCAGCTCATACACGGGAGATGTAACTATTTCAGCCGCCCCTATGGGTTCTCAGGCGTCAGTTAATGTCACTGTGAAACCAGGAGTGAACTTGATGCCACTTCCTGCTGCCCCGACTGATTTATCTAAATACACCTTTGCTTCAAGCGACTTTGGAAGTTCATACCAAGTAACTCCCGTGCAAGATGGAAATCAACTCTCGGATCCGACGCTCCAAATCTGTAATGCGCACTATACGAGTGAAGCGCATCGCATCTCCAGAACACAGGTGGCTGCAAACCCCATTTACCCATCTAAATATACTTTTATTTCGAGTGAAGCTGTTCAGTATGAATCTGCTTTTTGGGCAAACCAGGCTCTTAAAGAACTCGATGCAGCCTCGGCTTCTTGCTCCACCAAAGTTGCGACCATCACGAAAATTAAGTACAACGCCCCAGCTCAAATATCCTCACGTGCACTCTTGGCCGTTAGCACTATAAACAAGACTCCTCAAAACCTCATCGCTACTTTTCAAGTCAAAGGAAATATCCTTGTAGGAACTTACGTGCTTTCCACATTAACTTACAATCAAAATGACATAACGCAATGGCTCAAACTTTCTCAGAAAGTGGCATCTCACCTCAATAGTTAGTGCGCATAAATAACAAGTGAAATGAGCTGACCTGCGATCATGAAGGGTCCAAAGGGGATAGCGGTTTTCCTGCCCGCTTTTCCAATAAGCATCAGCCCAATTCCAATGAGCGCTCCAAGGGAAAAAGCGGAAAAAGAAGCGGTGAGTAATGCATGAATCCCGAAATAACCGGAGATTAATCCAATGCTCGCGGAAAGTTTTACATCCCCCATTCCCATGCCCCCTCGAGAGATAATCAATAAGAGAAGGTAAAAAAGCATTAAACCAACTGCCCCCATCAAACTAGGAGCAATGCGATCAAAGTGATTCCAGTGAATCGCATCACCGATAATGATTAAGAGCGAAACTCCAAAGAGGCAACCCGTCAGAAGGTCTGGAAGCCTGTGCTGCTCTGCATCAATAATAGAAAGTGGCAATCCAAGAGCCGCCATAACCTGCCAGAGAATAACTGCGGTCCACGAATTAAGAAGTACTAACGGCAAGATAAAAAGGATGAGCATCGATACTTCAATGCCAGGGTAGCGAAACGAAATTCTCGCACCGCATGCAGAACACTTTCCCCTAAGAGCGATATAAGAAAACAATGGGATGTTTTCCCACCAAGTTAATTGCTTGGCGCAATGAACGCACCTAGAGCGAGTCGTTAAACTTTCAGAGGTGGGTACTCGAGCGATGAGCACAGTTGCAAACGAACCAAATGTAAGTCCAAGGACTCCAACAAAAAGATAGAGGAGCCAAGTCGGAATTGATACCGACATGGCTCCTGCAAGCATCTTCTTAAAGACCCGCTACTACGCAGCCCTGTATAGAGGCAGTCGCGAGTGGGGATTTCGGAAGGATTCCCGCCGCTGATGGTGGAGTTCCATACGTTCCCGCAACATCGAAGTTTGGTCCAACGGCATAGATGTATTTAAACTCACCCGTGGCTGCATCTGGATACTTGATGTAATAAACCGCAACATCAGTGGGAATCTTGGAGATATAACCAGGAACCAGTGAAGAAAGTTCGCCATAGAGGTTTCCTGCTCCGAGATCTGCGGAATTTGGTTGAGTTCTGTAGACCGACGCAGACATTTGCGAAACCGATCCACGGAAACTATTTGCAGCACCGGCAATCAGGTTGATTGAGGAATCAAATCCAGCAGCTGGCGCAGAGAGATCACCATTATGGAGCACATAATTATTGAGAGCGTTATAAGTATTGGCGGCGTCTTCCGAGCATGCCTTTGTGCGAGCGTCAGCTGACGAACCGGAGAGGGCCACAACGACAATTGCTGCCAAGATACCTAAAATGAGAATCACAACCAGAAGTTCGATCAAGGTGAAGCCGTCATCGCCGTTCTCACGCTTTCGACGTAAATCATCAAGTAACTTTCTCATTATTTTCCCCTTGCCTTACCTTCTCTTACGAGTCTCTTTAGAGCGAAGAACAAGCTGCGGGTGCAGTTGTCCCAATTCTCTTACCAGTTGGATCAAAAACATAGATGTCGAAGGGATCTCCGACCTTACTTACTGCATTGATATAGCCACCTACCGGTGCGGGGGTAGGGGCAACAGTTGCTGAACTGCTGATCACATAAGAAACGGTACCAATATTGGTATCCGGGTTGGGCATAAACGCGGCTACCTGCCAGGTTCCATCCACATAGGAGCTATTTACCCCTGCAACGATCAGCTTTTCACCAACGGTGATCTGCGGCTGATACCCATAAGCAAAGGTTAAGGTCACAGTGTTGCCACTTACTGCGTAGCTGGTCACTGAAAAGCTGCCGAGTTGAACTGTGAAATTCTTGGAATAGGACTCAATTGTCGAAGCGCTTACGTAGTTTGGCTCTAGCGCTGTGATTGATCCGGGCATGTAACCACCATGATCTGTTTGGTAGCTGGTAACCGCAAGATCTATGGCCTGAAAAGCCGATTTACAAGAATCTTGAATTGAATTCGATCTCGCAGAATTAAGCCCAACATAAGCTACTCCAGAGAGAATACCTATAACAGTTAGAACAACTAAAAGTTCGATAATGGTGAAACCTGACTCATTCTTGAATTTATTTATGTTCACTTTATTGATTAGCCTCCTGAACCCTTTGTAGTCCAGAGGTAGGATCAACGCTGAAGAGAAAGGCTCTTTCAACGCTCTTTCCACTCTTTGATTCGAATTTAATTTTTACAACTTGGCTCGTGGCCAGAGGTTCTTTAGGGAGGAGTTG
Organism: uncultured Actinomycetes bacterium; assembly: GCA_903891755.1. Lineage (GTDB taxonomy): Bacteria > Actinomycetota > Actinomycetes > Nanopelagicales > Nanopelagicaceae > PALSA-747. The sequence goes on along the minus strand of CAITFY010000072.1, from coordinate 30,668 downwards.
GCAAGCGACGGTGATATCACTCAGATTCTCCGGCAATCCACAATTAGGCGTATTTTCAACTAGCTGAAGAGCATAGTTACCGGCGGCATCTTGGGAAAATTGCTCCGCGACATCAGAGATTGCAACGGCGACGTTATTTGAAGTAGTGAGTTGGTCGACTCCACGACCTTGGGCATCGGAAGAGAGCTGAGTAACCATCATCACCGAACCCAAGACAGTTCCTACCGCCATGACAAAAATGAGTACCAATCCCAGCGCGTAACCCGAATCAGATTTCAATGAGTTCTTAAGTTTCATCCGCTATTCCTCGCAGCCACTATCGACTGGGCAACGACCGAAACGCTCTTACCTGGAAGCGTCGATGGAATTGTGAAGACAATCCCTGGATTGACACTTGAAGATGTAAGCCAAGTATCAGTTGAGCAATTCGCAGTTTGGAGAGTCCCGCCAATTGGGAAGCTCGCACACGTAACAGAGGAGTCCCACACGGGGCTATCGCCTGTAGGCAGTAAATTCCGAATCATTGACTCTGGTCCTGAGGCACTTCCGCCAGTTGGGCAGGAGACTCGCCACAATGACCCCGATCCATTGTCACTTCGGATCTCATAACCAATTTCACTTCCGCTTGAATACTGGATTACAACCAATGGATTTACGGCACCAGATGCGAATGATGAACTATCTGCACTTGTGCAAACCCCAGAGCTAAGACTTTGAGCGCTCTTTCCAGGAATCAGAAAACCTGAAGCGTTTTCCATATCGGTAGTAACCAACCGATTTGCATTTCCAGAATTGAGGGATTTCACCGCTATGGATTGTGTGTAATTAGCAGAGGTAAAGGAGGCTAAAGCCAGCTGAGTACAGCCCAATGCGAGAAGACCAGTCAATCCAACTGCTACAAGCACTTCGGCCAGACTCAAACCTTGATCGCTCTTTAGCATTTGACGTAAATTCTTCTTATGCTTCATGACATTGCCTTTGCAATAACTTTATGGACAGGAGAGCCAGAAACCACGGTGCTCACCACAACTTGCTGAACAGCGACAGAGCTAGAGAAGCTGGCAAATCCGGAATTTGAAGAAGCAACGGTTGGATTTAGAACAGTGAATGTATCGGTCGTTGCATCGGCCACTTGAAGCGAAGCACCTTCAAAGCTCTTGTTGCCAGTACCCCAAACAGCAACCGTAGAGCCCTTAGTAATAGCGGGGCCCGTGTAACGGTAAGTCGCTTGAGTGCCATCTCCGACTATTCCTGTGAGCGAATCAACTGGAATATTTTCACATGGGACCCATGCCGAGCCATCATTTTCCAAGATATTCACTAATGCGCTTGTAAGAAGCAGGCTCTTTATATCCTTAGAGCTTCCGGAAGTCGCCGTGAAATCGTAGGTAGCCGTAATCGGTTGTGATGTTGTTCCACTGATAACTCCCGTATTCGGATCAAGAGAAAGACCAGAAGGGAGTAGAGGCTCCACCTGCCATGTGACAGGACCTGGAGCTCCATGAGCTAACAAATGCGCAGAGTAAGGATTTGATTTTGTAGCAGTACTCACCATCACAGGAGGCAGATCAGAATTTGAAATTCCAAATGTTGATGAATTCGAAACGGGAGAAGAGACAGGCTTTGCAAATGCGTAAGGCTCGGAGTTTTTCGTTGAGCAAGGTTGAAAAGGTTGCAAATTAATAGATTCGGCTAAGGAGTTTAAAGTTTGAACAGTTTCGCCGACTAGCGACATTTTGTCGGCAAAGGGACGAGCGACCGCGATGGAGGAAACCAAGAGCACGCCAATGATGCCCATGATGACTGTTGAGATAATTACCTCGAGCAGGCTATCTCCGCGATCTTTTGCCTTCTCCACTTTAGCCACGAACTCCGCTATAAATTCCATACATGGCTGAAACCAAGGCGACCGCAACAAAACCGACGCCTCCACCGATTACGATCAAGGTAGCTGGTTCGAGCAATGCGGTGAAATTCTTCAATCGATGATCGAGCTCATCAGAGTAAAAGGAGGCGGCTTGATTCAATTGCGAACCGAGTTGCCCAGATTCTTCGCCAATGCGAAAAATTTGGATGGCAGCGGTGGGGAAAATCTTCGCTCGCTCAAGCGGCCCAGCAAGACCTTCACCTTGAAGTACTCGCTTGCGAGCCTCCATGATTGCATCTTCATAGACACGATTGCCTGTACTTGCGCCAGCTAGTTCCAGCGCCTCTGGAAGATGCACTTGCGTTCGAACTAGAGTGGAGAGGACGCGACAGAAGCGTTCGAGCGCGACTAGTTGGGCGAGTGAACCCGCGATAGGCATCTTGAGAATGATGCGATCGAGAGTTAAGCGTCCCTGCGGTTTGCGTCGCATAACAACTAAAACAATCGTGCCCACGATCGCAAGAAGGGCGAAAATCCACCACCAGTGTTGAACGAGGTGGGTGATTGCCAGCAACATGCGTGTGGTAATTGGTAATTTAACGCTCAATGAATCAAAGAACACCTGGAAGCGAGGGAGTACAAATACCGATAGCACCAATATCGCGACAAAAGTCAGTGATAGAAGGACCATTGGATAGATCATTGCTGAACGAACGGCACGCTTACTCCGTAAATCGCGTTCTAAATATGTATTCAGAGTGGAAAGGGCCTCAGTGAGGTTTCCGCTTCTTTCCGCCGAGCTCAAAATTGCGCTGTAGTAGCGAGGAAATACATTCGGGTACTGTTTAATGCTCTCGCTGAGTTGAGCACCGCCCTCGATATCAACCAAAATTTCGTCAAGAATCTCGGCCATACGTTTGTCGTCCGTAGTATCAGCGAGAATTCCAATGCCTTTAGCGACTGGGATTCCAGCCTCAGAGAAGGAGGCAAGTTGTCGAGTTACTTGGAGTAAGACCTCAAGTGATACTGGGCGTCCAAATTCAATGTCATACCAATGCTTCTTGTTGGCAACACTAATATCTGAAACTCCATCACGCTCAAGAATAAATCGAACTTCACTGCGGGACATCGCTGACAAAGTTCCGCTTACCATCTGACCCTGAGAGTTAATTCCCCCATAAGTAAACTCACATAACTTCGATTCAAGTTTTGTTTCGCCAAACTTTAAAAGTTTGAAGGAGGCTTTCGAATTAAGCAATGTCATGAGCTGCCGCCAAAGTAAGTGCCTCTTCGATTGTGGTTAAACCTTCTGAAGCGAGGCGAAGAGCCTCGTAATCCATTGTGGTCATGCCTGTATCTATTGCATGCTGACGAAAAACTGAAGGCTGGGGGCGGGAGATCATGAACTCACCTAAAAAGTCATTTGACTCCAGGATCTGGAAGGCAGCAATACGTTCTCTATAACCGGTATTTCTACAGAGTGCGCAGCCACGACCTCTTCTTAAATTGGTCGCATCAAGTTTCTGGAGCCTAAGAATTTTAATTTCAGCAGCGTTGGCTTTATAAGGTTCTGCACAATTTTCGCAGACACGACGGATCAAGCGTTGGGAGATTGCACCTCTGAATGCAGAAGCAAGGAGGTGAGCTTCGATATCCATCTGAATGAGGCGATAGATCGCTCCAACTGCATCAGTAGCGTGAATAGTGCTGAATACAAGGTGACCCGTGAGTGCCGCTTGCACTGAAATGCGGGCGGTCTCAACGTCGCGGGTTTCACCGACCATGATTATGTCGGGATCTTGACGAATTACGGCGCGAAGCTGAACTGCAAACCCAGCATCATTTGCCTCATGAACCGGAATTTGGGTGATTCCTGGAACCACATATTCAACGGGATCTTCGATTGTTACAACGTTTTTATGCTCAACCGCCACAATTTTCAGGGCGGAATGAAGCGTGGTGGACTTACCGCTTCCAGTCGGACCTGCTACCAGAATTAATCCATTATTTGCAGAGAACATGCGCTGGAAGGTAACCAACTGAGTTTCGCTCATGCCAAGTTCTGAAAGTTCCACAGTTGGCTTTGAAGAGTCAAGCAATCGCATAACAAGCTTCTCGCCATTAATTGTCGCAACAGTAGCGACACGTACGTCTACCTGACGTCCTTGAAAACTTGTCGTGAATTGACCATCTTGGGGACGACGTCTTTCGACAATATTCATCTTAGACATCACCTTGACACGGCTTACGATCGCCGCAGCCAATGTTGGCGGATATTCCGCATAATTAGTGAGGCGACCGTCAATGCGTGCCCGTACCAAGAACTTATCTTGGTACGGTTCTAAGTGAATATCACTAGCCCGCTCCTGAATGGCTTGATCAATAATTTGTTGCACCAAGTCTGAAATCGGCGCATCATCTAGATCACCACCCAAAGCTGGAACAGCTAGTAGTTGTGCCATTAGCCAACCAGAACTTCCACGCGACGGTTGTCGGAGCGACCCGCCGCTGTTGAATTTGACTTAACAGGGACGGTTGAAGAGAAGCCCTTGCCATTGAACTTCAACTTTGGAAGCGCCTTCGCAAGGTATGCCTTGACGGCGTTTGCGCGGGAGACCGAGAGTCGCTTGTTCACAGCATCGAGACCCGTTGCATCAGCATGACCATTGAGATTCACATTCGTGACACCTAAGGCCTTTAGAGTTACAACCAAAGCAGCAAGAGTCTTCTTTGCACTCTTTTTGAGGGCTGCAGAACCAAGGTCGAAGTAGACGATTCCAGCCGAGACCAGAGATTTCAAAGAGTATGCCGGAGCAACCTTAGTCGAATAAGTCGCCTGATGGCCAACGGATTCAATCTTCAAAGCTGATTTGAAGTTAGAAATTGAGTTAATTGGCAAGCTGCAAGTGTTCTTTGAAGTTGTGCAGGCGAGACGATTTCCAAGATAGATGTTGTACAACTCCACTTGAGAGTTATTTACTGTCCATGAAATTTTTGCTTGCTTTGTGCTCAGGAGATTGAAGATGGGAACTAATGCCGGGGCAGGATCTTCTTCCACTCCAACAAAGAGCTCAACATCTTTTCCACTCTGCGTTGCCACAACAGGGAAGGAGATGCGTCCCGTCCAGCCCTTGACGGCCGTAACTTGGACTCCCACTGGAGTTAAGACCAGATTCAACTGATCGAGAAGTGAGGCTTGCACTCCATCGGTGAGACGAAGTGAAGTGCCCGCATCATGAGCCACCGGTACGAGAGTCGACTTGAACGTTATATCAACAATTTTTGCAAAGTTAGCCACAAGATTTGATGCAACTGCGTGGTTGGTGAAGACCTGGGCAACTGGAGCAACGACTGGTGTCTTAGGCAAGACGATTGGCGCAGCTTCGCCGCTGCCTGTTGGGGTAGCATTCCAAATCGCGGTAAGGACAATGTCAGTATTGCCGACGGATTTAAGGCTGCCCGCTGGGATTACCTGAAATCCGTCAGACCAGCCACCAAAGAGAAAACCATCTTTTGAGAGGCCGGCATTTGAAGCAACGGTATAGCCGGTTCCAACAGGTGCAGTTATAGCGGAAGGCACCTTTCCAGCCCCGCCTGCAAGGTTGTAACTCACAGAGTGGGTCACAACGATTGGAGTAGAAGATGGGTTCGCAGTCCACGTTGCTGTGAGAGTTACATCTGAATTACCCATTGTGTAAGTGGCGAATGGTGAAAAGAGATTTGTCCCATCTGACCACTTGTTAAATGTTGATCCGGAGTTAGTTAAACCGACGCTCGAAGCGAGCACAAATTGGGTGTTCTCTGCTACATCGCCTTGAGTCGGAAGCGTTCCTCCTCCTCCACCTAGGTTGTAAGTCACATGATGAGTAATTACATTTGTACGCCATAAGGCATGTAGAATTACATCTGTAAAGGTTGCAGGGCTGTAAGGAAAGGTGACTGCGGAACCGTTAACTCTTTCCGACCAACCAAGGAATGTATAACCAGCATGGGTTGGAGCTGAAGGCAGCGCAACATTTCCACTATTTGTGAAAGTTTCAGTTGCGAAAGTTCCAGTAAATCCGTCATCAAAGATCACAGCGTGAGTTGCCGCTGGGTTGACAGTGAGAGTTACTTGGTCATAAATGAAGGTGTAAACGTAGGTACTTCCCGCGACCGTGTCATCGTAACTAATCGATGCCGGAAGAGAGGGATTCGCAAACGAGCAATCGACGTGGTACGTACCTGCAAGCAAATGCAGGGTATTTGGAGCTTCAATGACATCACACGCTGGAACGCTGGGCAGTGTTATGTACGAAGGCACCGAATAACTTGGCGTAAATACCGGAGTCGCATCGCCTTCCGTAATAGTTGTAGAACCTGAAGTGACGGGCAAAATATGAACTGGAACTACGGAGGCGGGATTGAGATTTGCTGATGTTCCTAGAGGCTTTGCAGGTAGCGCGCGAAGTGCAGCAGCTACAGGAGCCTTGCTCGCACCCTTGTGCGATACAAAGATGCGGTACTTGTGATACGAAGTCAGCGCAGGATACTGATATGCGCTAGCTACGCTCTGACCGCAGAGGGATAGAACGACCATGCCGGCAGTGATTGCGGCAACGCGCTTAAGTGAAATGAGGAAAGCAGACGTATTCATGCCGTATTTATAGGGCAATATCGATATGTGAAGTGGTCAAGCAGTGGCTATTACAACCGCAAAGTGGTCAATTTAAATGAACACTTTATTAGTGAAGGTTTATACGATTATTAGTGAAGGTTTATACGATTTTTTGTCTTAGCGCTTCCTGCGCAGCAGCGCGGCGTCCAGTGACATTGAGAGTCTGATAAATCTTGATGGTTTCTTGACGCACAGTAGAAACGCTGTAACCCAATTCGCTGGCGATTTCGAAGTTTGTCTTGCCTTCGATCATGCCCTCTAGAATTTGAAGCTGACGACCAGTCATACCGCTGTTCTTTGTGGTGTGCGTCGCAGTTCCAGTGAAGGCTTCACGCATACTTTCATATTCAGATTGACCTTGCGAAGCCATTGGCTTTTGTTCTTGCGAAAAAGTTCGGTTGTTCGAGGTGAGATTTACAAAAAGCGCAATCGCCATTCCAATTTGCGCGGCAACTGCACCAATCTCATCTGTCTTTCTTTGTGGCAGATCAAAGCCAATAGAAAGTGCACCTGAGACAATTCCTCGTGGGCGGAAGGGAACGATAACTGCTGTGGAGTTGCGGTTCCAATAAAATTTCTCCTGGCAACCAAGGAGCTTAGAAAAGTCATTTGTAGATTGTCGCCATTGTGCTGGATTTAAAGATTTTGAAGCATGACCAACAGCTGAAAGGTAACCATAATCCGAGAGAACTGTGAGAGAGTCGTCGTTATTAAATTGAACGATGCGAGCCTTTGAAGGCTGGTACTGATGAAGGTAAGCAATAACTAAACCGCGACAGATATCGTCGAGTCTCGGTTCGCTATTTAGCCAATCAAGCAAACTGAGAACGGATAGCGAAAATGAGTTTGAATCACCCATCTCATTTGCTCCGAGATCCCGAGGGCTCATTTGGTCTACTTCCTTCTCTAATAATTGTAGTTTTCTCTCAGAAAACTTACAATCTGTGATATGACCGAGAGTAACCCTAAATGAGCACTTATTACAAGTTTTTCTAGATATCTTGCGTAATCACAACCTTGTAATTCAGCGTGAAATCCTTATAAACCGCTAAAAATTTTGAAGATTCGCCGGTTTTTCTAGACTTTTAGTCAATTCGCAGAGCGAGTTGAAATGGTCAAGTAAATGGTCAAAATCTCTGACCACTATCTGAGAAAATTAATAACGAATGAACACATCACTCCTTGTGAGTTAGTTATAAATCTCCACATGAGTAACTCATTTTCTTTCCCTGCAGGAGCCGCCATGAAAAAAATCATTCAAAGAAAGCGTCAACGCAACTACGTTGCTGCGCTTCTCGTATTCGCAACCACCTTTGGAGTTCAGGGTGGCGCATACGCGATCCCGACAGTTCCAAGCCCTAGCACCAGCAATAAGCCAGTTGCAGCACACCTTGCGGCGCTGCCTTCTGCAATAAAGCCAGGTGCTGCGAATCTAACGATGAGTCCACTCGATCCATACACGCCAACAACCGCAACCCCTGATTACTTCGGTAGCGCTGATCCTGTTTCAGGATATGCAACGGGTAACTTTGCAAACAGCCCACTTCCAACTTCTGTTGTGATTCAAGGTGATGGCGTCGGCGCTCTATTCATCGCCGAGTACTACCCAGCTGGCGATCCAAGCGGAAATGCTGGAAAGATTAAGCAGTTTGACATGGTCAACCCTGGCTCCGGTTACCATGCAGGCAACACCAAAGTTTCTGTCATTGGCGGCGGCGGAGTCGGTGCACAAGGCGGACCAATCGTTATCGATTCAACGACCGGTGGTATTACTTCCATCGGAGTGGCAAACCCAGGCACAGGTTACGGAACGGCACGTGGGTTGCGTAAGTTCACAACCGACCTTCCTGATTTAGCGATTGCTACAGCAACCCCCGCACCTGCGGTCAAGACCGTTGGAGATCCCAATTACATTCCAGCTTCAGATACCTATGAAATTGCATCACTTCGTACTAAGTGGCAGTTCAGTAGCGATCTCGGTTACACAACCGTCAATCTCTACGCACAAGTAGATAGCGCGAACGCTGGCACTTGCCCAACTGGCGAAGTCAACTGGAAATACCCAAGCGGGGCTTTCATTGCTAATGGCGCCGGACAAAATGTCTGCTTTATTGCAACGAATTTCACTGATTCTGCAAAGACCGTCGTTAACGCCCAAGCTCCTTTTAGCTACCTCGGACCTACGATCGTTGCAAATAAGGGCGTTCCAGTACGAGTAACTTTTGATAACTACCTTCCATCTGGCACGCAGCCTTGTACTGTCGCTGGCGGAACAAAACTTACGGGTCCCAATGCAAATACGTGCGGCGGAGACCTATTCCTCCCAGTTGATTCTTCAGTGATGGGTGCAGGTAGCGGACCAAATGGCGGCTACTACTCAACCAACCGCGCCACCATCCATTTACATGGCGGCGTAACTCCTTGGATCAGCGATGGAACAATGGATCAATGGGTTTCACCTGCCACATCGAGTGAGCAATATCCAGCTGGTGTGAGCACACGTTATGTACCTGATATGTGGTACGCCGCTGATGGTTCTGTAATCAATTCTTGCTATGGCTACATCCATTGCTACACCTCTAAGGCAGCACCTACTACTTACAAAGGTGGAGATTCAAACACCATCCCAACTGGATTCCAACAAGATCTTCAGACTGCAGCAACTTATCCATCAACAAATCCTGGTAATGGCCGCATGACCTTTTACTACACAAACCAAGACACAGCTCGCCTGATGTTCTACCACGATCACTCGGATGGAATCACGCGCCTCAATGTGTACTCAGGTTTGGTAGCTGGCTACTTGCTCAATGACACGCAAGAAGGACAGATGCTCGTTGCCGCAGGTGTTCGTAGCGCTTCAGCTCCAAACACTGCGACCGCTCAAGAAAAGACTCTCGTCATTCAAGATAAGACCTTTGTTCCCGCAACTTCACAGTTGAAGCTGCAAGATCCAACCTGGAACACCGCGGCTTGGGGATCGATGGGCAGCCTCTGGTTCCCACACGTGTATCAGCCAAACCAAAATCCTGGCCTCACCCCTGTAAACAGTACCTCCCCAGGCGCATCGCCTGTAGGTCGATGGGATTACGGCCCATGGTTCTGGCCAGCTGTAAATAGCGAGATGTATCCACCGGTTGCAAATCCACTCTGCGTCGGCGGAAAACTCAATACTCAAACCTGTCCGGTCCCTCAAAACACTATGAACCCTGGCGTTCCGAATGTTTCACAAGTTCCAGAAGCGTTCTTGGACTCAATGACCGTAAATGGTGTCTCCTACCCAGTAATGCACGCTGCTCGCAAGGTTTATCTCTTACACCTTCTCAATGGCAGCAACGACCGCTCTTTGAACCTCAGTTTGTATTACGCAAAATCTGATAATTCAAATACATATGGCACGCACTGCTCCGGAGTGCTATGGACTAACGCTGCTACCGACACCACTCCAGCATGTGGCGATGCCGGTGAAGTTTCAATGGTTCCTGCGGTTCCAAATACTCCGGCTACACAAGGCTTGGTATTCCCTGATCAATTGCAAAACCACTACTCAGGTCTGGTACCAGATATGCGTACGGCTGGCCCTGCAATGGTCATGCTCTCATCAGAGGGCGGAATCCTTCCTGACGCAGCTGTATTGCCTGCCAACCCAATTGGTTTCGAATTCAGCCTTCAGAGCATCACAAATACCAACGTCAAGGAGCATGCTCTTATCCTCGGACCTGCACAGCGCGCTGATGTACTTGTTGACCTCACCAATGTTCCAGCAGGTTCAACGCTGATCCTCTACAACGATGCTCCTGCCCCATTCCCTGGTTGGGATCCTCGTTTCGACTACTTCACAGGTGACTGGGATCAAACAGTTTCCGGTGGAGCTCCTGCAACCATCCCTGGTTATGCGCCTAACACACGCACAATCATGCAGATTCAAGTTGACCGGGATCTCGCTGGTACAGCAGGAACTTCAATCTTCCAACCAGGAACCCAGACGGTTACCACAGCCCTAACAGATGCAATTCATACTTATTACAAGGCATCGCAAGATGCACCTGTAGTCGCTCAGGTTGCATATAACCCAGCCCTGGGTACGAACACTAAGGACAATCTTTATCCAGCACTTGGTGATACCTCACTCGCAGTAACTTCAACCGGTGTGGCAGCGATTGCGATTGACCCAACAAAGTTAAATCCTCTCGAGACTACTACTCCCCAGGTTCTCATCGGCGACCAGATAAATGTTGCGACGGGTACTGAAGGGGATGGTGGAAATGGAAACGGCGCCAGAGCCGTGGCCACAATTTCTCCCCCAGATACCGTGGGAAGCGTTTCGGTTTCTAACCCAAGCGCATACACCACTGCTCCGACCGTAAATTCGATTACTCCCGCACCGGCGGGTCCAAATGCCCGTACCGCAGTTGTTCAAAGTGAGATGGCTGGTGCGAATAACATCTCCACCGTCACCGTCTCCACCAATAGTGGTTACACCACGACTCCAAACGTAACTGTAAGTGGTGCAGCGACAGTTCCAGCGGTAGCTACTGCGGAACTTAGCCCAACCAGCATCGCCTCAATTAACATCTATAACGGCGGAACTTTCACGAAGACTCCGTTGGTAACTGTTGCTGGCATTACTGTGAATAATGATGTCCAAAACGCAGTTGCGGTCTTGAGCCCAACACCGCTTCTTGGCATCAATGTTCTCAATGGTGGTCTCTATACCAGCGCACCTACCATTACTATTTCAGGAAGCGCGACTGGCAATGCTTTCGCTACTGCCTTCCTATCGACCTCCGTCCAATCTGTGACCGTTACAAACCCAGGTGTTTGTACAGTTACGGGCGCCGCTTACGACCCTGCCCTTGCTTACTTTGCAGTGACGCTGACGGGTGGCCGCACCGGCGGAGCAGTAGTTGCTTCCCAAGCATTTGCTATGGGTAATGCCCATGTCTCTGGTGCGAACGCCTCACTCCAATCAATTGGAGTTGTCTACGGCGGAACTAATTACACGTCGGCACCAACGGTTTCCATTACTCCGGTTGGAATGACTTGTACTACTTCTCCTGTCGCAACTGCCCAACTCACCCCGGGTCCTATTGCTGGAGTGACCCTTGATCCCGCCAACCTTGGCAGCTTTACAGCTGACCCAGTTATCGCGATCTCAGGAACTGGCGGTGCACAACTAGATCCAGTCCTTGCTCCTACCTCAATTGCGAGCATCACAAAGACTAATACGGTGAGTGACTTCACGAGCACCCCACTGATCAGCTTTAACATCGCTTCGACTGCGGTTGCAACGGCTTCAATGACCCCTACCTCAGTTTCCTCTATCACAATTGCGGCAGGCACTGGATTGGGATACACCTCAACACCAGTCTTCACAATTGACGCACCAACCACAGGCACAGCGGCGACTGCTACAGCGGTGATGAGCGTCGGTTCGTTGCAATTTACTGTTGTTGATCCAGGCGCAGGCTATGTCACCGGGACTCCCTACATAGCTAATTTGTCTGACAACACAACGGCTGCGGTTACCCTTGGCGCTGGACAAGTCACATCTCTCAACGTGACAAACCCTGGCTCTGGTTACCTCTCAGCCCCTACTGTCGAGCTGCTCTATCCAGATGGCTATACGGATACAACATCTGCAACTGCCATCTTGAGTTCGCAACAAGTTTCAGTGACCTTCCATGAAACTGGAATTCAAGAACTCTTCGACAATATGTACGGGCGTATGAATGCAACGATGTCATCTGAACTTTCTGTGACAAACTTTGTAAATCAGACCACTCTGCCTTGGTCGAGCGTTGACTATCCGACAGAGATCATCAACACCAACTCAGCAAATGAATTGGTTGCAAACGGTGGTAAACCTGTCGATTCACTTCCAGATGGAACACAGATCTGGCGCTTTACACATAACGGCGTGGATACTCACTTCATCCACTTCCATATGTTTAACGTGCAGATCGTTGCAATTACTGGTTGGGACGGTATCAATCAGCCACTTCCAGCCTATGACTTGGGATGGCGCGATACAGTCCAGATGGATCAATTGACCATCGTGTATGTAGCGATTAAGCCAATCGTTCCAATCGTTCCTTGGCAGCTTCCAAATAGCATTCGTCCAAGCGATCCACAGACTGCGCTATTCGATATCAACGGTGTTGCAATAACTTCCCAAGATATGAATATGGCGAACTACGATCCAACCAATGCTACGAGTGTTAACTACAACCAATTGGTTAACTACGGCTGGGAATATATGTTCCACTGCCACCTCCTTGGACACGAAGAGAATGACTTCATGCGTCAGATTCCAGTTGGCGTAGCAATGAAATCTCCAACAGCTCTACAAACCGCTGACACAACATATGTGGCAGCAGTAGGTGCAGTTGCAGCTCACGTGAATGTCTCCTTCGTTGATAACTCAATGAATGAAACCGGATTTATCTTGCAACGTCGCGTATCTGTAAATGATCCGTGGGTTCCAGTTCAGCAACTGAATGACCATGCACCTAAATGGAACAACGTGCACCAAACCGTAGATGATTATGGTTTGAGCACGGGAGAACCGTGGACATTCACTGATACCCCTCCTCTCACCTCAGGTGTTCATTATCAATACAGAGTCCTAGCTGTGGACACCATCGGTGTCAAAAACATGGGTCAATTCCCGTCAGCTGACATCTTGTCTGACCCATCCAACGTCGTATATGTACAGATCCCATAGGAAGCAGAGGAACATGAATATCAATTCGAAGACAGCGCAAGGAAAGGCGATACTCGCTATCGCCCTTTCCGGGGCATTGATTTCAGTAACTGGCTTCCTTGGGCAATCTGCTAATGCGGCGACGCCAACGCAAACCCCAATGCCAGCGGGAATGGTTATGCCACAAACAAAGCCAGCAGCTGCGCCAAAGGTGACAGCACCCAAGGCTGCAACCCCCAAAGTTCAGTCAACAACAAAGCCAGTGGTAGCAACAAAGCCAGCCCCAAAGGTGCAATACACCCTTGCTGCGGGACCAAAGTTCGCGAAGCTAAAGGCAGTGCTTGGACTTTCTCTCTTGAAGAACGCAAAGGCCGCTCAAACCGCAATCGGCACTTACACCGCTGACAAGGTTGGAACATTCGCCTTCTCATTCAAGAGCACCATCGCTAAGACCGCGACTATCTTTGTAACCGTCAAGGGCAAAGCATCTGTCCTCTTCTCTGCAAAACTTTTGAAGCTAGCTACCGTCGGAACAATCGCGCGTCCATTCGTACCACCAACGCCCACTGCTCCACTCATCCCAGTACCGGTTCCTACTCCAACACCTGTTGTCACTCCCCCAACAATTACTCCTACAACCACGGCACCTGCAGTTGCGCTGGTTCCAACTTTAGGAACTATCACACCTACGAAAGATGGCTACATCGTCCAGATTGCTAATTACGATTCAGCATTTACATGGACTGCTAAAGATGTAGCAGGTGGAACTGTCTTTATTTCAAGTACGGGGCAGATCACAGTTACAAAGTTGGCTGCAAGCGTCAAGACTTCCGTGACCGTTACAACCACTCGGAATGACTATCCAAACGGGTCAACCACATCGGGTGATATCACAGTGCTTGCCGCCGACGCTGTTTATTCTCCACCACCACCACCGCCGCCAAGTTCGTATGGAACCGGTGGAACCGGTGGAACCGGTGGCGTAATTACTGTCACTCTGAAAGCTCCTGCAATTACGCTTTCCACCTCAGCGATTTCAGTAAATCAGTTAGAGGCTATCCCTGGATACGTCATCAAGAATACCGGTGACGCAGTAACGAGTTACGCTCTCTCCCCTGCTGCACCTGCGGGGACCACATTCAATGTAACAACAGGTATTTTGAGTGGAGCACCTACAAACGCTCAAGCAAATACTTCCTATACATTGACAGCTACGAACGCATCGGGAAGTTCTACCGCACACTTCACGCTCACCGTTATTGCTGGCATCAATCAGCAGATTTCATACATCAACCCTGTTCACATGCGTGTTGGTGGATTTAATCAGGCTCTGCAGGCTGCAGCATCCAGCTCACTGCCTGTCACCTATACGGTTGACACGACAAGTAGCACAATTTGCTCACTTGTTACCGTTGCTTCTGTTACTGAAGTTCACGCTCTCGCTGCTGGTACCTGCACTATCCACGCAGATCAAGCTGGAGCAGCACCATATTTTGCCGCTCCGCAAGTGACCTTCGCCTTCTCGGTTATCCCGGCTGCTTCAACCTCTTCGATCGTTATCATCGATCCCAACGGTGGAACAAATAACCTGGCAAGCCCAGATATCACCTCAATGGTGGTCGCCCAGGGATCTGCAGTTACATTGCCAACTCTTACCAACGGAGCCTTAACGCTCTCTTGGGCAAATGGTGATGTCAATGGAACCCCAATAACCTCACCATTTACCCCAAGTGGCGATATCACTATCGTTGCTAAATGGGCATAATGAAGGCAAAGAAACGTTTAGCTACATCAGCCTTAGCACTCTGCGTGCTGGGGCTGATGTCCGCTCCAGCGAAGGCAGTTGACCTCGTTGGAGAATACGATGCGACCGTAGTGAGCATTCATGATTTCAGCGTTATCAATGGCACGATCACAACGAAGGCTTCTTCGGCAACGGTTCAAGCCGCGGTATCGAAGATGAATAAGCAGCTCTTTACAATCAAAACCGCATTGGTCACATTCGATAAAGACTTAGCCAAGAATTGGACTTATCTGAGCCCAACTTCGAATACTACCTACCCAGCTCGCACAACTTTTAGGTCCTATGATCTAGCGGCATACTCTTGGTACTCCTTTGAGTTGAGCCAACAGCAAGCTATAACAAAGTGCTACACCAACGTTGCGACCGCAAAAAAATGCGTATTAGCAGTCCACTCAAAGAATCAGAAGAAAGAGTTGGCGCACTACTCCGCCATGACCAAGCAACTAACAATCATGGAAAAGTGGAGAATCGCCGCCGACCGATAATTTATAGACCGGCGTTTGAAAGAGCGGTTGGTCCAGCTTTTGAAATAGCGCTAACCAAAGAGTCGTAATAACCTTGTGATGTGGCACTTGCGCTACTCACTCCAGTGATATCTCCAACATGAGTGGTTGCAGCAAGGGTTTGCTGAATCAATTCAGGAACAGCTGTGCGATTGATGTCATCTGAGATTGGTCCAGTAGGCGCCTTAACGACCACAACATTTGTGATCTTCGAATTCACCATGGTTACTTGAACTTGAACTTGACCGTAAACGGTCCCGCCATGTTCCGCACTTGCCGCCGCTCCCGTAAATACACCGTTCGCTAACTTGGGTGCAGATGGAGTCTTTTTAGTAACAGGTTTCTTTGATGGCTTAGTCGCTGGAACAGTTGTCTTTGCCGGAGCCGTACTTTTAACAGGAGCTGGGGTCGAGACTGGAGCGGCTGAAGTTGCAACCGGCGCTGGGGTGGTTGGCTCACTTGCTGGTGTCTGAGCAGCGGCTGGCGTCTTTTTAACCCCTCCGAGTGGAACGCTTCCCATTCCACTACCGCTGGCGGTGTGATGTGGAGGCGAATAGGCCAGCACTGCCCCGAGTCCTCCCACGGTGCCAACGACTATGAGAGTTGCTTTGGTTGCACCCATTACTTCACATTCCCTTCACTAGACACGCTAATTTGCATGAAATTCGAATATTTCTGCATGGAAACGGTTCTTTGGTACCCCGCAGGCTTCAGCTGCTTCTCTTACCGCCTCGACCATCGAGGTTGGGCCGCAAACATAGACATCGCTATATCTGAAGGAGGGGACATATTTCATAATTTCGCGCGCATTCATCGGATGCTTCTTTCTTGGCCCGACCAAATAATGAACCTGGGCGCCGCGCCGCTTGGCTAATTCATCGAGTTCGCGGTTGAGAACAATCTCTTCCTCTTTAGAAACACGAAAGAGAACGTCGATAGCAACAGATTCATCAAACTCATCCATCAAAGCCAACAGAGGAGCGATTCCGACTCCCCCGCCGACCAGAACCACTTGGCCCAATCCCTTTGTAACTTTTTGCGCAGTAAATACACCGTAAGGACCTTCAAAGTAGACGCGAGTACCTGTAGGTATTTTGCTGACAGAACCAGAACCATCTCCTAAATTCTTCACGGTTATTTTTAACTCGAGATCAGTGGGCGTCGCCGAAAGCGAATAAGGATGGGAGACCCAAATATGGCCAGGGGTCAAGAACCGCCAACTAAAAAATTGACCTCCTTGAGCTTTCATCCGATCAAGATCGCGGCCGCGCATGATGACAGAAACCATATTTGCGCCTTCATCCACAATCTTGTGGATACGCAATTCATGTCTAAAGTAACGGTAAATCGGAATTGCAAATCTCCAATACAAAACGATTCCCGCGGAGATCAGGTACAAACCTATCCAATACCACTTATAAATCGGATGAAACATAAACATGGGACCTGTACGAATCTGATGCATGAAACTTAGCGCAATCGCGAGGTAGGTATACAAGTGGATTGTCCACCAAGTTTCATAGGACATTTTTGCGCGTACTTTTTTATATGAAGTAATTCCGGCAAGTAAAAAGAAGAAGAAACCAACGGTAGCTGGAAGCATCCAATCGTAAGTCCATGTGAAATGCCAAAGCTCTTGTCCTATTCGCGACCCATCATTGCCGGCATAGGCAACCGACACGAAGAGAACATGGAATCCAATCAGGAACAAGGTGTAAGGACCCAATTTGCGATGCCACAACACCAGGCGATCGTGACCAACCGCCTTTTCAATCCATGCAATTCGAGAGACCATAACGAGACCTACGAGGGCCAAGTAAGTTCCAGACATGGCACAAATTCGTGAAAGTGATGTGATAAGCGGATACGGCCAACTCCAGTCATGAAGAGTTGTGGTTTTGAAAAAGATACCTAAGGAAAGTCCGAGACCCAGACCTAGGACCAGGCTTGCCCATCTAGACGTTGTTTCGGCGCGGTTCATGAGAGCACCGCCCTCACATCAACCCTAGATTTTTTGCCCAACATGGCTCGATGATACCTCAGCAGTTGGGCGGAATTATGAGACGCGGGAATACTCACAGCCGATAATCAGGAAAAGTCTGAACTCTTTCCCTTTAGATCCCTCGAGTTTTTGGGTGACTAAAAAGCCAATCGATCACGCTCTGATCAAAGTTCATTGTTAGTTCAGGGGTATGTCCCGCTCCAGAAATCCTCCAGAAATCAATCGACGTTCCTGCGGGACAATTTTGATATTGAACAACCGCAGTTTCGGCTCCCAGTATTTTCGCATCAAGATCTAATTTCTGCGCAAGGGTTTGAGTAATAGCATCACAATGATTTGCCGCGCCCCATGCACTAAATATCTTGAGAGCTCCAGGAATAGGTTTACCAAGAATATGATTTATTGTGTAGGTCTCATCAGCGGTCCCCCAGATCTCCAAGACGCTGATAGGCGAACTCGGTTTACACGAAGAAGCGTTTGTAAAACTTCCTCCTGCCATATTAACTACGGCTGCAATCTGATCTGAGTAATTGCAGGCCAGGTTATTTGCTAGAAATCCCCCATTGGAATGTCCAATGATGTAGATGCGATTAAGATCAACAGAATACTTCGCTTCTACTTGAGAGATGATGCTCATGATGTACTTTGCATCATCGACTTTAGGGTTTTGGAAATCACAACACTCAGGAGTTCCATTCCAAAATCTGATTCCGTGAAGATCCTTGCTCCCATCGGGATGCACATAGAGAAATCCACTTGATTGCGCTAACGGAGTTAGCTTGAGATATCTCTCAAAATCCGCGCCGCTCTGGTTATATCCCGAAAGGGCAATCACAAGTGGCGCCGGTGTTGCAGCAGAGTAATTTGATGGCACAAAGAGGCTAAAACTTCTCGAACTTGGAATAGTCACATTAGCGGCAGAACTACTCTCAATACTTATCGGAGCAATAAGAATTAAGAGTAACAATAGAGTTCGAAGTTTCATGTCGAGTACACAACGTGTGACTTAACTGGACTTTCATCTGGAATTCGAGGATGCTCAAAAGCTAACTCTGGCCTCTCGTGCAATCCGATTTTCTTCATCACGTTGATCGATGGAAGATTTCCTTTGGCCGTAAAGGAGAATATCTCCTCAATCTTTAACTCGGTGAGTCCATAGGCGAGAACAACCTTTGCAGCCTCGGTTGCATACCCCTTGCCCCAATACTTCTTGTCTAGTCTCCACCCAATTTCATGACATGGCATAAAAGAGATACCGGGAATGTCGTGGTGCATCAACCCCACAAAACCCATGAACGCACCAAAGGACTTCTCTTCTGCCGCCCATAGGCCAAGTGAATTCTCGTTGAGAAGGTCGCGAATACGAAGGAAACTTGCACGAGATTCTTCAGCGGAATAGACCCTTGGAAAGTACTTGAGATTTTCGGGATCAAGGTTAAGCGCAATCCAGGGTTCCAAATCGCTCTCTTGCCAACTGCGCAGCAGCACACGTGAACTTTCAAGTGCTTGCGCCATTAGGTGATTTTATCCTTGAAGTGACCCAATCCCAAGGCTAACCTCTACACATGAGCAATCAGGTAGAAACACTTGTCGATGTCCAACTCACAAACCGCAACCGAACCACGGTTTTTTGGCGTGGAGTACTCGTTGTTCCGGTCGCAATATTTTTCGGCTCGTTTTACCAAGTGATGCACGCTGGATGGAGCACGCCTGTGCTCGTGCTTCCGGCCGCGCTGGCTTTAATCTTTCGTGAGGTTTATCCAAGTTATGTTCTCACTTTTAACCATGCAGTGATGGAACTAAGCACGCGAGTAAGCGCATATCTCTTTCTTTTGACTGATGAATACCCATCAATTGAGCGCAATCCAAATATCGCGGTCATATTCCCTGATATTGAAGGCGGAAAGAAGCTCAATCGTTGGCTCCCATTGGTGAAATGGTTCCTCGCAATTCCTCTTTATATTGTCGGAATTATCTACGCCCTTATTTCAGCGCTCCTGACCATTTACGCTTGGCTCGCAACCTCAATCACTGGAAATTACCCAGAAGTGGCAGCTAAGACAGTCCTAGGAACGATTGACTTCTGGAATCGGATCTACGGCTATACCGTTGCGCTGGTTACAGACGAATACCCTTCATTTAGTCTGTGACAACTGAAGCGGGATCAATCACTATTTGATCGCGCTTGCTGATGCCTAAGTAAATTACAAGCACCAGTATCAGTGACAAGAAAATGTAGCTGGTATTGGTTGTGCCCAATCCCCATCCACCGTACTTAGGATCGTTCTGTGCCATTTGATCTCCAATGGCTGCTCCGAGTGGGCGAGTAATTACATAGACCGCCCAGAATCCAAGTACTGGGTTTACAAATTTGAATCTCCATAACAGGCTCACAATCACGATTGCCCCCGCAAAAATAAAGAAGGAAATTCCATAACCAAGATCAAAGCGTTCCGCAATGAGATCACCGACACCAGTTCCAAGTGCAAATGTAAAGAGAATGGTGAGCCAGTAAAAGGATTCTCGCTTTGAGGTAAAGATGCTATGAATCGAAAGAGTCTTCTCAGAGCGATGCCAAGCTGCAAAAGTTAGTCCGAGAAGCACTGCCCATACCAAGCTTGAAGTTAGCAATGAAATATTGAAGTTGTCAGTTAAATTATCGGTAAAGAGAGTACCTGCGACGCTAATCAGCACTACGACAAGCCAGTATAGAAATGGTTTGTAGGTTTTAGAACGAAATTGAAAGAAGAGTGCAATTACCAGCGCAACAACTGTCACTGCGGTGGTGCCGTTAAGGCCAAAACCCAAGGTGTTGTTGAGGTAGTCGGCAAAGGTCTCTCCGACAGTTGTACAGAGCACTTTAATTATCCAAAAGAAGAGCGTTACTTGAGGGACCTTTACGAGAAGTCGATTATCGTGAAATTGCTTGTGAAGGTGATCTTGAACGTTATCCATTGGGATTCTTCTCTTTCGTTGTAGTGGCTACCATTATTAAAATTCCAACGGTTAATACCAGTGCGGTCTTTCCGAATCCATACCCTAACCCGCCTTTTGCCTTATCTGCGCCGAACCAATCTGCAAATGAAGCTCCAAATGGTCTGGTGATTATGTATGAAATCCAAAATGCTGCAACGCCAGAATACTTGAATGCAATGTAACCCAAACCGGGAAGTGCAAAGGTGACAGCGAAAAAGACTCCAGATGAAAGAAAACCCCAGTTCAAAGTGTGGGCCGTCATATCCCCAGCCGCAGTTCCTAAAGCAAAAGTTGTTAACACGGCGAGCCAATAAAATAATTCTCGGCGTTGGGTACTAATACTCTCAATTGAAAGAGTTCCCTCAACCTTATTCCACGTCCAAAAAACGGCAATGAGTGCAAAGAGGAAAAATATTGTTGAAATTAAGTAAGGAATTCCCAGGCCAAGATGTAGTACATCCGCGGCCATGGTTCCAAATACGCTGACCATCACCACTGCAAACCAATATATCCATCTGTTATATCGAACTGCTTTAAACTGAAAGTAAAGTCCGGCGAGAAGGATAATTAATCCAGATATAACTGCTGGAGCCTTGCCGAATTGGTGGACCAGAAAATCGGAGGTGTCCTCACCCATTCCCGTACTCAGAATCTTGATTACCCAAAAAGAGAGGCCAATCTCAGGTACTTTGCTCGCCACTGGCGCTGGAAAGCGTTCGGCGAACCTCTGGATGCCTATTTTCACTGGGATAAGTTACCGAGTATTTAACAAGCCTTCCGCCAAAACCCTTGTCACGAGGCTGGGAAAGGAGAATTATTCAAACCCAGCGAACAAAGGGGTTCTCATGAAAGTTTCGTCCTTGATCAGCGGCAAAGCGGTTTATACCGTTACGGCCGAAACATCTATCGCATCACTCGTTGAAATGCTTGCATCTCTAAAAGTTGGAGCGCTTGTCGTCTCCCCAGACGGGCTTCGAATCGCGGGAATTGTTTCAGAACGCGACATAGTCGCTGCGCTTCCGATTCATTTTCATGAACTCGGACGTTTGCATGTCCGTGACATCATGACGGTAAATGTAACTACCTGCACTCCTCAATCAACCGTTGCGGAATTAATGACACTTATGACTGATAAGCGAATCCGCCACGTACCTGTTGTTAATGATGCGGGAGATTTAATCTCAATTGTCTCTATCGGTGATGTTGTTAAATCGCATGTGAGCGAAATCGACTCAGAGCGAAGTGCCCTAGTGGATTACGTACAAAATCCGCGTTAAGGAGTCTTCAGGAATTTTTCGAGGTCTGATGGAATCTCTGGTGCGCTAAATAACCAGGATTCAAATTCATTGTTCTTGAGAGTGACCTTAAAGCCTGGCTCTCGCTTGTAAACAGCGCAGAACGTTTTCGCGCCTAATTTGCGCCATGTTCCCAGCGCCACAGTTCCTGGAATACCCGTACCTGGCGCACGAATTCCTCGCCAACCGGAGTACTTCCAAAAATTATCAATTCTCTCCACTCTAACAAGATCAGAGAGTGGTGCTCGAGGGGAGCTATGAAAGCCCCAGAACTTCTCCCCCGCGGAAAGCTGAAGCATTACTTCATTTCCAACAATCAATGCTCGTGCCATTTCTTACTTGCTTCCTTTCGCCGCGGCCTTCTTCTGGCGCCGGGCAATCACAATTGTCGCAAAAATATAACCTGCTGTAGCGAGTGCTATCGCCCAAATCAATCCAATAACGACGACCATCGCTGCTGTGACGAGAAGGGTCGCAGAATCTAACTTGGTTGTTCTAAGAAGTTCCTTAAGGTTTGCTGGACTTGCGATGCGGTAGGAGGTTCCAATCAAAACAGCGCCAAGTGCGGCGATTGGAACGTGCGCTATCACGGGGTTCAGCACTAGCACCACAAGCACCAGGAACAAGGCATGGGTGATGGATGAGATTCGACTCTGCGCCTTAGATCTGATGTTCACACTCGTTCGAGCAATTGCCCCAGTAGCTGGCATTCCGCCAACCATTGAAGAGACCATCGTTGCAAGTCCTTGACCCACAAGTTCTCGATTCGGTTTATAACTCAAAGCTGACTCGTGAATGTGAACCATTTGATCTGCGACGCGAGCAGAGAGGAGAGATTCAATCGCAGCCAGCAAAGCAATCTGGATTGCCCCGATGAGCAACGCCGAGAAACCAATATGACTCGCGGTCAATGAAACATGAGCGAAGAGCGATCGAGGAAGATTCCCTATTTGCGGAACCTTGATTGAAAAGATTTGTACGACAAACGTTGCGACAACAATTGCAATAAAGCTGGCAGGAATATGAATTTTGATGCGAAGACGATGCGATAACTTCGGATAACCAAACTTAACAACCAGTGTCAGCGCCATTAATACCAACGAACTCCAATGAAGCCCTGCGTTGATGGCCGCTCGAATTGTTCGCCACGCTGTGACGAGAGTATTTGGTCCGCTCACACTCTTTGCAGAGAGAACTGAGGGAAGCTGTTGCATCGCAATAACAAGGGCAATTCCGAGAGTAAAACCCTCCATGACCGGCCACGGAACGCGTTTAATCAACCCTCCGAGATGCGTGAACCCCATCGCCACAACTATGGCGCCAGCCAGCAGTCCTAATGGAGCCAAAGAGCCCACTCCATACTTGATAACAATCGGAACAAGCACGACAGTCATTGCGCCAGTTGGTCCGCTTACTTGGTAGTTAGAGCCGCCGAACACAGCCGCGATCAAGCCAGCGTAAATAGCAGTAATGAGTCCAGCCCTAGCCCCTGCCCCCGTGGTGATGCCAAAGGCCAACGCAAGTGGCAAAGCGACGATGCCAACTGTCACACCCGCCATCACATCATGGCGCCAAACGCTCTTCGCCTGTGAGTAATCCTGGCGACTTGGGAGTAATTCGCTTAAGTAACTCATACGCCTACTTTGTCTGTCTCTTAAGAGTGAGCGAACCT
This sequence comes from uncultured Actinomycetes bacterium, assembly GCA_903891755.1. Taxonomy (GTDB): domain Bacteria; phylum Actinomycetota; class Actinomycetes; order Nanopelagicales; family Nanopelagicaceae; genus PALSA-747. The sequence continues at coordinate 7,186 of CAITFY010000072.1, read as the reverse complement.
GCAGTAAGTAAAAGTACTAGGAAGAGAGCAATGATCCACGAGTCGTTAACGATCGAACCTTGATTTGAAATCACTTTCTTGGTCGCATCAATCGCATATGAGAGTGGGAGGTAATTTGAAATATCGGTCAATAAGCGAGGCATCGCTTCACGGGGAACCAGCAGACCACTTAGCAAAAGCTGAGGCAGTAAAATTGCTGGCATAAATTGAATTGCTTGAAACTCTGTCTTGGCAAAAGTACTCACCGCCAAACCAATTGCTAAACCAATGAGGGCATCTAATATCGCGGTATAAATCAGCACAAATTGAGAACCTGCAATCTTTAGCCCTAGGACCCAAATGGCATATGTTGAGACCGCGGTCGCTTGGATGAGACTTGCAATGCCGAAAGCAATGGCGTAGCCAGCAATAAATTCAGCTTTACCTAGTGGAGAGATCATCAACCTCTCCAAAGTTCCGCTCGTGCGCTCTCTTAAAGTGGCGACGGAGGTAATCAGGAACATGACAAGCATTGGGAATACCCCAAGCATCGATCCCGCAACTCGTTGGAATAAATCTGAATTACTCCAGTAAACATATTTAAGAATCGTCATCAGTAAGGCGGGAGAAATAAAAAGCAGGGCCAAGGTTCGTGGATCGTGTCCAAGTTGTTGGAGAACCCGCTTTGTCATCGCGAATAGCCTTGAAATTTTCATTCTCCACCAATCAATGCAATGAATACTTCATCCATCCTCTGCTTCTGCGTGCGCTCTCTAAGCTCTGCGGGTGTTCCCTGAGCTAGCGTCTTTCCATTTCGTAAGAGAACGAGAGAGTTGCAACTATCGGCTTCATCCATAACATGGCTACTAACGAGCAATGTTTTTCCTTGTGCAGCTAGTTCATAAAAGAGCTTCCAGAGTTGAACTCGAAGCACAGGATCTAACCCAACGGTCGGCTCATCGAGAACCAACAGTTCAGGGCTACCTACCAGCGTCGTTGCTAAAGCCAATCGCGCACGTTCACCGCCAGAGAGTGAATCTGCCATTTGATGTGAATTTCTCGTCAGATCTACCTCTTCAAGGATTTCTTCCGGACTCTTCTCGTTATGAGCGTAGAGCGCAGAGAAATATCGAATATTTTCGATGCATGTTAGATCGGAGTAGACGCTGGCGCTCTGTGTCGAATAACCGATGACCTCTCGAAGCGGTTTAGAGGCCGCGGGTTGACCGAGCACTTCAATCGCACCACTTTGAATCTTCTGCAAGCCGACAATGGCCCTCATAAGGGTCGTCTTCCCGCTGCCACTTGGCCCTAATAGACCCATGATTTCACCGCGTGGAACTTCCAGATTGAGAGCATGAAGAATATGGTTCTTGCCTCGAACCACATTTAGTTGCGAGCAACTAATAGCCAAGGACATGCTCCACATCTTACGACTCTCAACTGTGATGTAGGCGTCCCCGACTCGGGCTACCCCTCAGAAATCAAAGTGGAATACTGAGCCTATGAGCAAGATTGGCGCTGGTCTGCAAGATAGCTGGTGGATGTTCTTTGACACCTTCTGGGCTTTGGTAATTGGTTTCGCCATCTCTGGAGCGATTCAAGCTTTTACCTCGCGAGAGAAAGCACTCGCCTCTCTTGGCAATCACAAACCAAAGACAATCATCAAAGCATCTTTCCTGGGTGCCATCAGTTCAAGTTGTTCTTATGCCGCAAGCGCCATCTCAAAGAGTTTGGTGGAGAAGGGTGCTGATTTCACAACGGCGATCATATTTATGTTTGCCAGTACCAATTTGGTTTTTGAACTAGGCCTGGTGATGTGGACCTTGCTAGGTTGGCAATTTGCTCTCGCCGAATTTATCGGTGGCTTTATCATGATTGCGCTCCTGACTCTCATCCTTCCGAAATTAAAGATTCCTCGTCGCATTCGCCTGCTTGCAATGGCCGACGATTCAAAGCCAGAAGTGAAGTCAACATGGCATGACGCAGCAGGATTCACAATCGGCGATCTCACGATGGTCCGCACCGAATTAGTTGTGGGATTTCTGGTAGCGGGACTCGCAGATACCTTAATTCCAATCTCTTGGTGGCATCACCTATTTCTATCCGGCCATGGAGTGCTATCAACACTTGAGAATGTAATTCTCGGCCCCTTCATCGCCTTTATTAGCTTTGTATGTTCGGTGGGAAATGTTCCACTCGGGGCAGCACTTTGGAATTCTGGAATTTCTTTCGGAGGAACAATCTCCTTCATCTTTGCTGACCTAGTTGCTCTTCCATTAGTACTTATCTATAAGAAGTTCTACGGAACGAAGTTATCTCTCAAGCTGGTAGCGGTTTTCTGGTTCACCATGAGTCTTAGCGGATTTCTCACTGAGAAGATATTCGATCTCTTAGGTGCACTCCCTAAGCACCACGCACTCGTCGCTCATGCCTCACGAATCGGAAACAACTTCACGAGTTGGATGAATCTGATCGCATTGCTACTTTCAATTGCCATCATTGGCTTGTACCTCACCAGGAATAAGGGTGAAGATAGTCCTTACGCAAAAGATCCAATCTGTGGCATGCAGGTCGAAAAAGCCACCGCTGCAGCTGTCTTTGAGCACGATGGCGTTACGTATTACTTCTGCGCACCAGGATGTATGGAGAGTTTTAAGAAATCCGTAACAGTTTGATTCGCTTCTGAACTAACGCGCCGGAGAGCAGCACGCAGACTCCCCCGATAACTTGGGTGAATTTGAAGCTCTCGTGGAGTAACCAAATTCCAAGAATTGTCGCTACCACTGGGGTAATAAATGTGACGGTGCTTGCAATCAGGCTTCCCGCCAAACGAACATTTCGGAAGTTCCAGATGTAGGCAAATCCCGTACCGAGAGCGCCTAAAACCAAGATTCCCCAGATGGATTTCGCGCTCCATGGCGCGTGAGTTATGCCGTGAATCAAGGCGAATGGCGCCAACAAGAGCGCACTAATTGATACTTGAGTAGCAGCTAATGAACGAGGTGAGTAATCCAAGACATTTACGTAGCGCTTGGAGTAAGGGAAGGAGATTCCGTAGCACAGAGTTGCACCAAGCAACTCAAGAACTCCGCGCCACGAATTTGAACTGAGTCCAGAGAAGGCACCTGTGACCAAGATGATTCCAAAGAAACCAATAAAGACCCCGAGCCCCTGATTGCGATCAATCTTCTGCTCGCGAAATCCGACCGAAATTACCAGCACCGTCATCAGTGGAGTGGTCGCATTGAGCAACCCTGCCATCACACTCGATACATGGGTTTCACCCAGTGCGAAGAGATAGCCCGGGATTGCGTTGAGCAACATTGCAACGACAGCGATATGACCCCACTCCCGCACCTTGTTCGGAAGTTTTGTTTTGGTAGCGAGGCAGTAAATAAGGAGCGTTACTCCCCCGATTGCCCCGCGCATAAATGCGACGCCGATGGAGTTGAGGGATAAGAGTCCCCACTTAATAAAGAGAAAAGATGCGCCCCAAGTAATTCCAAGTGCTATAAAACCCGGCAACCACTTTGTGCTACGTCCTTGAGGCATTGCGCCATTAAATCATGAATCCAGTATCGCTCGAGCGGTCTTTAAATCTCTCTCGAAAACCATCAAGCGCGGTCCCTCTAGGGTTTGAGTTAGGTTTGCCTTTATTCCAACTGCTAATAATTTTTGGCGAAGCATCTCCCCTTCAATGAAATTTGTTGGAGAGGCGACAGGGCGCAGTAATCCATATTGATCAACTTTGCCTCGTTTACTGGGGCTCGGAATAAGCGAGTGGCCTCGACTAAATGTCCAACGCAGAATAACGATAAAGACGAGGATGACCGCAAACCCGGCGAAGCTTTTAAAAAATAACCCGTTATCCACCCCACCAAGCATGCGAGAACGCTACCTTGGATTATTAATCCTTGAAGGGTGAAAGTTTTCGTAGGAAACTTCTCTCATGTCTAGCCGGGATATCGCTCTAGAGATCTTGAGTGCGGCAGGGATTCCACTCAATAGCGATGAACCGTGGAGCATCAGAGTCCATAACGAGAAGATATGGGATCGTGTAATTTCCCAGAAGCAGTTGGGCTTTGCGGAGAGCTATATGGATGGTTGGTGGGATTGCGACGCACTCGATGTAGCGCTAACTAAGTTGCTCTCCATCAATGTGCTCTCACTCCTTAAGCCAAGTCCCGCCTTGGCTCTACATGTGACCCGCTCATACCTTCGAAATAATCAGACCAAGCACCGCGCCGCAGAGAATGCGAAACACCACTACAACATCGGAAATGATCTCTACTCGCGGATGCTCGATGAAGAGATGGTCTACTCCTGCGCCTACTGGAAAGAAGCGAAGACGCTGGGTGAAGCGCAGCTCGCTAAATTTGACCTTATCTGTCGCAAGTTAGAACTCCAGCCAGGTATGCGTTTACTCGACATTGGAAGCGGATGGGGTGGGTTCTTGCGCTACGCCGTTCGAAATTACGGCGTCGAAGCCGTTGGAATCTCACCTGCGGACAACCAGATTAATTTGGCTCGGGAGCGTTCAGAAGGGTTAGGCATCACCTTTCTCCAACAAGATTATCGAGATGTAAAAGGTGAATTCGACCGCATCGTTTCGATTGGAATGATGGAGCATGTAGGTCCCAAGAACTATAAAACTTTCTTTGGAAAGTGCGATGAGCTATTAACAAAAGATGGTCGGATGCTGCATCACACCATCGCTTCTAATGTAACGAAGCAGGTTACGGACCCATTCTTCGATCGATATATATTTCCCGGAGGTGTACTTCCATCTCTAGCGCAAATCGCATCTGCGGTGGAGAACACTTTCATCATTGAAGATGTCCATAACTTTGGACCCGATTACGATCGAACGCTCTTGGAGTGGCAGAAGAATATTTCTTCCACGTGGAGTGAAATACCTCAATATGATGAACGTTTTCGTCGCATGTGGGATTACTACTTGTTCTCATCAGCAGCGGGATTTAGAGCGGGAGATCTGCAACTTATTCAGTGCGTGTTTCAAAGAGTTGGCCAGAGACCAACGTATGTAACTGCGCGTTAAGATTTTCTTGCAGTTGTAAATCGCACTCTTCCCGTTAAGTCTTTGATGGTGTTGATGTCGGTATATTTTGCAGCTAACAAATCAGCAATCAAAGTTCCTTGGGTTTCATGATGTTCCAGCGCGAGAAATCCACCAGTTTTAAGCAATCTCGTTGCAGCCGTTAAGAATGCAGTCGGGATAGCAATTCCCGCCTTATCTCCCCCAAATAGGGCGGATTCCGGCTCCTTGCGAACTTCTGCGGGTAGCACCTGGCCCACAGGGATATATGGAGGGTTCGCCACCACATAATCAAAGGTTTCACCCTTACAGGCGCTCTCAGCACTTTCAAGAACCACACGCACCTGCGGGGCCAAGGTCGCAATGTTCTTCTCCAGCCAGGCAAAGGCATCTTTTGAATTCTCGACTGCGGTTACAGCGAGGTTTTTGCGCTCACTCGCTAAAGAGATGGCAATGCATCCACTTCCCGACCCAAGATCAATAAGAGTTTGTGGTTGGCTGCCTGATTTATCAACTTCCTCTAGAACCAAAGAGACGAGCGATTCAGTCTCAGGGCGAGGGATTAAAACACCAGGGCCGACCTGATACTCCAAATATCTAAATGGAGCGTTGCCGGTGATGTATTGGACTGGTTCACCATTCTGGCGGCGAAGAACTAAACGACGAAGTTCCCGATCGAGCGTATCGACCTCTTCATCACTCATTCGAAGCAACTTAAGCTGAACTTCACTCCGACTGCATTGGAGTAAATGCTCCAACAGTAAAGAGGCATCAATTTCCGGAATACCTTGAGCCTTAAAGTAATCCCGCGTTTGGCGGAGTAGATCCTTACCCATTAGCGCTTAATGATCTCCGGATGCGAGTTTGGTCGCCTTATCTGCTTCCAATAGCGAGGCGATAACATCTTCGAGTTCTCCATTGAGAACGGCATCGAGATTATTCGCCTTGAAATTAACGCGGTGATCGCTAAGGCGATTCTCTGGAAAGTTGTACGTTCTGATTCGCTCTGAGCGATCTACGGAACGGACTTGAGCATTTCGCTCGATGGAGGCAATCCGATCAGCTTCCTCTTGAGCTGCAGCCAACATTCTGGCGCGCAAGATACGAAGCGCGGACTCTTTATTCTGTAATTGGGATTTCTCGTTCTGACAGGAGACAACGATTCCCGTTGGAATGTGGGTGATGCGAACTGCGGAGTCGGTTGTGTTAACCGATTGTCCGCCCGGGCCAGAGGAGCGGTAAACGTCGATACGTAAATCTTGCTGACGAATCTCCACATCAACTTCATCGGCTTCAGCCAAGATCAAAACTCCGGCAGCCGAGGTATGAATGCGCCCCTGAGATTCAGTTTCTGGAACGCGCTGTACGCGGTGAACTCCACCTTCAAATTTCAGCTTCGCGTAAGGGGTCTTACCCGGTTCGCCAGTTCCTCTAGATTTAATAGCCATCGATACATCTTTATAGCCACCCATTTCAGAGTCGGTGGCATCAATAATTTCTGTTTTCCAACCTTGGCGCTCCGCATATCTCTGATACATACGAAGCAAGTCACCTGCAAAGAGAGCTGACTCATCTCCACCCACGCCCGCTTTAATTTCCATAATGACATCGCGGTCATCGTTAGGGTCACGTGGCAAGAGGAGTTCTTCAAGCTTCAATTCACTCTCTTCGAGTGCGGCCTCTAACGCTGGAATTTCGGCGGCGAAATCTGGATCCTCAGCGGCCATCTCACGACCTGCGGCTAAATCTTCAGTGGCGCTCTTCCAAGAACGGTATCCCGCGATTACCGGGCCAAGCTCTGCGTAGCGCTTTCCTAGCCGACGGGCCTTCCCTTGATCGCTATGGATAGAGGGATCTGCAAGCTCTTTTTCGAGTTCGACGTACTCATCGAGTAACTCGTGGACATTTCCAAACTTGTCGTGTGCCTGGCTCATCAGATCTCCTCTCTTAAAACTTTGGCCTTAACAAAATAAAAGAGACCGCGCCCATCCAAGAAGGATGAGCAGCGGTCTCTAGAAAAAAGCTACTTAGTTTCTGTTGCCTTACCTAAACGCTTTTCGAAGGCTGCTACGCGGCCGCCGGTATCGTGGATCCGTTGCTTTCCGGTGTAGATAGGATGGCAAGCAGAACAAACTTCAACATAGATTG
>CAITFY010000071.1 GCA_903891755.1 uncultured Actinomycetes bacterium | reverse complement strand
GCTTTCGGTGAGGCCAGCAGACAGATCAGACCTCGAGGACCTGACGGCGGTTATAGGTACCGCATGTTGGGCATGCTGTGTGTTGCAACTTTGGCTGGTTGCACTGTGCGCAAGTTGATGTGGCAGCAGGAGTTGTCTTCCATGAGCTACGACGTGAGCGAGTGCGCGAGCGCGACATCTTTCGCTTTGGGACTGGCATGGTTTTGCTCCTCTAAATAATGCTGTACTGGATACTAACTGCGACCGCTGGGCGGTAGCTGCTTCAAGAGGAAAAGTATCCCCCAAAGGCCCAAAATAGTAAAAACGAGGGAAATCAGGAGTTTGGCCCCTTCCAATCCCCGAGCCCAGCCCAACGAATATCGGCCGCAGCGTGGGCGTGGTCATCGGGCAATTCAGCCCATTTAACGCCACAGGTAGGGCAGAGACCTTCACAATCCTCGCTACAGAGCGGGTTCACTGGAAGGTTAAGGACCAGCGCGTCGCGGATCGGCCCATCTAAGTTGATGAAATCACCCTCCATCTCCAAGAGCTCATCCTCATCTTCGACGTCGACCTCTTTCGCCTTTGGCTTCTGTCGGTAATCGACCTCGTAATGAAATAACTCTTGAAAACTCTCATCAATATCAAATGAGACTGGATCTAGACATCTGGTGCATTCACCAATCGCCTCACTTGAAACAGCGCCGGTCGCAAGGACACCTTGTTCTACCGCCTCAACACGCAGATCAACATAAATCGCGCCATCACTTGGAACCATGAGAAGTGGAACGCCGATCGGTTCGTGATCATCAAAGGTCAGCTCATATTCACGCATCTCCCCCGCGCGGCGCGGAAGATCACTGCAACTAAAGAGAAAGGGATTCTTGGTTGTCATGAGCTACTCGGAGAGTTCAGAAAGTATGTGCTTCTCTTCAAAGCCTTGCAGCTTCTCGCGACCACGATGTACAACATCAAGCGTCTTATTCAAGATTACTTCTAACGTTGCCAGGCGAGAGTCGATATACGCCTCAATCTCTTCGCGCTCCACCCGTGCATCTTCTTCTACGGCGGTCAAGATTCGCTTCGCTTCGGCGTGAGCGGCAGAGACAATCTCCGTCTGCTCCACCATGCGAGCAACCTCTTCGCGTCCGTGGGCGATGAGCGCATCGGCACTAATTCGCGCCTCTTCTAAAATTTGTTCACGAGTTTCGATAATTTGTTGTGCGAGTGCAAAGTCATGTGGAAAGGCGTTACGCGCTCCATCGAGAAGTTCCAACAACTCGCCACGGTGCACAACACAACTCGCGGAAAGTGGAACGCCCCGGGCCTCTTCAACTAACGAGATGGCGCTTTGTACGCGATCGACTGCTTCCATTAATTACCTCCGTGAACGAGCGCTAAACGCGCCTTTAATTTTTCCAGCAGCGGTGCAGGGATGTAATTCGAAACATCGCCGTTGTAGCTGGCGATCTCTTTAACGAGTGATGAGGATAAGAATGAATGCGCTGGAGCAGTGGACATAAAGAGAGTCTCGATGCCCTTGAGCTGAAGATTGATTTGTGACATCTGAAGTTCGTAATCAAAGTCAGTTACCGCGCGCAGCCCTTTGACGATGATGTCGATGTTATTGGCTTCGCAGTAATCAACGAGCAAACCCGACCATGAATCAACTCGGACATTCGGAAATACCTTGGTGACTTCCCCAATCATCTCAATCCGCTCTGGGACGGTGAAGAGGGTGCTCTTTGTCTTATTTACTAGGACCGCGATGACAACTTCATCGAACATCTTGCTAGCCCGCTCGATGATGTCGAGGTGGCCAAATGTGATTGGATCAAAAGATCCAGGACAGACAACGCGTTTCACGGCAAAACGCTAGCAGAGTAGCCCCCGTAGTAGATACTGCCCTGACCATATGAGCGAACTTTGATCTCTTCTAATTCAGCGGGCCAAGTGAATGCCCTGCTCTTACTCTCGCGCTCAATCGCGACTATGCCGCGTGGCTGGAGGAGATTTTTCGCAACAATTGTTGCGAGCAACTCTTCAATGACTCCGTTTGAGAGCTCATATGGAGGATCCATGAAAATAATGTCGTAGCGACCCTTTTCGCCAGCATGATCTGATTCCAAGAAGCGATCGACCTTGGTGTGAAAGACGCGATATGAACCGGCAGCTGACTTCACCAATTGAAAATTACTTATAGCTACATTGCCCATATCGCCATCGGATTCCACTGCGTGAACGATTGCAGCGCCTCGCGAGTACGCCTCAACACCCACCGCACCGCTACCAGCAAAGAGATCTAAGAAATTTAAACCTACAAGAGACTCAAATTCAGAATCGAGTGAGGAGAAGAGTCCCTCTCGCGCGCGATCGGATGTTGGACGGGTACGAGCGTCGGGAGGTGAGACCAGTGTCTTACCCTTTGCGCTTCCAGCGATAATTCTCATTCTTATCCCTTATCTACAAATGTACTTGCTTCATCGGCGCGCAATTCCAAAACTGCGGCAGCTAATTCTGGAACCTTTGCCAGCGTTGGATCATCTTCAATAAGTTTACTTCCAATCACGCGCGCCTTCTCAATCAAAGGTTCATCTCGCAAGACTTTGAGCAGGCGCAGGTGCGAACGAACTCCAGATTGAGCTTTACCAAGTACATCACCTTCGCTTCGCTGATCTAAGTCGATACGTGATAATTCAAAACCATCTAGCGTGCTTGCAACTGCGTTAAGGCGAACCATGGCCGCTGAGTCTTCGGCTGCCGCGGAAACGAGTAAGCAAAGTCCAGGCACTCCCCCTCGACCGACGCGACCGCGCAACTGGTGAAGTTGTGAGACACCAAAACGATCACCATCCATGATCACCATCATCGATGCATTCGGGACATCTACTCCGACTTCAATCACAGTTGTTGCAACTAGTACATCAATCTTTCCCTCTGCAAAAGCCTGCATCGTTGCATCTTTAAG
>CAITFY010000070.1 GCA_903891755.1 uncultured Actinomycetes bacterium | reverse complement strand
TTTGCCCCTGATTTTGAGCTTTAAGCGTGTTCTTTGTAACGCTCGTAAGAGTTATTGATCTCCTCTTCGGCTGCAAGATGGTTAACCCAGTCTCCGCCATGAACCTGCTTGCCAGGTTCTAGAGTTTTGTAGACCTCAAAGAAGTGCTTAATCTCATCGAGTTCATATGAAGCAACATCTGCGAGATCGCGAATTCCACCCTTACGAATATCTCCAGCGGCAACACACAACAACTTGTCGTCGCCACCTTTCTCATCAACCATGCGGAACATTCCAACTACGCGACAAGAAACAATGCATCCAGGAAATGTTGGTTCATCCAGCATGACAAGCGCATCGAGCGGATCGCCATCGAGTGAGAGGGTGTTCTTTACATATCCATAGTCGTGTGGGAAACGAGTTGCAGTAAAGAGCATGCGATCAAGACGAATCTCACCTGTGGTGTGATCGATCTCGTACTTGTTTCGGCTACCCGCTGGGATTTCGATAACGACATCGAAAATCATCTCTGACAAAACGGGCTCCTGACGTTGAACTGCTCGGGACACTGCATTAGTTACTGTTTAGCGAAGTGTGGTGCTAAAAAGTGGGGTGATCGACGGGGCTCGAACCCGCGACATCTCGGACCACAACCGAGTGCTCTACCAACTGAGCTACGACCACCATGGACTGGTAATTCTAACCTACTTAATTGGGTACAAAAATTGTCTTGCGGTAGTACTCCAACTCCTCGATGGAATCGCGAATATCACCCAGGGCGCGATGGTTGCCGGTCTTCTTGGGGGCAGCGAAATAGACCTTCGGATACCAACGGCGAGCCAACTCTTTTACAGAGGAAACATCCACGGTGCGGTAGTGGAGGTATTCATTGACGGCAGGTAAGAAGCGAGAGATAAAGGTGCGATCGACCGATACCGAGTTGCCAGCCAACGGGGACTTTCCGGCGCCTGAGGCATATTTATTAAGGTATTCCAGAATCTTGGTCTCAGCCTCTGAGAGCGAAACCCCCTCTGGGATCTCGGTGATGAGCCCTGAAGCGGTATGCATCTCGCGGACAAAGTCGTTCATGCCATCTAAGGCCTCTTGGGGAGCATGGATGACCAGATCGACGCCTTCACCCAGGATATTGAGCTGGGAGTCGGTCACCAGAACGGCGATTTCGACCAGAACATCCTTCTCCAGATCCAACCCAGTCATCTCGCAATCGACCCAGATCAGATTTGGCGCTTCATTACCCATACCCGAACCTTAGAGCACGAGGCAGATGTGAGGCGATTTCACTTTCCGTTCACTTTCTAGACACCTTGGCTCCATTAATTGACTCCCGAAAGGGGTAATTATTCCCTCGTGAGTTCAACATTGACCCAGCCCCCTGCGACCATTCCTCCGAAGCGGGAAATCACTACCAAGCCAAGATTCTCTGACAAGGTCTTTCGCGGAGTCGTAACTACTGGCGGCCTCTCATCGTTGGTAATTCTCGGATTGATTTTAATCTTCCTATTATTTAATGGCTACAACACCTTGAAGACTCAAGGGTTGCACTTCCTCACCACAAGTAACTGGAGCGCAGCAGTTAACGATGCTGGGCAGATTGATACCAAGAATTCGCATTTCGGTATCGCAGCAATGCTCATCGGAACAATGGTTGTCGCAGTGATTGCTGTGTTTGTTGGCGTTCCCATCAGTGTCGGCGCCGCTATCTACCTAACTTTCTACGCTCCTGAAGCAATCAAAAAGATTATGGTCTCGGCGATCGACCTCATGGCTGCCTTTCCTTCAGTCCTGTTTGGTCTCTGGGGATTTTTTGTTCTTGAGGCATCGGGTGAGTATTGGGCGAAGCTGCTCAACAAGTTCTTAGGT
>CAITFY010000069.1 GCA_903891755.1 uncultured Actinomycetes bacterium | reverse complement strand
TATCTCAATCTCTGAGAAGGCACGCAGCAATGTGCTCATGACACCCCTCTCCACGCCAAAAGCCCCCGATTTCCAAGGAGACGGGGGTTATGAATTACGGCAATTCTAACCCGCTGGGGATGGGATGATTTACCCCTGATTTAGGCGATTTGAGCCCCCACTGACGCGGGTAGCAACGCAACTCTTCTTTTCGCGGAGGTAACGCGAGTATGAGCAACAAGGCTGCTGATTCAAATTCGTACATCGCGCGCGATGATCAAGCGCTACGTACTGATGTTCGAAAACTCGGTGAGTTACTCGGAGAGACCTTAGTTCGCCAAGAGGGTCCAGAGCTACTTGATCTCGTGGAGTCAGTTCGTAAAGCGGTTCGCGAAGGTGGCGGAGAAGAGATTCTCTCTGAACTTTCGGTAGACGATAGCGTTCAACTAGTTCGCGCCTTCAGTACTTATTTTCATCTCGCCAACGTCGCTGAACAAGTTCACCGCGCGCGCGTATTGCACGATGAGCGCGAAGAGAGCGGCTCTTGGATATCTCGCGCGGTAGACCGGATCGAAGAGGTTCAAGCGAGCTCACACGAATTCACTCAAGAAGATTTACAGAGTTGGATGGATGAATTTTCAGTTCGCCCCGTCTTTACAGCTCACCCCACTGAAGCTGCGCGCCGAAGCGTTCTGAGCAAATTAGGAACCATTGCTGATCTTCTCGATGATAAGAAGGATTCAATTCGCGAACGCCGGTTGGCAGAAACTGTCGACTTACTGTGGCAGACAGATGAACTTCGACTTGGCCGCCCAGAGCCCCTCGATGAAGCGGTCAACGCGCTCTACTACCTCGATGATCTATTTGCGATGACGATTCCAGAAGTGCTCGATGATTTCGCACGCGAACTTTCTCGTCTCGGTGTGAACATTGCTCCAACTGCACGTCCGCTCTCATTTGGTACATGGATTGGTGGAGATCGCGACGGTAATCCAAATATCACTGCGAGCATCACGCGAGATGCGATCACCTTACAAATCGGTCACTTCATTCGTGCTCTCTTAAGTGCGCTCGATCCTCTGCGCCAAGCTCTCTCTGTATCTACGCGCATCGCAGGTGCTTCTCAAGAACTTCAGGATTCTGTAGCGAACGATCTCGATAATCTTCCAGAGATTGAGGCACGCTTCCGTCGCCTCAACGTTGAAGAGCCATATCGCCTTAAAGCAACTGCAATACGCCACAGATTGATCTTGACTCAACGTCGCCATGCTGCTGGCGCCCCTCACCAAGAGGGACGCGACTATGACAACACGGCTGAGTTGCTCGCAGATCTCATCTTGATGCGCGACTCGCTCTTAGCCCACAAGGGCGAACTCATTGCCCATGGCTTGCTAGAGCGCTTAATCCGCACCGTTGCAACCTTTGGTCTTACCCACGCAACCATGGATGTGCGTGAACACTCTGATGCACACCATCATGCACTGGCGGAGCTTGCAGCTCATCCCGATTCCATAGATGCACTCGCAACAAACACCATCGAAACATTTAGAGCGATTGATGATCTCATCGCAAAATTTGGTCCTGAGGTTATCGAGACCTACATCATCTCCATGACCAAGTCGCACAAGGATGTCTTAGCAGCGGTAGAGATTGCACGACATGTGGGATTAGTGGTCGGCGGCTACTCCAAGGTGGGCTTTGCTCCGCTTCTTGAAACAGTTGCAGAACTCCGCGCCGCTGATTCAATCTTGGATCAACTTCTCTCCGATCCAAATTATCGTGAGATTGTTAGAAGCCGCCATGATGTTCAAGAAGTGATGCTCGGATATTCAGATTCCAACAAGGATGCGGGTATTGCGACTTCACAATGGGAGATTCACAAGGCGCAACGCAAACTCCGTGACATCGCTATCAAACATGGCGTGAAGCTTCGCCTCTTCCATGGCCGAGGTGGTTCTGTAGGTCGTGGCGGTGGCCCAACATATGACGCCCTTATTGCGCTTCCGTGGGGCTCCATCGATGGCCAAGTAAAGATGACGGAACAGGGTGAAGTCATCTCAGATAAATATTCGCTCCCAGCACTCGCCAGAGAGAATGTGGAACTCACACTTGCTGCCGCACTTGAGGCAACAGTTCTCAACCGTGCACCTCGTCAGAGCCCAGAAGATTTGGCGAAGTGGAGCTCGTGCATGGATATGGTGAGCGATAGCGCATTTGCGCGATACCGCACCTTAATTGACCATCCTGATCTTCCGGCTTACTTCTATGCATCCACTCCGGTTGAACAGTTAGGTGATCTCTTCCTGGGTTCACGCCCCTCTCGCAGACCAGATGCCGCTGGCGGTCTTGGAAGTTTGCGCGCAATCCCGTGGGTCTTTGGATGGACACAATCTCGTCAGATTGTTCCTGGATGGTTTGGAGTTGGCTCTGGTCTCAAAGCGGCCCGCGAAACTGGGCAATCAGATGTACTCACATCAATGCTCAAGGATTGGCACTTCTTTAGGACATTTATCTCCAATGTAGAGATGACCCTGGCCAAGACGGACTTAGTGATGGCGCGCAAATATGTTGATCGCCTCGTAGACCCATCTCTGCATCACTTCTTAGAGACAATTGAGGAAGAGTTCAATTTAACGCGCACAGAGATCATGCTCTTGACCAAGAAGAGTGAAATTCTTGGAGATCAACCAATCTTGGCTCGTACTTTGAGTGTGCGAGATGCTTATCTCGCCCCGCTACATCTCCTGCAAATCTCTTTGCTAGAACGCGTGCGCAAGGGCGAGAGTCCAGATGCCACCATCAGACGCGCATTGCTCTTAACAATCAATGGCGTTGCAGCTGGCCTTCGCAATACTGGGTGAGTTAAGCAGCGCCGTGACAGCGCTTGTACTTCCTACCAGAACCACATGGGCATGGGGCATTCTTTGGAGTGCCGCCACTTTGCTGAGTGGAACCATCTTCATCTGCAGCTGTGTAGCGTAATTGGCTGACTTCAGATTGATCTGGAACTTCTAGGCCAGGAGCAGCAATAACTGGAGCTCCACCCTCATCATTGGCTTCAACATTTACCTCAACATGGAAGAGCAGCCCGACGAGCTCCTCTTTAATTCCATCCATCATCGCAGCAAATAGTTCGTAACCTTCACGTTGATATTCAACGAGCGGATCGCGTTGCGCCATGGCACGAAGACCAATGCCCTCTTGCAGATAATCCATCTCATATAAATGT
>CAITFY010000068.1 GCA_903891755.1 uncultured Actinomycetes bacterium | reverse complement strand
TCTCTGCCGAATCTGCCGCGACCCACGCCGCGACAACACTTCAATCTGTGTCGTTGAAGAGAGTAAAGATGTGATGGCCATTGAGAAGACCCGTGAATTTAGGGGTAAGTACCATGTGCTGGGCGGGGCAATCTCACCGATTGATGGCATTGGGCCGGAGAACCTTCGTATCCGCGAATTAATGGTTCGCCTGGGTGATACCAATATCCAAGAGCTGATCATTGCCACAGATCCAAACCTGGAGGGTGAAGCGACCGCTTCCTACCTAATCCGCCAAATTAAGCCTTTGGGCATCAAGGTAAGTCGCCTCGCTTCTGGCTTGCCAGTTGGTGGAGACCTCGAATATGCCGATGAGGTAACTCTTGGTCGTGCCTTTGAGGGGCGCCGCACCATCGAATAGGCTTTATCTCATTATTTAAGACATCTAGGCGTCTTACATAGTAAGACAACGCTAGAAATCTATCGCTTTTATGTCAGAGTTCTCGCATGGGTTTAATTGTCCAGAAGTACGGTGGATCTTCAGTCGCAGATGCTGAAGGTTTAAAGCGCGTTGCCAATCGCATTGTGGCAACTAAGAAGGCCGGCCATCAGGTAGTCGTCGTGGTCTCGGCCATGGGTGACACCACCGATGAGCTGATTGATCTCGCTAATCAAGTAACTCCTATGCCAACTGGCCGCGAACTCGACATGCTTCTGACAGCAGGTGAGCGAATTTCGATGGCACTTCTCGCAATGGCCATTGGAAACCTCGGACATGAGGCGATGTCATTTACCGGTTCGCAAGCGGGTGTGATTACCGATTCCACTCACGGAAAAGCTCGCATCATCGATGTGGCACCAGGACGAATTCGTGAAGCACTCGAAGGCGGACACATTGCTATCGTCGCCGGATTCCAAGGCGTATCCCAAGATACAAACGATGTAACAACTCTTGGTCGCGGTGGTTCCGATACAACTGCTGTTGCGCTCGCTGCAGCGCTCGATGCTGATGTCTGCGAGATTTACACCGATGTTGATGGCGTGTACTCCGCCGATCCACGCGTTGTTCCTACTGCTCGCAAATTAACAACAGTGACTTACGAAGAGATGCTTGAGCTCGCTGCAAGTGGAGCGAAAGTTCTCCACCTTCGTTGCGTGGAGTATGCGCGTCGTTACAACTTACCAATTCACGTTCGTTCATCATTTTCAAATTTAGAAGGTACCTGGATCGTTAACGATCATCCCGAAGGAGCAGAAGATATGGAACAAGCAATTATAAGTGGAATTGCCCACGATAAGAGCGAAGCGAAGATCACCATCGTTGGAGTCCCTGACCGCACTGGTATCGCAGCTCGAATCTTCCAGGCAATCGCTGACTCCGATATCAACATCGACATGATTGTGCAGAACGTCTCTGCCGCCGCAACAGGTCTTACAGATATCTCATTCACCTTGCCAAAGAGTGATGGAGCTGAAGCAACAGCACTTCTAAAAGATATTCAGGGAGAGATTGGTTTCGCCTCACTCTTGTATGACGATCAAGTTGGAAAGCTTTCACTTGTGGGAGCGGGAATGCGTTCACACCCAGGAGTTACCGCAACATTCTTCGCATGTTTGGCGGATGCCGGACTAAACATTGAGATGATCTCTACTTCAGAGATTCGCATCTCTGTCATCGTGCGCGATACCGATCTTGAAAAAGGCGTTAAAGCCGCACACACCGCTTTTGAATTAGATACCAATAACGAGGCAGTTGTATATGGAGGAACTGGACGATGAGTAAGAAGCCATCCCTTGCAGTAGTCGGAGCAACCGGCGCAGTAGGAACTGTGATGCTCGATATTTTGAGCAAGCGTCCAGATGTGTATGGCGAGATTCGTCTGATCGCCTCCGCACGCAGCGCAGGT
>CAITFY010000067.1 GCA_903891755.1 uncultured Actinomycetes bacterium | reverse complement strand
GTCATCAAGGTCGTATGGGGTCGCGAGTGGGATGAACTTCTTGCGAACGATCGCGATGGCGCACTTGTTGATTTGATGAACCGCACCACCGACGGTGATTACCAGACCTTTAAAGCCGAAAGTGGCGCATATGTTCGCGAGAACTTCTTTGGTCGCGATCCTCGCACAGCAGCGCTCGTGGCTAACTGGAGCGATGAGAAGATCTGGGGTCTAAAGCGTGGCGGACATGATTACCGCAAACTCTTCGCTGCTTATAAGGCCGCAACAGAGAAGAACGGCAAGCCAACCGTAATTTTGGCAAAGACCATCAAGGGTTGGACTCTTGGCTCGCACTTCGAGGCTCGTAACTCCACACACCAGATGAAGAAGATGACTCACGAGGATCTCATTCAGTTCCGCGATACCTTGCAGATTCCACTTCCTGATTCAGCTATTGATGCCAAGGTTCCTGCGTACTACCACCCTGGTGTTGACTCACCTGAGTACAAGTACATGATGGAGCGCCGTGGTGAACTAGGTGGATCAGTTCCATCTCGTCGCAAGATTTCAAAGCCACTTCCGCAACCTGCCGATTCAACATATGAGTCAGTGAAGCGCGGTTCTGGCCAACAAGAAGTCGCAACCACCATGGCCTTCGTTCGCTTGCTCAAGGATCTCGTTAAGGATCCAGAGATTGGCAAGCGCTTTGTTCCAATCATTCCGGATGAGGCACGTACCTTCGGCTTGGATAGCTTGTTCCCAACGCTCAAGATCTACTCCCCTCTCGGACAGACCTATGCATCTGTTGACCGCGAATTGATGTTGTCTTACAAGGAATCAACATCTGGCGTGATCTTGCACGAAGGAATCAACGAAGCTGGTTCGACCGCTTCATTCACTGCCGTTGGATCGTCCTACTCGACACATGACGAACCAATGATTCCTATCTACATCTTCTATTCCATGTTTGGATTCCAACGCACAGGCGATGCCTTCTGGGCAGCTGCAGATCAACTCTGTCGCGGCTTCGTTGTCGGAGCTACTGCAGGTCGCACAACTCTTAACGGAGAAGGCTTGCAGCACGAAGATGGACACTCACTCCTTCTTGCATCTACCAACCCTGCGGTCGTTGCTTACGACCCAGCATTTGGCTACGAGGTAGGACATATCGTTAAAGATGGCCTGCGTCGTATGTATGGCGAGAACAGCGAGAATATTTACTACTACCTCACTGTTTATAACGAGCCTTATATGCAGCCTGCAGAGCCAGAGAATCTAGATGTAGAAGGCCTGCTCAAGGGTATGTACCTCTATTCTCCTGCAACCAAGAAGGGCAAGAACGAGGTCAATATCTTGGCTTCGGGAGTTGCTCTCAATTGGGCGCTTAAGGCACAAACTCTTCTGCTGGAAGATTTTGGAATTAGCGCAGATGTTTGGTCTGTAACTTCATGGAATGAACTTCGTCGCGATGGTCTAGAGACAGATCGCCACAACTTGCTCAATCCTCATGATCAACGCACCGCATATGTAACCAAGAAACTTAAGATCTTTGATGCTCCTGTAATTGCTGTCAGTGATTTCATGCGCGCAGTTCAAGATCAGATCGCTCCTTGGGTTCCACAAGATTTCTACTCGCTTGGAACAGATGGCTTTGGTCTATCTGATACTCGTGGAGCACTTCGCCGCCACTTCAAGGTTGATGCTGAATCAATCGTGGTTGCAACTCTCGCTCAACTCGCTAAGAAGGGTGAGATTAAGTCGAAGGTTGTTCGGGAAGCAATCGAGAAGTACCAGCTAGAAGATGTGACTGCCGCAGATGCTGGCAACACCGAAGGTTCTGGTTGATCCTTACTGAGTAATTACTCTCGAGCTCGGACTGTCTCTGGCAGTCCGAGCTTTTTAAATTGTGAGAAGGCAATCATC
>CAITFY010000066.1 GCA_903891755.1 uncultured Actinomycetes bacterium | reverse complement strand
TCCCAAGTACCGAACTGCTTATACTCGAAGGAGTTGGGTCGGGGCAGAGTTCTATCCGAGAGTTTGTCGAAACTAAGATTTGGATTGACTTAGAACCAATCGTTGGATTGCGAAGAGTTCTCGCCCGAGATGGTTTTGAGATTGAAGAGCAGATGCTCGGATTCCTTGAGGCTCAACGAATTCACTTTGTGGAAGAAGGCACGCGCGAAGCCGCTGATTTCCACCTGAATGGGCTGAATTAACCTCTAAGATTTAAGCGTGTCAGATCTAACCGGCGAAATTATCGACAATCGCTATGAGCTAATTTCACTCATAGCTGCTGGAGGTATGGCTTCAATCTATAAAGCCAACGATAGACGGCTAGATCGCTTTGTTGCCGTCAAGATCATGCACCCGCACTTAGCCAATGACGAAGAGTTTGTTAACCGTTTTATCCGCGAAGCGAAAGCGATCGCCGCGCTCTCCCATCCCAATATCGTCTCCATCCAAGATCAGGGCTGGAATGAGGGCGGCGCTCCTGCTGTCTTTATCGTCATGGAGTACATCGATGGTTTTACCTTGCGTGATCTCCTCCTTGAAAAAGGTCGCCTGACCCCGAAAGAACTCCTGCACTATGTAATTCCCGTTGTCAGTGCCTTGGCGCAGGCGCATACGCTAGGAATCAACCATCGCGATCTGAAACCGGAAAATATTCTGATCTCTAAAGATGGTCGCGTGAAGATTGCAGATTTTGGTTTAGCTCGTGGCGGACTTCTTGGAAGTACGATGACAGTGGATTCCAGCGTGGTGCTCGGAAGTGTCTCCTACCTCTCCCCTGAGCAAGTTGAGCGCGGTATTTCAGATGCGCGCAGCGATATCTACTCATTCGGTGTCATGTGCTTTGAACTCCTTACGGGCCAGAAACCTTACGATGGAGATACTCCAATTCAAATTGCTTTCAAACATGTCAACGAGCGAATCCCGGCGCCATCGACAATTGTTGATGGAATCCCACAAGCACTCGATGCAGTTATCTATAAGGCAACTTCACCTAATCCTGATAAACGTCAACGCAATGGTTCAGAGTTGCTCGAGGAACTTCAGGTTGTGCAAATAAGTATGGATCCCAAGAGATCCCAATTAAGTTTAGATTTGGATCTCCCACTTGAAAATCCAACTCCCAAGCGGAAGAGCGCTAGACCTGAGGTGCGAGTGGGAAACACCTTGGTTACTCGTATTAAAAGTTTTACCGAACCAACATCTCTTCGAAATAGAGAATCTGAACCAAAATTTATACCAGAGGGAAAGCTTGAGGCGCCTGCGATGAGTCACAGTGGAGCTATAAGACGCAAGACTTCGAAGCGAGTTCAACGCAATCGTTACATCGCATCACTTATCTTGTTATTTTTAGTTGCCGCGGGGCTTTATCAACTCGTTTGGCCGGTAAATGGAACCTCTATCCCTTCTGTGGTCGGTATGAATTTAGCCGATGCCACGAGCACACTTTCTAATATCGGAATGAAGGCGGTTGTCTCGGTTAAGCAGTACGACTCCGAGGTTCCCTCTGGTGAAGTCATCTCTTCCTCTCCAGGAGGCGGTGCTCACTTGAAGAAGGGCGCGACCGTTTCTCTCGTTCTCTCTAAGGGCGCGCAACCAATCGTGACGCCCACTCCAACACCTACACCGACGCCATCTGATTCAGCCAGCGCAACTCCTGTAGCAATCAACTCCTATGTTGGACTCACCAGCGATCAGGCTCAAAGTGAACTTACGGCTGCTGGACTCACCGTCAATCAAAGTTTTGATTACAGCGACACCGTTCCTGCGGGAAGTGTTATCTCCCAGACCCCAGATGGAACATCCCCAGTACTTCCAGGCACTACGGTAAATCTGATCGTCTCTGAAGGTTCAGCAAGCGTTTATATCCCTAACGTCTACTCGCTCACTCAAACGGCGGCCACAACTGAGTTAGAGAATCTGCAACTTAAGGTTGTCGTTCGTAAAATCGGCGCCGGAAAACACGTCACAAACGTCTCTCCTAAGGTCGGCAGCAAGGTCAAGCGCGGATCTACGGTGTACATAACCCTCGGGTAGGCTCGCTCTATGAGTCTTCAAGCAAACCTCCCTCGCATTGGCGCGCACACTCCTACATCTGGAGGGATGGCTAAGCGTTCCATCGAATACGCGCTCACCACTGAGGCTGAAGCGATCCAAGTCTTTGCATCTAACCCTCGTGGATGGGCGATGCCTGAGGCGAACCTCGAAGCTGATACCGCATTTCGCGATCGCGCAGGCGAACTTGATATTCACACCTATGTGCATGCTCCCTTCCTCATCAACCTTGGCTCACCGACCGCTGCAACGTATGAGAACTCTGTTGCCTCAACTGCTTACTCACTCAAGCGAGCAAGAGAGATAGGCGCACTTGGAACTGTTATTCACACAGGTTCAGCAGTTGATGTAGCTCATGTACCAACAGCGTGGAAACAGATCAAAAAGGGCATGATGCCCGTTCTTAAGAAGTTAAAGGATGAAGATCCTTGGTTGCTTCTAGAACCAACAGCTGGTCAAGGTCAATCACTCGTTAAGAAGCTCGATGATCTCTTGATGTATTTCGAAGCACTTGAGTGGCATCCAAAAGTTGGAGTCTGTCTCGACACCTGTCACGTTTTTGCTGCAGGACATGACATCGCCAAAAAAGGTGGAATGACAGAGACGCTAGATCTCTTGGTTTCACTCGTTGGAATTGAAAGAATTAAATTGATTCACACCAATGACTCCATGGATGTCTGCGGCGCACTTAAAGACCGTCACCAGAACTTAGGCGATGGTGAGATTGGCCTTAACGCTTTTCAGGAGTTGATCAATCACCCTGCAGTTCAAAATGCACCACTCATTCTTGAAACTCCTGGACAAGAGCCTGAACATGGCGCCGAGATCGCCCTGCTCAAGAAGATGCGGGCGAAGCGCAAGTGAGTTTAAAAGAACACAAATCAATCCCCACTCTGCTCCTGCTCTTTGTGGCACTTGTCTGGGGTAGCACCTTTGCCATCATGAAAGATTCACTTGGTCGAATCGATGTGAATTCATTCTTAGCTTGGCGCTTCATCGTGGCGGCGCTCATAATGGCGTTGCTTCGCCCTAAGGCATTTCGCCACATCACCCCCAACTTTCTGCTGCGCGGAATCTTTGCCGGGTTGCTTCTAGGTGGCGGTTACATTTTCCAGACCTTTGGTCTTACCCAAACCACCGTGGCAAAGACTGGTTTCATCACAGGCTTGTACGCGGTCTTCACCCCGCTAATCGCTGCAATCTTCTTTAAGCACCACATCTCACGGATTCAATGGGGCGCCGTTGGCCTTGCAACAATCGGAATGGCAATCCTCTCGTTTCATGGTTTGGCCATCGGACATGGAGAACTACTGGTTCTCATCGGAGCGCTCTTCTTCGCACTCCACATCATTGGGTTAAGTCGATGGAGTCCAGACCGTGACCCGTACGCCCTCACCATGATTCAAATGGCGACCGTTGGGATGCTCTCCCTACTCGCATCTCTTAAGGGCGGTTTTCATGCCCCTCACGATCAAGGGGTTTGGGCAGTTGTCATTTACTCAGCGCTCTTTGCAAGTGCCTTCGCCTTCATAGTTCAGACATGGGCACAGTCATTTATGGCTGCCACCAGCGTGGGAATCATTCTCACGATGGAATACATATTTGCCGCAATCTTCGGTATCGCTCTCGTCCATGAACACCTCACCTGGAGAATTGGGGTTGGTGGAATCTGCATGATGGCCGGGCTCTACTTGGTGATTCTCTTTGATGAAAGCTCCCCAAACGAGCCATCCACTACGCATGAGAAGATTGCCTAATGATTGATCTTCGCTCAGACACAGTAACAAAGCCATCGGATGAGATGCGCGCTGCCATGATCAACGCCCCAGTCGGCGATGATGTGTATGGCGATGATCCGAGTGCAAATGCTTTGGAGGAGCGCGTCTCAGCCCTTTTCGGATTTGAAGCAGGTCTATTCACGCCAACTGGTTCACTTGCAAATCAATTAGCGATTCGCCAATTGGTGAAGCCCGGCGAAGAACTCATCACTGAAACTTTTTCACACATTGTCCGAGCAGAACTCGGCGCTGGCGCAGCATTTAGTGGAATCACAACACGCACATGGGAATCACCTCGTGGAGCACTACGCGCATCTGATCCTCTACACATCGCCCGCCCCGATTCCGGTCCTTACCAAGTTTCGACAACCGCGATTGCAGTTGAAAATACTCACAACTTCGGTGGCGGAACCGTGCAATCGATTGATGAGATTCGCACCCTTCGCACAGAATCTTTAAAACTTGGTTTAACCATGCATCTCGACGGAGCACGTATTTGGAATGCACATATTGCCTCCGGCGTCTCATTTCTCGAGTATGGAAAGTATTTCGACACCGTCTCGGTCTGCTTCTCTAAGGGACTTGGTGCTCCTGTCGGCTCCATGATGCTCTCCACTAAGGAACGAATTGCAAGCGCTCGTATCTGGCGTAAGCGTTACGGAGCTGGAATGCGACAGATTGGAATGTTGGCGGCGGCTGCAGACTTTGCTCTCACTCACAACATTGAGCGTTTGTCTGATGACCACGAGAACGCTAAATCTTTAGCTCGCGCCATTCACGCGGTTGCACCACACGTTGTTAACCCCGACGAAGTTGATACCAATATCGTGATTCTTGATTTAGCTGGCTCTCATATTTCTGCCAGCGATATAAATCTCGCTCTGAAATCTGCAGGAATATTGGCAAGTACAGTTGGACCAACGATTTTGCGATTAGTAACTCACCTTGATGTCTCTTCGGATCAGATTGCCAAAGTTAATTCTGTTCTCCCAGAGTTAGTGCAGCGCGCCTTCAAATCGTAATAACTCCTCTTTAAAGTGGAGTCCATATGCGTAATTACCAAGCTCTCCACCAGTCTTAACTACGCGGTGGCAGGGAATGATCGGCGCAATTAAGTTACGGGCACATGCGCTTCCCGCAGCTCGAACTGCAGCAGGTGAACCAGCGCGGTCAGCTAATTCCGCATAACTCATCGTTTTACCAGCTGGAATCTTGCGCATCGCCTTCCATACCGCTTGCGAAAACTCAGGGCCAGGTTGACGCACCTTGATTCCATTGAGCGCAGAGAAGTCTCCGTCGAAGTAATCTTTAATGAGATCGCTAATAATCGGAATCTCTTTCACGCTCTTGAAACCCAAGTCGTAATCAGATTTATCAAGGCGCGCACTGAGTTCACGCAATGGGCCAAAACCGGCAGCCAGCAAGACATGTTCATGTGCAATGAGTTGCAGCGTGCCTACCGG
>CAITFY010000065.1 GCA_903891755.1 uncultured Actinomycetes bacterium | reverse complement strand
ATGTCTCGTCTTGCTGTTACCAACGCCAAGAGAGTAGTAATTAAAGTTGGTTCATCAACCCTGACTGGAAGTGCGGGTCATGCACTTGATGAGAGCGCTGTCGAAGCGCTGGTAAAAGTTGTTGCAGAACTACGCTCACATGGCGCCGAAGTTGTACTTGTCTCCTCAGGTGCAATCGCAGCAGGTTTAGCTCCACTTGGCCTGACTGTTCGCCCTAAAGATTTGGCTACCCAACAAGCCGCAGCATCCGTTGGGCAAGGTCGTCTGATCGCAAGTTATAACAAGGCCTTTGATAAAGAGGGAATTATCGCCTCTCAAGTTCTCTTAACGATTGATGATGTGGTTCGCCGCTCACATTATCAAAATGCGCAGCGCACCCTCTTTCGTTTGATCCAGATGGGCGTTGTTCCTGTTATCAATGAGAACGACAGCGTGGGAGTTTCTGAGATTCGCTTTGGAGATAACGATCGCTTAGCGGCGCTGGTCTCCCACCTCATTGGCGCCGATCTTTTGATTCTGGTTACTGATGTTGATGGCTTGTATGACGCGCCTCCATCACATGCTGGTGCAAAGAGAATCTCATCGGTCCCAGATGTAAGCCGCCTTGGAGATATTGAAATTGGTGGAGTTGGATCATCTGGCGTCGGCAGCGGCGGCATGGTCACAAAGATCGAAGCGGCGCGCATCGCGACTGGTGCTGGAGTAAACATGCTTCTTACGACCTTGGCAGATATTCCCGCAGCGTTAAAAGGCTCAGATATCGGAACGATTTTTGCTGCTCGAACAGATCGCAAGCCATCTCGTCTTCTCTGGTTGGCTCACGCGTCGACGCCACATGGCAAATTAATGCTCGATGCGGGCGCGACCACGGCTATTAAAGAGCGCGGTACATCTTTACTTGCAGCGGGAGTGAATGGTGTCGAAGGGGAGTTCATCGCCGGAGATACCGTGGAACTTCTATCCCCTCATCGTGAAGTTATTGCTCGCGGTCTGGTCGCCTTTGACTCATCTGAGATCCCAGCGATGTTAGGAAAGTCCACGAAGCAACTCGCTGCGGAGTTTGGCCCTGAGTACGAGCGCGAGCTGGTTCATCGCGACGATCTTGTCCTACTCTGAATCAGATAAGGTTGGCTCATGGCCGCTATCTCACGCGATGATGTTGCACATCTAGCCAAATTGGCTCGAATCGAAATGAATGATTCTGAGCTCGACCACTTAGCCCAGGAGATGGATGTCATTCTTGGCGCCGTCGCCCGTGTGCAAGAGGTTGCATCTGCCGATGTGCCACCTACCTCTCATCCAATTCCAGTAAATAATGTCGTGCGCGAAGATGTAGTCCGTCCGAGCCTGACTCCGCAAGAGGCTCTCTCTGGTGCACCTGCACAATCAGAGGATCGCTTCAAAGTGCCACAGATTTTGGGTGAAGAATGACAACTATTAGATCCAGCGCCTCCGAGATGGCAGCAGCTCTTGCCAGCGGTGAAACAACCTCCGTTGAACTTACAGAAGCTCACTATGCTCAGATTGCAAAAGTTGATGAGCAAGTTCATGCCTTCCTCTATCTCGATAAAGAGGGCGCTCTCGCTCAAGCCGCCGATGTTGATGCCAAGCGCAAGAGCGGTGCGGAACTCTCACCTCTAGCTGGTATCCCACTGGCCCTTAAAGATGTCTTAGCTCAAAAAGGTATTCCAACGACCTGCGGATCCAAGATGCTTGAAGGCTGGCGTCCGCCGTATGACTCAACCGTCGTCTCTAAATTAAAGGCCGCCGGAATCGTAATCTTGGGTAAGACAAATATGGATGAATTCGCCATGGGTTCATCAACCGAGAACTCTGCGTACGGGGTTACTCATAACCCTTGGGATCTGACTCGTATTCCTGGTGGTTCAGGCGGCGGATCATCTGCAGCGCTCGCGGCATTTGAAGCACCACTTGCAATCGGTACCGATACCGGTGGATCCATTCGCCAACCTGCTGCTGTAACCGGCACAGTCGGTGTGAAGCCAACTTATGGCGGAGTATCTCGTTACGGATTGATTGCATTCTCATCAAGTCTTGATCAGGCAGGCCCATGTGCTCGCACAGTTCTCGATGCCGCACTCTTACACGAGGTAATCGCGGGACATGACGAACGCGATTCAACATCAATTGATGCTCCGGTTCCTCATGTTGTCAAAGCTGCAAAGAAGCTTGATGTAAAGGGCATGAAGATCGGCGTCGTTAAAGAGTTGCAAGGTGAAGGATTCCAATCAGGAGTACTTTCAAAGTTCCACGAGGGACTCGATGCACTTGTAGCTGCAGGTGCCGAACTCGTTGAAGTTTCTTGTCCTACATTTGATTACGCCCTTGCTGCCTACTACCTCATCGCTCCAAGTGAGTGTTCTTCCAACCTCGCTCGCTTTGATTCCATGCGTTATGGAATTCGCATTGGCGATGATGGAAATCGCAGCGCTGAAGAGGTTATGAAATTGACTCGCCACGAAGGTTTTGGTCCTGAGGTTAAGCGTCGCATCATCCTTGGAACCTACGCACTCTCATCTGGATATTACGATGCTTATTACGGTTCTGCTCAGAAAGTTCGCACCTTGTTGATGCGCGACTTCAATGCAGCATTCGCACAAGCAGATGTCTTGGTATCTCCAACTGCTCCAACTACCGCTTTTAAAATCGGCGCCAATGACAATGATCCACTTGCTATGTATCTCAATGACATCGCAACCATCCCTGTAAATATGGCTGGCATTGGTGGCATGTCACTTCCATGTGGTCTGGCTGAAGAAGATGGATTGCCAGTTGGTTTCCAGATCATGTCTCCTGCAATGCGCGATGACTTGATGTACCAAGTTGGCGGAACTCTCGAAGCAGCGCTCTTGAGCAAATGGGGCGGCCCACTTCTAGATAAAGCTCCAGTATTGGCAGGCAACTAATGTCACTTAATTACGATCAAGCAGTTGAAAAGTACGAGCCAACTCTCGGACTTGAAGTTCACGTTGAACTCAACACAAAATCAAAGATGTTCTGCTCTTGCTCCACTGAGTTCGGGGGAGCACCAAACACCCAGACCTGCCCAGTCTGTCTGGGTCTGCCTGGAGCTTTGCCAGTTGTAAATGGCAAGGCAATCGAGAGCACCATTCTTATCGGACTAGCTCTTAACTGTTCGATCGCTCCATTCTCGCGCTTTGCGCGTAAGAACTATTTCTACCCAGATATGCCAAAGAACTTTCAGACCTCGCAATATGACGAGCCAATCTGCGTTAATGGATATCTTGATGTTGAGATTGAAACGGACGAAGGCGTAAAACCTTTCCGCGTTGAAATCGAGCGCGTTCACATGGAAGAGGACACCGGAAAGTCGCTACACGTCGGTGGAGCAACGGGTCGAATTCATGGCGCCGACTATTCACTCCTTGATTACAACCGCGCCGGTATTCCTTTGGTCGAGATTGTCACCAAGATTGTTGGCGGCACGGATAAGTACGCACCACAAGTAGCGCGAGCCTATGTCACTGAACTCCGCGACATCTTGCGATCCCTTGGTGTTTCAGATGTAAAGATGGAGCAAGGTTCAATGCGTTGCGACGTTAACCTCTCTCTTGCGCCAATTGGTTCGGGTGAACTCGGCACACGAAGTGAGACGAAGAACGTCAACTCACTTCGCTCGGTAGAGCGCGCAGTAATCGGTGAAGTTGTGCGCCAATCCAATCGTCTCCAAGATGGTGAGCGAATTGTTCAAGAGACTCGTCACTTCCAAGAGGAGAGCGGACAGACTCGTTCAGGTCGCTCCAAGGAGCAGGCTGAGGATTACCGTTACTTCCCAGAGCCTGATTTGGTTCCAGTTGTTCCAGATAGCGCTTGGATTGAGGAGCTTCGTGCGACTCTTCCAGAGAAGCCATCAACTCGTCGCGCCAGATTACAAGCGGAGTGGTCGGTTCCAGATAAAGAGATGACCTCTCTGGTAAATGCCGGTCTGCTCGATGTGGTTGAAGAGACAATCACCATCGGAGCTGATCCAACTCGCGCCCGTTCATGGTGGTTAGGTGAAGTCTCTCGCCTTGCAAACGAGCGTGAAGTTGATCCAACATCTTTGATTACTCCTGCTCAAGTAGCAGAAGTTATTTCGTTAATCGCTTCAGGTGAACTCACGGACAAACTTGCGCGCCAAGTTGTTGAAGGTGTCATCGCGGGAGAAGGAACTCCAGCCGATGTTATTTCAAAGCGTGGTTTGAAAGTTGTTTCAGATGATGGCGCACTGATGACGGCTATTGAAGCAGCGATCGCTTCGCAACCAGATACTGCAGAGCGAGTACGTGGTGGAAATATTCCAGCAGCAGGTGCTTTGATTGGCGCAGTGATGAAGGCGACCGGCGGACAAGCTGATGCTGCCAAAGTTCGTGAACTATTGTTGAAACACCTCGGGCAACTCTAGAAAGAAACGGGAGCACAAAACCATGACAGAACCAAAGAACCCAATGAAGCCTCGTTCGGGTCTGGTTACTGATGGTCTAGAACGTGCACCTGCCCGCGGAATGCTCCGCGCCGTTGGTATGGGCGATGAGGATTGGGTTAAGCCTCAGATCGGTATCGCATCATCGTGGAATGAAATTACCCCGTGCAATCTCTCACTCGATCGCCTGGCAAAGGCCTCTCGCAAAGGCGTCATTGAAGCTGGCGGATTCCCCATGCAATTTGGAACCATTTCAGTTTCTGATGGAATCTCAATGGGCCACGAAGGTATGCACTTCTCGCTCGTATCTCGAGAGGTAATTGCAGATTCCGTCGAGACCGTGATGCAAGCAGAACGTTTAGATGGAATGGTCACCTTTGCTGGTTGCGATAAATCATTGCCGGGAATGATGATGGCCGCAGCTCGTATCGATGTAGCAAGCGTCTTCGTTTACGCAGGTTCCACACTTGCTGGTCAGGTTGATGGAAAAGATGTAACCATTATTGATGCCTTCGAAGCGGTCGGTGCATGCGCGCGCGGACTTATCACCCAAGAGAAGGTTGATGAGATTGAACGCGCTATCTGCCCCGGTGAAGGTGCCTGCGGAGGTATGTACACCGCAAACACAATGGCCGCAGTCGGAGAAGCGCTAGGACTTTCACTTCCAGGTTCCGCCTCGCCACCATCAGTTGATCGTCGTCGTGATGATTACGCAGTAAAAGCTGGCGCTGCAGTTGTTGAATTAATCCGCCAAGGAATTACTACGCGCGACATCTTGACCAAGAAGGCTTTCGAGAATGCAATCACAGTTGTGATGGCACTGGGTGGATCAACCAATGCGGTCTTGCATCTTTTGGCAATTGCCAACGAAGCTGAGGTTCCACTTGATCTGGCAGATTTCCAGCGCATCAGCGAACGCACACCTCTCCTTGGTGATTTGAAGCCATTTGGAAAGTTCGTCATGACCGACATTGATCGAGTCGGCGGAATTCCAGTTGTCCTTCGAGCGCTTCTTGATGCCGGTTTCTTGCATGGAGATTGCCTCACGGTAACTGGCAAGACAATGGCCGAGAATCTTTCAGAGCTCACTCCACTCGATCCAGATGGAGAAGTTCTTCACTCAATTAAGAATCCGCTCTCTGCAGGTGGTGGAATCACAATCTTGCATGGAACTCTCGCGACAGATGGAGCGGTCTGCAAGACCGCCGGAGTCGGCGTTGATTTCTTTGAAGGACCTGCTCGGGTCTTTGAACGCGAACAAGCCGCAATGGTTGCGCTAGAAAATGGCACTATCAAAGCTGGCGATGTTGTCGTCATTCGTTATGAAGGTCCAAAGGGTGGGCCAGGAATGCGCGAGATGTTGATGATTACGGGTGCTATTAAGGGTGCCGGTCTTGGAAAATCAACCCTGCTCCTCACCGACGGTCGTTTCTCTGGTGGAAGTACTGGTCTCTGCGTAGGCCATGTTGCCCCTGAAGCGGTTGATGGGGGACCAATCGCATTCATTAAGGATGGCGATCTCATCCGCATTGATATCGCGAAGCGAACTCTGGATCTTCTGGTTGAAGAGTCTGAACTTGCAGAGCGTCGCAAGCACTTCTCCCCGGTTCCACATAAGTATCGCCGTGGAGTATTGGCCAAGTATTCAAAGGTTGTTGGTTCGGCCTCCCAAGGGGCGGTCTGCGGCTAAGTATTCTGAGATGGGTATCTCATATTTTGGGATGCTCTTCGTAGGGGTTGACTAGCCTTGCCAGACAAGCGAGAATTGCGCCATGACATCATCAGTGGTGATTCGAGAGCGCGCGATCTAGTCTGACTAGATGGTGCGCTACCCCTCAGTGAAAACTGAGGGGTTTCGTATTTCACGGCCGAAATGTCTTGAGAAGATAACCCAGTAGTTCCACCCCAGAGAGGAGATGAATATGTCAGCACAAGTCACCGGAGCACAGGCACTCGTGAAATCTCTGGAGTCTGCCGGTGTGGATGTCATGTTCGGTATCCCTGGAGGCGCAATCCTTCCTGCATACGACCCAATCTTTGATAGCTCCATTCGCCACATCTTGGTTCGCCACGAACAAGGCGCTGGTCATGCGGCAACTGGGTATGCCCAAGCAACTGGTCGAGTTGGAGTTTGCATTGCGACTTCCGGTCCAGGAGCAACAAACCTCGTCACCCCACTTGCTGATGCACAAATGGACTCTGTGCCTGTTGTAGCAATCACCGGACAGGTCGCCTCAGCTGCCATCGGTACAGATGCTTTCCAAGAGGCAGATATCCGCGGCATCACGATGCCAGTTACAAAACATAATTTCTTGATTACTGATCCGCGCGATATTCCGCGCGCAATTGCGGAGGCTTTTCACATTGCAGGCACTGGTCGCCCAGGTGCAGTCCTAGTTGATATTGCAAAAGATGCGCT
>CAITFY010000064.1 GCA_903891755.1 uncultured Actinomycetes bacterium | reverse complement strand
TCGTACTCAGCATGGGTGAGGATGGACACATTGCCAGCCTGTTTCCGGGTCTTTTTGAGCCTGAACTCGCAGTTGATGCCATAGCAGTCCATAATTCACCTAAGTTACCTCCACTTCGAGTGAGCCTCTCACTCAAGCGTTTGGCTAACTCGAAGAATATTTATGTCTTTGCTTTAGGCGAGGGCAAAGCTGCAGCGTTGCAGTCCATCAAGGATGGCCCAGTCGGCGCCTTGGATAAGAGTTCATCTAACGGTCAACTCCAAATCCTTACCGACCTATCGGTCCCCACCAATAATTAATTTAGGCTAAATCAAGAGTTAGAGCGTCAATAGCATCTGTAGGTCAGGAGAGAACTATGAGTGAGATTCAATTAACCGTCGTCGGCTTAGGTCGAATGGGAGCGAATATCGCTCGTCGCATCCAACAGCACGTCGAAACTCCTGTGAAGATCGCTGTTTATGATGTCAATCCAGATACGGTCAAGGCAGTTGCATCTGAAGGTTTCACCCCATTGTCATCGCTTGCAGATCTCGCACAATTTAATGATTCTGCAAATCCACAATTTGTCTGGGTAATGGTTCCCGCTGAAGTTACGCAACAGACCATCCACGCAGTTGCTGAGCACCTTGCACCAGGATCGACCATCATTGATGGTGGAAACACTTTCTACCGCGATGACATTGCAAACGCAGCATGGCTTGCCACTAAAGGAATTGATTTTGTAGATGTTGGAACATCAGGTGGCGTCTACGGATTAGAGCGCGGTTTCTCACTCATGATTGGTGGAGAGACATCAGTAGTTGATCGCCTGACTCCAATCTTTAAAGCGATGGCGCCAGGAATTGAATCTGCGCCTCGCACACCGGGTCGCGATGGAGAACCAACTCAAGCTGAGTACGGTTTCTTGCATTGCGGTCCAATTGGTTCTGGTCACTTCATCAAGATGGTTCACAATGGAATTGAATATGGCGCCATGGCTGCCTACGCAGAAGGTCTCAATTTGATTCACGCCGCAGCACAAGGGATTAAGCATCCAACAGCAGTGGGGGAGCATGTAGAGACAAAGTATGACTTTGATATGGAAGAGGTCACTGAAGTGTGGCGCCGCGGATCTGTCGTAGCTTCATGGCTCCTAGACCTTACGGCGACTGCCTACACAGAGGATCCTGAGCTTGCTTCTTATGAAGGTTCTGTCTCAGATTCCGGTGAGGGACGTTGGACGGTTCAGACCGCTATTGATGCAGGCGTACCAGCAAATGTCTTGAGCGCCTCGCTCATGGGTCGTTTCACCTCTCGCGGGAATGATTTATATGCAAACAAGGTTCTCTCTGCAATGAGAAAGAAATTTGGCGGACACGTGGAAGCGAAGAAGAAATAAGTGAGCGCTCGCAAGATTGAACATGCTGAAGCCGATGTTTTGGTGCTCTTTGGAGCAACTGGAGATCTAGCGAAGAAGAAGTTATTTCCAGCGCTTTACAGCATGTCCCTCAACGGTTCACTGCAATGCCCTGTCGTGGGTGTGGCATCAACCAAGTGGGATCACGAGCAATTTGC
>CAITFY010000063.1 GCA_903891755.1 uncultured Actinomycetes bacterium | reverse complement strand
TGCGCGAATACGTTCTTTAATCTCATTTGTAATGTGCGGAATAACTTGAACGGTATCCCCTAGGTAATCTCCACGACGCTCTCTCGCGATAACGTTGGAGTAAACCTGACCGGTTGTTACATTTGCGAAGCCTGCAAGGTTTCGGTTTAGGAATCGTTCATAGTGCCCGACATCAAGATCAGTCTCTGCTCCATCGTCAGTCACGAAAACTTCGCCATGCTGGAAAGGATTCATGGTGCCCGGGTCAACGTTGATATAAGGATCTAGCTTCTGCATTGTTACGCGCAATCCGCGTGAGGAGAGCAAACGGCCCAAACTAGAGGCTGTTAACCCTTTTCCAAGACTTGAGGCGACCCCGCCAGTTACGAATAAATGTTTAGTCACATGAGTACTGGTCATGGGACACTAACTTATCACGCTTCCTTGACCATCCCGAGCAGCTCCCGGGCGTGTTCACGTGCAGTGGCCGATTCTTCCTGGCCAGAGAGCATTCTGGCGATTTCCACACTTCGTTGCGCCTCTGTGAGGGCGATTACATCAGAGACGCTCACCAGACCACTCTCATTCTTACGAACTACTAAATGATGATCTGCCCATACGGCCACTTGGGCTAAATGTGTAACGACAACTACCTGCGCCGCTTCTGCTAGAAGTTTGAGGCGACGACCTACCTCTACCGCAGCCTTACCGCCCACCCCAGAATCAACTTCATCAAAGATATATGTACTGACGCGATTCACTGACGCTAGAACAACTTCGATGGCAAGCATGACTCGAGAAAGTTCGCCACCACTTGCAACCTTTGTAATTACGCCAGGGGCTGCACCTTCGTGACTCGTGAAGAGAATCTGTATCTCATCAGCTCCGTGAATGGTGAGATCGGAGATTGATTTCACATCTCTGGATTGCACCTCAACAATTATTGCTGAATGCGGCATCGCAAGTGAGTGCACCTCTTCAGTAATTTTCTCCTGCATTATGCGAGAAGTTTCCTGACGAGCTGCGCTGAGTTTTGCCGCAACCTTGGAGAGTTCCTTGAAGAGTGTTGAAAGTTCTCTCTCTAGATCCTGGATGCGTGCCGAGCCGCCCTCCAAATCCTGGATGCGTGCCGAGCTAGCTTGTGCCCGCGAAATAAGTTCTTCAAAGGCAAGTGTGCGATCGCTACCTTCGCCAAATTTCTTAATCAACGAATTAATCGCCGCTTTGCGCTCTTGCAAGTACTCCAAGCGAGAGGGGTCAACGTCAAGCGCTGAGAGATAGCGATGTAACCCACCAAGGGTCTCCTGGTAGTTGTAAAGGGAATCGCCCAATTCTTGAGTCAAGGCATCGAGCGTTGCATCCTTGCCAGCCACATGATCTAAGGCCCTCTTCGAGTTCACAAGTGCCGAAGTGACTGAGTAATCATCAGTATCAAGCGTGTTGAGCGAGAGAGAGACCGCTTGCTGCAGCTCATCGACGCTATTGAGTCGTACCAGTTCGTTTTCAATCGAGGCAATCTCACCACTCTCTGGATTGACCGCAGTAAATGCCTTCATAAACTCCGAAATTCGAGCGATTTCAGATTCACGATTCTTCTGATCGCGACGAAGTTGTTCTACGCGAGCTGACAGTTCTTGGTAGTTAGCAAAACTCTCTTGGTAGACGCCGAGAAGATCGTGATGCTTCCCAAATGCATCGATTGCTTCTCTGATAAATGCTGGCTTGGTGAGACGATTGGTTGAAGATTGGGCATGAACTTCGACGAGTTCTGAGGCAAGTTCACTCACTCGCCCAGCGGTAGTTGGAGCTCCCCCGAGTTGAATCCGCGATTTTCCATCTGCTGTGATGGTGCGAGTTATGAGCAGAGCGCCATCTTCAATCTCGGAACCGCTCTCCTCTAACTCTGTGATTAATGATTGAGGAAGTGCAAATCTTCCTGAAACAACCATTCGATCAGAACCGGTGCGAACTTTCTCAACATCTGATTTACCACCGAGAATTAGCGAGAGCGCGGTGAGAACCATGGTTTTACCTGCACCAGTTTCTCCAGTCAATACATTAAGTCCTGGTTGCAATTCAATTGAGGCAGATTCAATCACTCCAAGATTGCGGATTGTGATCTCTTCTAAGCCGCAGAACTCTTCACTCACCGCGCCAGCCTTCAATCGGGAGTTTGAACTTCGCTACGAGGCGATCCGTAAATACAGCCGATTCAATGTGAATGATCTCCACACGCAGTGGAGATTTCCGAATCACGATGCGATCTCTGGAGAGCAAAGGGGTTTTGCGCATACCATCTGCCGAGATCATGGCTTCAGGAGATTCGATATCAATTACCACAGAGGAATTCGGTGAGATAACCATCGGCCGCGAGAAAAGTGCATGGGCCGCGAGAGGTAAAACTACAATCGCTTCAACCTCTGGCCATACGACAGGTCCTCCTGCCGAGAATGCATACGCAGTAGAACCGGTAGGAGTTGCACAGATAACTCCATCACAACCCCATCGTGATAATGGTCGATCATCAATCTGCACGAAAAGTTCTGCCATCTGAGCGTGACTTCTCTCAATGGTGAATTCATTAAGAGCCCAGCCCGTGGCTATAACTTCACCATCTCTAAGAACTTCATGCTGAAGTAGAAGGCGGGGTTCTCCTCGGAAATTTCCATGCGAGATTGCCGCAACAAGAGCGGATGCAGTTGGGCGAGTAATTTCTGCCAAGAAACCGACGTTACCTAAGTTGATTCCGAGAATAGGAATATCTTTTCCTAAGACAAGTTCGGCTGCTCGAAGAATTGTTCCATCGCCACCAAGCACAACCGCTATATCAAAATTGCTCTTATCGCTCAGCTCTTCAGAGTCTGAAACTCCACCCGGGTAGTTAGTCAGAACTCCAATGCCAACTTTGGAAAATTCTTCAATAAGTTCTTTAGCAAAATCCAGAGCTTCGGGACGAGTTGGGTGAACAACGAGAAGAGTGTTCTTAATCATCTCTCCCCCGTTCTTCGAAATTATTGCGGTCCATCAGCAATCGCAGCATCTAGATCCGCGGCGGAGAGTTCAGCGCTGCCTCGCTTGAGCCAGAGGAAGTACTCAACATTGCCTGCGGGTCCAGGAAGCGAACTTGCGACGACTCCTTTGCACCCAAGACCCATATCGTACGCACTGTCGGCGACCTCCTGCACGGCGCTGCGGCGCAACTCTGGGTCGCGAACAACTCCTCCTGCGCCTAAACGCTCTCTACCAACTTCAAATTGCGGCTTAACCATCACGAGAAAATCTGCTCCAGGAGTAGAAACGCTTACTAGGGCTGGCAGCACCAAGGTAAGAGAGATGAAAGAGAGATCGGCAACAACAATCTCTGCCGCTTCACCTACTTGATCTAGGGTCAGATGACGGACATTGGTGCGATCTAAAATTATTACTCGGGGATCTTGACGAAGTTCCCAAGCCATCTGCCCATAACCAACATCTACTGCAACTACATCTCTGGCGCCACGTTTTAAAAGTACATCCGTAAATCCACCGGTAGAAGCACCAGCATCTAATGCACGCTTCCCCGCTACTTCAATCTCCGAAAAGTGATCAAGAGCTCCCGCCAACTTATGCCCGCCTCGCGAAACAAAATCATCGCGATCGCCTTGAATAACTATCGAAGTTTCAGCATCTACTTGAGAGGCTGGCTTACTTGCGGGAATTCCACCAACTAAAACAGTTCGCGATTCAATGAGATCTGCCGCATGATCGCGAGAGCGCGCCAAACCTCTCCGTACCAATTCAGCATCGAGACGAGTTTTCATTGAACTTTATTTGCCATCAATCGATCGCAACGCCTCTTCGAGTTTGATATGGATCTGCTCATAAGCCTGGCTATGTTGATCTAAATCTAGGACTTGGACGAGTGCAATCTGCTCTCTAAGCTCCTCAAGGCCATCCGTTGGTATAGTCGAATCAGTGTTCTGTTCCATGGCATAAAGGTACCTATAACCTGCGTAATTGGCTCGCTTCTACCTGCCAACGACTCGCAAGTCCTGAGGGAGCTTTCCAGAATCTTCGCCTCACAGCACCCTCAATTGAAACCCAATCATCCACCTTTAACAATAAGGCTCTCTTACGAGATCGTGCGCTCCATGCGGCAATATCTAACGTATCAACTTCGCGCTTTGGCCCGCGGCTCACGGAACGATCAACCACAATCCGAAACTCCACTACAAAATCTCCACTTGGGAGTTCATGCTCCACAGGCACACTACTTACACGTCCCTCAAGAAATACTTCATTGCGAGGGTTTCGAAGCGGTGCTGAATTCTCTTTCTCAGTAACTTTCATTTATCTTCCTCAGGCTCGATGTCGTGAGTGAACTTAAGTGATTAAATAAAAGTAATATCGAATTCAGAAAACGAATGTTGATATATAAAAGTTGTTGATAAAACAAAAAAGCGCCTGCTCTTTGACGTTAATCAAAGTTCAGGCGCTTTTTAAATGATGTCCGGCGGCGATCTACTCTCCCACAAGGTCCCCCTTGCAGTACCATCGACGCTGAGA
>CAITFY010000062.1 GCA_903891755.1 uncultured Actinomycetes bacterium | reverse complement strand
TGCCGTGCAACACGAAGCACGCTCTCATCAGTTGTTTCACATTACCCAAAGATTAAGCACGTTGAAGTTGATGCAGAGAGTCATTTGGAATTAGTTCGTCGCCTAGATATTCGACAGACTCCAACAACACTCTTTTTAAATGCGCAAGGTAAAGAGATTGCTCGTGCGGTTGGTGCACCAAAGCGCGATCAAGTAGTTACCGCACTCAATAATTTAGCGAGAGTCTAGGAAGGCTGAAAGATGATTGATGCACGTGGCCCACGATGGTCAGCAGGGCTTACCGCAATAGTTTTGGTCATCGCCTTAATCACTCGCTCTCCCATTGTGATTGCACTTCAACTCGTACAATTTGGAATTGGCGCTTTTGCTGGTCCTCCTAAATCTCCTTATGCCTGGCTCTATAAGCGTTTTGTTCAGCCCCGGCTGTCTAAGACCTTCGACTCAGAGGATGTTCGCCCTCCACAATTCGCACAACTCGTAGGTTTCATCTTTGCTCTGTTGGCTACGGTCGGAGCACTGACTCATACCTGGCCGCTTTTCACCATCGCAACCGCTTTTGCCCTATTTGCCGCATTCTTAAACTCGGCATTTGGCTACTGCCTCGGCTGCAAGATGTACCTCTTGGGAGTTCGTTTACGCCGGGGATAGAGTGTGGGCATGAAAAGCCTCAACAACTTTATCGCCGGTTCATCAACTCCTTCTAGCTCCGGCCAAACCTCCGAAATCATCAATCCATCAACCGGACAGGCATACGCCACCGCCCAGCTCTCTGGAGCGGCTGATGTTGATCAAGCGCTCAAAGCTGCGGCAACCGCCTTTGAAGAGTGGCGCGAGACCACTCCCGCTGAGCGTCAACGCGCTCTTCTCAAAATTGCAGATGCTCTTGAATCACGGGCTGATGAGATTGTGGCGATCGAATCCGAGAACACCGGAAAGCCAATCGGATTAACTCTCTCCGAGGAAGTTCCACCAATGATCGACGAGATTCGATTCTTCGCTGGGGCAGCTCGACACCTCGAAGGAAAATCTGCCGGTGAATATATGCGCGGAATGACCTCCTTCATTCGCCGCGAACCAATCGGGGTCTGCGCCCAAGTA
The DNA here is from genome assembly GCA_903891755.1 of uncultured Actinomycetes bacterium. GTDB lineage: Bacteria > Actinomycetota > Actinomycetes > Nanopelagicales > Nanopelagicaceae > PALSA-747. The sequence goes on along the minus strand of CAITFY010000062.1, from coordinate 595 downwards.
ACTCCATGGAATTACCCAATGATGATGGCGGTCTGGAAGTGGGCTCCTGCAATTGCGGCAGGAAATACTGTGGTCTTAAAGCCAAGTGATACAACACCAGCCTCAACCGTCTTTATGGCGGAAGTTATGTCTGAGTTCTTACCTGCAGGCGTCTTCAACGTGGTTACGGGAGATCGCGATACCGGTCGTCTTCTCGTTGAGCACGATATTCCCGCAATGGTTTCCATTACTGGTTCTGTTCGCGCAGGTATGGAGGTCGCTAAATCTGCCAGCAGCGACTTGAAGCGCGTACACCTAGAACTTGGTGGCAAGGCTCCTGTTGTTGTCTTTGGTGATGCTGACCTTGAAGCTGCAGCTGCGGCAATTGCGCTCGCTGGTTATTTCAATGCTGGTCAAGATTGCACCGCTGCTACTCGCGTCCTGGTTGAGGATAAGGTCTACGAGAAGTTTGTCGCGCTCCTTACCGAACAAGCAACGAATGAGATTAAGACCGGTGCACCTGGTGAAGATGTTCTCTACGGTCCACTTAATAATGCCAACCAATTAGCTCGCGTTAAAGGTTTCATGGATCGCAAGCCTTCACATGCTGAGATTG
>CAITFY010000061.1 GCA_903891755.1 uncultured Actinomycetes bacterium | reverse complement strand
CCCGAAAAGCGTGTCTGGTCGGGTGAGGCAACTTCAGTCTCTGCACGCACAGTTGACGGTGATATCGGTATCTTGGCAAACCACATCTCACTATTAGGTGTCTTGGTTCCAGGCGTTGTAAGCATTAAGGGCTCAGATGGAACAACTACTGAGTTCACCATGGATGGCGGATTTATCTCGGTGAGTAAGAACCGAGTATCAATTCTCGGCCAAGCAAGTAATTAAATAACCGTCACATCTGCGCCAAGTGCGCGCAGGTTGGCGGCGAAGTTTGGATATCCGCGTTCAATATGAAACGCATCTTCAACAATCGTTACTCCGTCAGCCACTAAGGCTGCCAATACGAGCCCAGCGCCCGCTCTAATATCTGTTGCTGCCACTGGGGCTCCAGAGAGCAACGGAACACCTGTAATAGCCGCGTGATGGCCATCTACGGTGATCTGGGCGCCTAGTCTGCGAAGTTCATTCACAAACATAAATCTCGCCTCAAATACATTCTCGGTCACAATCGCGCTACCCGTAGCCACGGCGTTGAGCGAGATTGCCATCGGCTGTAAATCAGTTGGGAATCCCGGGTAGGGGAGTGTGGCAACATCAATTGCAATGGGGCGCTGATCCATGCGAACCCTAAAACCATCTGGAGTGGTTGTAACCACAGCGCCAGCTGCTACTAATTTATCGAGCGGAATCTCCAAGTGATCTGCGCGTCCACCGATTATGGTGATGTCACCTTGAGTCATTGCGGCCGCAAATGCCCAGGTGCCCGTAACGATTCGATCTGGAAGCGTGGAGTGCGACGCCGCATGAAGTTGGTCTACACCTTCGATTATTAGCGTTGAAGAACCCAGCCCTTCAATCTTTGCACCCATTGCGATGAGATATTCACCCAAATCAATAATGTCTGGCTCGCGAGCCACATTATGAAGAGTGGTAGTTCCTTTGGCCAATACCGCCGCAGTCATCAAGTTCTCGGTTGCACCGACGCTTGGGAAAGTGAGTTCGAAGGTCGCGCCAATTAAACCGTCAGGTGCTGAGGCAATGATGTAACCATGCTCGAAGGTGACCTTTGCACCAAGCGCTTCAAGTCCTGCAATATGAAAATCCAACCCACGCGATCCAATTGCATCACCCCCGGGCAGTGAAATCTCAGCGATTCCAACTCGGGTGAGTAGAGGACCCAAGACGTTGATAGATGCGCGCATCTTTCGAACTAATTCATACTCCGCCTTGTGAGCTGGCTCTTGCGGGACATCAATTTCTAAGGTGTGAATCGCTTTATTGAAAGTTACGGTGCAACCCATGCGAGTCAGGAGATCAGCCATGATCTCCACATCCTTGATATCTGGAACGTTAAGGAGAGTGTTCTTGCCAGGAGCCAGTAGTGATGCCGCCATGAGCTTGAGAGCCGAATTCTTCGCTCCGGTGACTGAGACCTCACCACTTAAGCGAGCGGGACCATTAATGCGTAGCGCAGATGAATTTTCCGCCACACATCACCCCCGAATAAATGAAATCGAATATTTAAGTGGTCTCATTCTAGTTGCTCCAATAGGCTCACCCCATGGTTAATTTGACGCGTATTTACACAAAAACTGGTGATGATGGCACAACCTCTTTGGGGGATATGAGTCGGACCTCAAAGAATGACCCTCGCCTTGAGGCCTACGCAGATGTTGATGAGGCGAACTCGGCGATCGGAGTCGCACTCTCTCTCGGGGCAATCTCCACAGATGATGTAAAGGCGCTTCTCACAAGAATTCAAAATGACCTCTTCGACGTCGGTGCCGATCTTTCCACTCCTGTAGTTGATGAGCCAAAGGTTGAACCGCTGCGCGTTACTGAAGAACAGATCACTTATTTGGAAGCGAAGATTGATCACTACAACTCAGAGCTCGCAGAGCTTCGCTCCTTTGTATTGCCGTCTGGAACTCCAGCAGCATCCCTGCTTCATGTAGCGCGAACAGTCACTCGTCGCGCAGAACGTTCAACATGGCACGCAATCCATTCATTCGGCGGTGGAGTAAATCCCCTCACTGCGAAATACCTCAATCGACTTTCAGATTTACTCTTCGTGCTCGCTCGCTATGAGAACCGCGAAATCGGAGATGTGCTTTGGGTGCCCGGAGCTAATCGCTAACTAAGAGTTGGTCGGTGAAGGTGTTGGCGATGCGGGTGGCGTGTACGAAGGATCTGCCACAAAGGTAGAACTTGGCACGATATCTGTTGTTGGTCCGATTCCGCAGGTTGCTTGAATTCCTCTGAACATCACACCGGTTTGCAACGGAATTGGGCTGACTAAAAAGATTGTTTGAATCGTCTTACCGGCTGCTCCAGGTTGCAAGACCGTGATGTCTCCAATGGTGACGCGATTGGCTGCATTGGATGGATCAATTCCGGTGATGATTGAAGAGACCTTCCACCAGGTGCACTTCTCAGTGGCCCCAACCAATATGGCTGCGCAGGAGAAGGCTGGCGTGTTCGGCTTCTTCGGATCAATCGAACACGAGTTAATAGGAGAGCTGGAATCTTTCATCGCAGATAAAATTCCAACGAGTTCTGTGCCAGTGGGGACTCGCGCAAATGCAGAACCAACCGCTTTAAATCCAGATGGTGGCCACTTCACTGATGGTGAAGGGACAGCCTGTTTCGTAGGTGCGTGATAAACATATTTGCGAACCGGAACTTTCTTCTTCACGGTCGTGGATTTCTTTGGGGCAACCGCTTTCTTGGTTGCGATAACTTTCTTAGGGGTAGTTACTTTCTTTGTAGCGGACGCCTTGGGGGTGGGCTTTGCAGATGCTGCAAATGATGGGCTAGCTGCCAGACATTGAATTGCTATCAGGGCGATTGCAACCCTGCGTAAATTCACTGTCTCGACCACTTAAAGGAACGAGTAGCCAAAATTGTTCCAGCTATTAGCCATGCAACCAGAATGATCGCGGTGCGGCCGACTTCCCAATGGTGAGCGACTTCTTGTGCAGCAAATGAGTCAGGTAGAAATACTGAGCGCATTCCCTGGGTAAGCCATTTGAGTGGAAAGAGCGCTGCGAACTGCTGCATCCAACTTGGAAGATTGGAGAAGACGAAGAAGACGCCGCTGATGAACTGAAGCACGATTACAAATGGAGATACGACAGCAGGAGCTCCGCGTCCACTCTTGATTACCCCGGCAAGTGCTATTCCGAGCACGGTAGAGCAAGCTGAGCCGAGAACAACTAACCATGTAAAGCGGAGCCAGAGCGCACCGCTATGTGGAAGATGCAGATGGAAAAAGAGCGCACCAAAGAACAAGAGCATCGCTACTTGAGCAATCATGGAGAGAAAGACCAATATTGCTTTTCCAATAAAGAAAGCAATTGGCGACATCGGAGTACCACGCAAACGCTTTAGCGCGCCGTTATCTCGTTCTATTGGAATATTAATTGCCAGTTGTTGGAAGCCACTGTTAACGAGGCCCGATGCAATCATTCCCGCAACGAAGTATTGGCTGAAGGTTACGCCTGGAGCGATTGTATCTTTGAAGACGCTTCCAAAGATAAAGAGAAGCAAGACTGGGAAGAAGATGGTGAAGATGACTGATTCACGTTGGCGCATGAATTGTTTAATCTCAATATTTCCACGTAACAATCCAAGGCGAAGAGTGTTCATTTTTGACCCTCAATCATGGTCAGGTAAATATCTTCTAGTGATGGACGAGTGACAGTTAGCTCGGGTATGTCACCTTGAAAACGCTTTGCAAGTTCTAGTACATCCTCGGTTGGATTCTCTGAAATTTTAGAGTGGGTTTTTCCATCTTCATTCCAACTGATTGTTGCCTTTGCGAGGTGACGACCACCGAGAGTTGCTGGAGTTGCAATCTCCACAATTCTGCCGGCATTGATAACAGCGACTCGATCGGCCAGTGCCTCTGCCTCATCGAGGTAGTGAGTTGTTAAAACAATCGTGGTTCCTTCGGCTTTGAGGGAGAGGATGAGCTCCCAAAATGCGCGACGGGCCTCAGGATCAAAACCCGTGGTTGGCTCATCGAGAAATAGGATTTCAGGGGAGCCAATAATTCCGAGCGCAACATCTAGCCGACGACGTTGCCCACCTGAAAGCGTGCGGATCTTGGCATCGCGCTTCTCGCTTAAGCCCACTAACTCAATGACTGAATCAGGATCTTTTGGCTTGGTGTAATAGTGAGAGAAGTGGTGAACGGTCTCAGCAACGGTGAGTTCGGCGGCATCACTCGTTGATTGCAAGACAATTCCAATGCGATTGCGCCAAGCAGAGCCGTGAATTCCAAGGGTTCCTGGATCAGATCCAAGAACAGAGACGGTTCCGCCATCGCGATCTCGATAGCCTTCTAGGATCTCAACGGTTGTGGTCTTGCCGGCTCCATTAGGACCCAGAATGGCGTAAATCTCACCTTGCTCAATGGAGAGGGAGATTCCAGCGACCGCCTCATATTCCCCGTACTTTTTACGTAGATCGAGTACTTCAATGGCGGTGCTCATTGGTGCATTTTGCCGTATTTGCAGTTGCATAAGCCAGTTCAGGGAGCGAAGTTTTGCTGGGAATGCGAAAGAATGCCCCTATGAGCCCGCGTAGAAATCACCCGAAGGGAAAACGGACTGGTGGTCCAAAGCCCGAGGATCGCGATGTCAGCACCTCATTTCAGACTGTTGAGGAGCATCACGAGGGTATCTATACGGTTCGCAAGATCACAGGTTCGAGCTCATCCAAGCCTTATCGCTGCCCAGGATGCGATCAGTTAATTCCCACCGCAACCCCACATATCGTGGCATGGATAGATGACGACTTAGAGAGCCGACGCCACTGGCACACCGCCTGCTGGAACAAGAAGGGTCAACGCAAGCCAAATACTGAGCGCTCGCGCAACGCCCCTCGCTATTAACGATTGAGGATTTGAATAAATCGTTTGATGAATTTATTCACAAATGGTTTGCGATTAAAGGTTGTGAAAATTAGCGGAATATTAAATCGAAGCGCAACGACGGCTCTCGTATAAGCAAATTCTCGCAAACCTTCAGGGCCATGAATCCGACCATATCCACTCTGCTTGACCCCACCAAATGGCATGGTTGGCGTCGCGGTAAAGGCGAGCACAGAATTTACAGAGACCATTCCGCAGTGCAACTGGCTGGCGATAGCTTTTCCGTTTCGCTTTGACCAGACAGAAGCGGCGAGGCCGTAATTGGAAGCATTTGCCAGAGTGATTGCCTCACTCATTGATGAGACGCTTTTGATAGTGAGGGTTGGGCCAAAAGTTTCTTCAGCAACCGCCAAGCTATCTTCCGGCACATTGGTCATGATTGTAGGTAATACATAGGGAGGCTGAACTGAATCAACACTTCCGACAATGAACTCTGCACCTTTAGCAGCTGCATCTCTCAGGTGATTTTCAATCACATTTAGCTGCTTTGGCATTGTGGCTGCGCCGTAATCTCTTCCTGCGACGAGATGTGAAGCCATCTCTGAAATTTTAGAGTTGAATGCGGCTGCGATTTCCTCATGAACGTAGACACGTTCGATACCAACACATGTTTGTCCCGCGTTTGCCATTGCTCCCCAGAGAACTGCTTCTGCGGCGCGTTCGATATCACAATCGCGATCGATGATGGCGGGATCGGTTCCACCACATTCCATCAATACTGGTGTGAGCTTCTCCGCGCATATCGCCGCAATCTTTTTTCCAGTCGCAGTAGATCCGGTGAAAGCAATTTTGTTAACATCACTTCGCGTGAGTGCCGCACCGGTTTCAGGACCACCAGTAGCTACAAAGAAGACGTTCGCGCCAGGTGCAACTTTGTTGAAAGATTCACCGAGCCAATGTCCCACTCCTGGGGTGTACTCACTTGGTTTAAATACAACTGCGTTACCGGCAGCGAGTGCATATGCGATGGAACCCATCGGAGTGAAAACTGGATAGTTCCATGGTCCGATTACGCCAACAACTCCGAGCGGTTGATATTCAACATGGGTCGACATATTGACCATTAATAGACCGGGTGCGCGATGAGAGTTGCGCAAATATCGTGATGCGTTTCGCGCAGCCCAGGAGAGATGGTCGATGGCGATTGAAATTTCGAGCATCGCATCACTTGTAGGTTTTCCAGTTTCAGCAGATACCAGATCCGCTAATTCATCAATGTGTTCTGCGATGTAGTGTGCCCATTCGCGCAAGATAACCTTGCGCCCTTTAAATCCAATATCGTTCCACTGGGACGAGGCTGCTCGTGCTCGTGTTACTAATTCGTGGATTGTCTCCGGAGAGGTATTTGGATAATGCCCAATTTCTGCTCCGGTGGCAGGGGAGTGGCTAATAATCTCGGTCAGCTGGCTCATGGGCTAAGAGTAAACTCTCGACCGTGAGTGAGTTAATACGTCCAAGCACTGTTCTTCCTGCGGTTCGCAAACCCATCTCATTTACAACCGATGACGGACTGACCCTTATCGGCGAGGTCGCAACCCCCGAAGGTCCAATCACATCCTCGCTCCTTTGCCTTCATCCCAATCCCGCCGGCGGCGGGATGATGGATAGCCATATCTATAAGAAGGCTGCAAATAGATTGCCCGCAATGGCAGGCATTCAGGTGATCCGCTTCAACACCCGCGGTACATCTAGCGAGGCTGGAACCTCAGAAGGAGTATTTGATAACGGGGATGCTGAGGTTGCGGATGTTCAGGCCGCAATCGACTACTCATTTAACGTTCTTAAAGTCCAAAAACTTTGGGTTGTGGGTTGGTCCTTTGGCACCGATCTCGCACTTCGTCACGCCAAAGATCCACGGATTGCCGGATTAATTTTGTTGAGCCCGCCGATGCAACGAACAACTGATACCGACCTCGCCTATTGGCAGCGCGATAGCCGTCCAGTGGTCGCTTACGTGCCTGAGCACGATGAATATTTAAATCCCGAACAAGCAGCGACGCGCTTCAAAGATTTCTCGCGCCTCGAACTCGTTCCAGTCATGGGCGCAAAGCACCTCTGGGTGGGCGAACCATTTGTTCATCTTATTTTGAGTGAAATCACAAAATGGTTAGCCCCTGAGAGATTGCCACTTCCCACAGAGATTTAGGACTGATCCGCTTTCGGAAATACCACTTCATCAATAATTAACAAGATAGCTGCGGCAATCGGGACGGCAAGGATTCCGCCGACAATTCCAAGCAAGCTGACACCAACGAGTGCGGCGATGATTGTGACCACTCCAGGAATCGAAAGTGATTTACGCATGATGCGCGGCATAATCAAATAGTTCTCTATTTGAATATATGCAATGTAGAGAAGCAATGTAATAACCGCATCTGTTGGACTCTTGCTGAGAGCAATCAGAGTTACCGCAGTGATGCCGAGTAAATGTCCGATAAGCGGAATCGCTCCGCACACAAATACGAGCACGGCGATTGCTGATGGATATGGAAGCCCCAATGAGAGCGCCAGAATTAAGCCGAAAATAGAGGCGATGAAGGCCACGGTTGCTTGACCGCTTACAAATCCGCCGATACGAATAATGATTGCTTCAGTAATGCGAGAGATGCGATCGCGACGTGAAGCTGGCACAAAGCGAAGGCCAACGGCGGTAACACTTGGAAGTGAAGCCAGGAAGTACAAGGTCAGAATAAGGACAGTCAAAGTTGCGACCGCGCCGGAAACAAATGCGCGACCAACACCAATAACGCCGCCAAAGGCAGAGACTACATACTGGCCATTGTGAATTGATGAATTGAACTTTGCTTGAAGCGAGTCGATGATGCCGTAATGGTTATTCAAGTTGCCAATGAACTTATTTGATTTCAAGTCTTGCAAAATCTTTGGGGCATTTTTAAATAAGTTGCTGACTTGGGTTATGGCTGGAGGGATTACCACAGCTGAAAAGATGGCGACAAAAACTAGGACGAGAAAAACGACGGCAACAACCGCATGCGAGCGCTTGAGGCCGCGACGTCTAAAGAATTCCACCGACGGGTTGAGACCTGCCGCTAAGAAGAGGGAGATGATGATCAGAACGAAGACCTGGCTGGCGCTGGCAAGGGCGCGCAACATGGTTATAGCTATCACCGCTCCTGAGGCTGCTAGGAAGCCAAAGTAGAAGGGGTGGCCATGATCGACCGGAGCGCCAGGTGTTCCAAATGATTCTGGGGCCGCGGCAGGCTCAGTGGACTTAATATTGAAGGGCAACCTGGGTTTCTTGAGCGCCATAGTTTGATAATACGAGAAGATACGCCTATGAGCGAGCTTCGAATTACAGGCCTGAGCGAGGACATGCTTGCCCTCTCAGCCCTGCCCTGGCGTAAGTCGCTTGAGGATTGGCCAGAAGACCCGGGCTTGACCAGTATGCGCGGTATCTCTCGCCACATTGTTCGTCTGATCAGAACTGGACCCGGGGACAGGGACGTCTTTGCTGTTAAGGAGACGGTCGAGGAGTTTGCGACCCGCGAATATGCCATCCTCCGGGAGCTCAATAATCGAAACGCCCCCTGCGTTGAGCCAGTCGCCATTGTAGAAAATCGGCTAGACAATATGGCTAACCCGCTGCCAGTCGCCCTTGTAACCCGTTATCTGCCTTTCTCGCTGCCTTATCGCGTCATCATGAGCGGTGACGTAACCCCTCATGAGATCAACAACATGGCTAACGCCCTCGCACTCCTCTTAGTCCGACTCCACCTCCTTGGTTTCTGGTGGGGAGACTGCTCACTTTCCAACACCCTTTTCCGCGAGGATGCTAATGAGTACGCCGCATATCTGGTGGATGCCGAAACGGGTGAGTTCCAACCTGGCCTCAGCAATGGTCAGCGCGAACACGATTTAGATATCGCGCAATTTAATGTTGCGGCAGAGTTAGAAGATTTAGCGAGCGCCGGACTACTCCATCCAGGAATGGATCCGATTCGCGCAGCTGATCGCGTCATCTCGCGTTATCGCAGATTATGGTCGATGCTTAAGGAACCTCAAGTTCTAGATCCATCTGATCGACATGCAGTAGAGAAGGCGATGCGTGCGGTTCAAGATCTGGGATTCGCTGTTGAAGAAGTTGAAGTAACTCTCGATGGGGAGAAGGGCGCGCTTAAGTTCTCGCCAAAACTTGTGGCTGCCGGTTATCACAAACATCGCCTCTTCGAACTTACCGGAATTCATGCCGAGGAGTTGCAGGCCAAGCGCTTGCTTGCATCCTTTGATCGCTTCCGAGGCCGCGAGAAGAAGCCACTACCTCCCATCGAAGATAGCGCTCGCCGCTGGCTCTCTGAGACCTATCACCGCGTTATAGATATGGTTCCCGAAGATTTGCGTGGCCGAGTCGAGCCTGCCCAAATGTTCCATGAAATCCTGGAGCACCGTTGGTACTTGGGTGAGAAAGCTGGAAAAGATTTAGGTATTACATTTGCGGCAGAGGATTACATCAAATCAATCCTGCCATTTAGAAATATTCCAAAACTTGAGGAAGAAGCGGTTGTTGTCGATGAGTTCACTGCCTAAGAATTTCGGTGCCGCCTTTGATCTCAGCGTTTTAAAGAACGCTGGTGTGACCCATGAGGTCTCGGGAGTCGGAATAAATCAGGTCAACTTAATGCAAGATGTGCTTCCCGCCTCTCATGCGCAAGTTGTAATTCTTATCTGTTGGTCGGCGAGATCTCCGCAATCACAAGCTGTAATGACAGCGCTGGGGCAGATGCACCAGGAGGATTCTGCGAAGCCTGAAGGAGCAGGGTGGTTGCTAGGTAATGTAAATATTGATGCCGAGCCAGAAGTTGCACAAGCACTTCAAGTTCAGACAGTTCCACTCGCACTCGCCATTATCCAAGAGCAGGTGGTGCCACTTTTTGAGAGTGTTCCCACTGTGCCTCAGTTGCGTTTGGTCATCGACAAGGTTCTCTCCCTCGCCGCAGAGCGAGGAGTTGGAGTTACAACTCCAACGGAGCCAGGTACAGAACCGGTTGAGCAACTCGAGCCTGAAGAAATTGAAGCCCTTGCGGCATTGGAGTCAGGGGACTTTGCAACAGCTCGCAGCGCCTACCGAGCGTGGCTCAACCGTGCGCCAAAGAGCGCACTAGCTCAACTTGGATTGGCGCAAGTAGAACTTTTAATGCGCATTGATGGAGTTGAGACCGCTGCCACGATTGCTGCAGCAGATGCCGCTCCAAGTGATGTGGCACTGGCGAGATCAGCGGCTGATTGCGAAGTTGCCATTGGTCACTACGAGAGCGCTTTCACACGATTAATCTCATTAATTAAGCAGGCAAGCGGAGATGATCGCAAGGAAATTCGGGAACACCTAGTAGGGTTGTTTGCACTGGTTGACCCAGCCGATCCAATACTTACTAAAGCTAGACAACAGTTAGCGAGCGCACTCTTTTGACCTTGATAGTTACCGGCCGCGAACGCCTCAATTTAAGTCTGCTCTTTCTCTATTTCGGAGTAGCAGTTCTCTGTTTAGCTTCGAGAACTCCTGATATTAAACATAATCTCAATGTAAACAATGGAACATATGGCGTGCTAGTCAGCCTGGGTGCTATCGGCGCCGTAATTGCCTTCATGTTTATCGGTCAGATCACTCATCGCGTAGGCGTGGGTACAGTTCTTATTGTTAGTGGAGCTTTCACCTTCGGCTCAATTGCCATGGTTCCACATATTCATTCGTCATGGATTTATGTTGTGATTAATATTGTGTTGGCGGCTGGATTT
>CAITFY010000060.1 GCA_903891755.1 uncultured Actinomycetes bacterium | reverse complement strand
CTCTACCAAGAGGTAATCCTCGATCACTACAAGAAGCCGCACCATAAGGGCCTCCCGGTGGGGGAGATACAAGTTCACCACGTAAATCCCAATTGTGGCGATGAAATTACACTTAGCCTTTCAATTAAAGATGGAAAAGTTGAAGATCTGATTTGGGACGGAGTCGGATGTTCAATCTCTCAAGCCAGCGCCTCCATCATGAGTGATCTTGTCAGCGGCAAGTCCGTGGAGAGTGCGCGAGTAGCCCTGCAAGAATTTACTGAATTAATGCAGAGTAAGGGAACAATCAGCGGGGATGAAGAGATCCTTGAAGATGCAATTGCTCTCGCCGGTGTTTCGAAATTTCCAGCGCGGGTAAAGTGTGCGCTGTTGAGTTGGATGGCATTTAAAGACGCAGCAATTCAGAATGGAGCAGAACTATGAGCGAACAACAACTGGCTACTCTGGATGAAGTCACAGAGGCGTTAAAAGATGTTATCGATCCAGAGCTTGGAATAAATGTCGTGGACCTTGGGTTGGTCTATGAGATGAGCGTAAATGAGGCAAATGTCGCCGTCTTGGATATGACCCTTACTTCAGCCGCATGTCCGCTTCAGGACGTCATTGAGGACCAAGCTCGTCAAGTCTTAGCCGACATCACCTCTGATGTTCAGATCAATTGGGTATGGATGCCACCTTGGGGTCCAAACAAGATTACTGATGATGGACGCGAACAACTTCGCGCTATCGGCTTTACCGTCTAACGTTCTTTAAGGAACAGATATGTCAATGAACTCCATGGGCGCGCACTCTGCGATGCGCTCTTTAACGCGCGATCCTGCGGTTAAAGATATGCGACTAAAACCAGGAACAGTTAAACGCATTTGGAGTTTTGCAAAACCATTCAAGCTCTATCTGCTTATCTTCTTGGTCATGATTATTGCGGACTCCCTTCTGACCGTTGCCTCACCGCTCCTTCTCAAGAATTTGATTGATAAAGGAGTTATCCCGCACAACGGTCGAGTCGTCACTGAGATGGCTTTGATAGTCGGAATCATCGCTATCGCCGATACATCCGTGAGTCTGGTTTCAAGGTGGTTCTCCTCTCGGATCGGGGAGGGTCTCATTTATGAGATGCGCACCCAGGTCTTTGCACATATTCAGAAGCAATCAATCGCATTCTTTACACGGACTCAGACCGGCGCCTTGATCTCACGTATTAATTCAGATGTCATCGGCGCTCAAAATGCATTTACCAATACCCTCTCGGGTGTTCTGAGCAATATCCTCACGCTGACCTTGGTTGCTGCCGCGATGGCCACTCTCTCATGGCAAATCACCCTTGCCTCACTTCTCTTACTTCCGCTCTTTCTGATCCCCACCAAGTGGGTGGGCAAGAAGATTCAAAGCCTCACTCTCGCATCCTTTGATCTCAATGCCGAGATGGCTTCGACGATGACTGAACGCTTTAATGTTTCTGGAGCGCTTCTCGTATCACTGTATGGAGAACCCGCAAAAGAGCGAGAAGGCTTTAGAGCTAAAGCGCGACGAGTAGCAGATATAGGAATTCACACTGCGATGCTTAATCGTATTTTCTTTATGGCGATCACAACTATCGCTGCCCTTGCTACCGCTTTGGCGTATGGAATTGGCGGCCACCTGGCAATTTCCGGTGCAATCACAGTTGGCTCACTCTTAGCCATCACCACTCTTTTGGCTCGGCTATATGGACCTCTTACCTCACTATCCAATGTTCGAGTAGATGTGATGACGGCGCTTGTTTCATTTGAAAGAGTTTTTGAAGTTTTGGATTTGGAGCCGATGGTCCGCGATCGAGATGGAGCTAAGGCGATTACTGTCGCTCGCCCATCCATTGAATTTGATCACGTGCAATTTTCATATCCAAAATCAACTGAGATTT
>CAITFY010000059.1 GCA_903891755.1 uncultured Actinomycetes bacterium | reverse complement strand
GCTCTTCCATGCTTGGGGACTCCGCGCGCATGATGACGTCATAAGGACCAGTAACGCCTTCAGCAAGCGTCACTCCTGGAATCTCAGAGATTGCTTTAGCCACACTTGAAGCCTTGCCGACATCGGTCTGAATCAAAATATAAACCTGGACTGACATAGTGACTCCTTTAACAATCGGTGGCTTCTAGCGGGGCGCACCCGCAGTGGCTCTAGGCTACTCCCAGAACCTAGGTAGGGGTAAAGGAATTTATTGAGATGGCCAGTGAATCGGAGCTAATCGCGGCAGTCAGAGCGATCTTCGAAGCCACCCCAGATGAGCGGGTACTAATAGGAATTGGCGATGATGGTGCGGTCATTTCGCAGCCAAAAGGAAGAGTGGTTCTCGCCACAGATATTGCGGTCGAGGGCACGCATTTCAATCGCGAATGGTCCTCACTCTTTGAGATCGGTGCCAAAATCACCGCAGCCAATCTCGCCGATATTTACGCCATGGGTGGTAAACCTGAATATTTATTAGTTGCTGCAGCGCTTCCTCATGGATTTACTGTTCCAGATATTCAAGAACTAGCGCGCGGCATTGTGGATGAAGCATCTAAAGTCGGAGCCCGCGTAGTCGGCGGGGATGTAACCGCTTCGCAACAATTGGTAATTTCCATCGCCGCATATGGCTCAGTAAAAGAATCTGTAACCCGAAATGGGGCGCAGGTTGGCGATCTAGTAATCATTAGTGATCTGCCTGGTGCATCAGCGGCGGGACTTGAGCTCCTCAAGCAAGGTGTGCGAGATGAACGAACCCTTCCTCACCGCAGACCGATTGTGAATTATGAAGCGGCTAAAGATTTTGCTCTGGCGGGAGTATCTGCCATGTGCGATGTGAGCGATGGGTTAACTTCAGAGTTATTGCACATTGCCAAAGCATCGGGAGTTGGAATTGAGATTCGCACCGATGAAGCGATTGATTTCAATGGGGGAGAGGATCACATCTTCGTGGCGACAATCTCTCCTCACTTACCCTTTCCGCGACAAGCGATTGAAATTGGTCGGGTGGTCTTAGGTAAGGGTGTTCGCATTAACGGCGAGATTGCAACCCACAAGGGATTTACGCACTTTCTAGAATAGATCTCGCAAATGCAGGTCGATCAGTCATCATCACATCAATAGATTTCTCTTTGCACAATAAAATCTCTTCGCGGCTATTTGCCGTCCACACAAAAATTTTTCGCTTTCCAGGCCGCTCTGCTCGCATCTTTGGAATCGCAGTTACTCCAGGTCCGAAGGAACGACCTGGGTTAAAGATATAGAACCAGCGATGTACGGCTAGAAAAACAGTATTCCAATTACTGCGTCGCACTCTGGCAATGGCAAACCACGAGAAGGACATGATCGATACGAAGATGCCTGCATCAATGATTCGCGCTCGATAACTTTCAAGCACTTTAAGAAGTTCTCTCTCAATCGCGCCATGAGTTGGAACTGGGTGCTTGGTTTCAAGGGCAAGGTGCTTCTTATTCTCTACAGCTATATCTAGAAGTTCTGTCAGGGCGAGGACGGGATATGCCGCTCTAATTTCAGCAAAGGTTGATTCGGCTATAACGAGATCGCGGTCGGCCACTCGTTTCATGGATGCGTCGTGCCAGCAGACAATCACAAGATCTTTGGTGAGACGAAGGTCGGTTTCAAATCCATCTGCGCCTTGCTCGACCGCGGCTAAATAGGCCTCGCGAGACATTTCGGGGTAGTCAAAAGAAGCCCCACGATGGGCGAAGATGAGAGGGTTTGAGAGGGTCACGCACTTACTCTAAAGAAGAGGAAGTTAGCGGACTACCTTTCCAGCCTTGAGGCAAGATGAACAAACATTCTGGCGCTTTGTTGCTCCGCCAACCAAGGTACGGACGCGTTGGATATTTGGGTTCCAGCGACGGCGGGTCTTACGCATTGAGTGTGAGACGTTGTTGCCAAAGCTCGGGCCCTTGCCACAGATGTCGCAGTTTGATGCCACGATG
>CAITFY010000058.1 GCA_903891755.1 uncultured Actinomycetes bacterium | reverse complement strand
TGATTGTCGTTTTATTGCAAACCCCCATTGGGATCCACTGCTACGTCCGCTCACTGGGTTGGATGCGGCAGTCTCTGAGAGAGTATTGAGCACTCAGAATGTTCAGGATTTCTTAGCCAAATACCAATCTCTCTTTGAAACAATGGCGGAGGGATTCTTTACAGAAGGTCGAAAGTACCTAACGCTCGCAATTGGATGTACCGGTGGAAAGCATCGCAGCGTCGCAATCTCTGAAGAGCTTTCACGATTGTTTAATGAGCGCGGAGTAATCGGTGAGCGACGAATTGAAGCAACTTCAATTCATAGAGATCTAGGACGCGAACTTTAGAATATGTCTGAAGCAAAGGTAGTTTCTCTCGGTGGCGGACATGGATTGGCGGCGACTCTCACCGCTATGCGCGGAATTACATCTGACATCACAGCTGTAGTCACAGTTGCCGATAACGGCGGATCTAGCGGCCGCTTGCGAAGTGAGTACGGCTCACTTCCTCCAGGAGATTTACGTATGGCTCTGGCCGCCCTCTGTAGTGATGATGACTGGGGTCGTGGCTGGGCAAATGTGATGCAGTACAGATTTGCAGGCTCGAGTGAATTAAATGGCCACGCCCTCGGTAATTTATTAATGATGGCTTTGTGGGATATGGATGGGGATGCCGTTGAAGGTATTAAGCAGGTAGGAAATCTGCTTCGCATCATCGGACAGGTTCTTCCGATGTCACTTGATCCACTCGATATCGAAGGAACGTTTAGTACCGCATCTGGTCGCAAAATTGTTCGAGGTCAGGTGCAAGTTGCCACAACAAAGGGTCGCATCGAATCGCTCCGCCTCATTCCAGAAACTCCACGGGTCACTCCGCAGGTGCTTACTGCGCTATCGAGTGCAGAATGGATAACCATTGGCCCTGGTTCATGGTTCTCAAGCGTGATGCCTCATCTCTTACTTCCCGAGCTGGCTAACGCCGTGGTCAATTCCCCCGCTAAGCGCGTCATGGTTCTTAACCTTCCCGAACCCGATTCTGTTGATGAGTTTGCAGGCTCATCCGCGGCAGATCATTTGGAATTTGTTCTTGCGCATACACCGCACCTGCGCATCGATTACGCGATCGTCGATCCCGCGGCGATAGAGAAGAACTCCAAACTTCAAGGAATGGTTGAGGGTTTGGGTGGAGAGTTAGTCATAGCACCACTCGCGCAATCGCCCGGCAGTTACCACCACGATGTAAAGAAACTTCGTTCAGTTTTCGCACACATTATCGAGTGAACCCTGCTTAGATTGCCGCATGGCAATGACAGCATCGGTGAAGGATGAGTTGAGTCGACTCAACGTCACTAAACCGTGTTGCCGGAAGGCTGAAGTTTCGGCCCTTCTTAGATTTGCTGGGGGATTGCATATCGCATCCGGAAAAATTGTTATTGAAGTAGAGCTTGATACGGCGCAAACCGCACGCCGTCTGCGAAAAGATATCTCTGAAATATATGGACATGAAAGTGAACTTTCCGTGCTCTCTCCGAGCGGACTTCGTAAAGGAAGCCGATACGTAGTTCGAGTCGTTTCCGAAGGTGATGCTCTGGCGCGACAAGCAGGACTTATTGATGCAAACGCTCGCCCTATTCGCGGATTGCCACCACAGGTTGTTTCAGCGGGAATATGTGACGCTGAGGCCGCATGGCGCGGAGCATTCTTAGCGCATGGTTCATTGACAGAACCTGGAAGATCTTCAGCGCTTGAAATTACCTGTCCTGGACCGGAAGCTGCTCTCGCGCTTGTTGGCGCCGCCCGAAGGTTGGGAATTGCTGCAAAGGCTCGTGAAGTTCGAAGCGTAGATCGTGTAGTAATTCGGGATGGTGATGCCATTGGTGCGCTGCTCACAAGACTCGGTGCACATGAGAGCGTTTTGGCTTGGGAAGAGCGGAGAATGCGCCGAGAGGTGAGGGCTACCGCTAATCGTTTGGCTAATTTTGATGATGCAAATCTCAGACGTTCGGCGCGCGCGGCGGTCGCAGCAGCAGCTCGAGTTGCAAGAGCCCTCGAGATTTTGGGAGAAGAAATTCCCGGACATCTCAAAGAGGCCGGGGAATTACGCATAAATTATGGACAGGCGAGCCTAGAAGAGCTCGGTTCACTCGCATCCCCACCCATGACTAAGGATGCAATCGCAGGTCGAATTCGTCGCTTATTGGCGATGGCCGATAAGCGTGCCCACGATTTAGGCATCCCAGATACAGAGGCGGGGCTTAGCCCAGATTTATTGGCTGAATAGGCTACTGATAGGATTTTGCCATCACAATGTGGTGATTCGTTTCCTGAGTTAGACCAAATTTACTGGTTTATGACAATTCAAAATTTCTTCAGAAGGTGGGATTAAAGTGATTCGTGTTGGAATTAATGGTTTTGGACGTATCGGACGTAACTTCTTCAGAGCAGCTCTTCTTGCAGGAGCGGACTTTGAGATTGTTGGAATCAACGATCTCACTGACAATCACACCCTTGCCCACCTTCTTAAGTACGACTCAATCCTTGGTCGCCTAGGTCTTCCTGTTACCTACACCGATGATTCAATCACCGTTGGTGGTAAGACCATCAAGGTATTCGCTGAGCGCGATCCTGCAAACTTGCCTTGGGCCTCTGTCAACGCAGATATCGTTATTGAGTCAACCGGCTTCTTCACAAAGGCTGCAGATGCTCAAAAGCACATCACTGCTGGTGCCAAGAAGGTCATCATCTCTGCACCTGCAACAGATGAAGACATCACCATCGTTCTCGGAGTTAACGAGGATAAGTACGATCCAGCAAACCACAACATCATTTCGAATGCTTCTTGCACGACCAACTGCCTCGCACCAATGGCGAAGGTTCTCGATGAAGAGTTTGGAATTCTTCGTGGCTTGATGACGACTGTCCACGCGTACACAAATGATCAAGCTCTCCATGATCAGCCACACAAGGACTTGCGCCGTGCCCGCGCTGGCGCACTCTCAATTATTCCTACTTCAACAGGTGCAGCAAAGGCAATCAGCCTGGTGCTCCCGAACTTGAAGGGCAAGCTAGATGGCTTTGCGCTTCGCGTTCCAGTCCCAACAGGTTCTGTTACTGACCTTACCGTTGAGCTTGCTCGCGAGGTAACTGCTGCTGAGATTAACGCTGCAATGAAGAAGGCTGCAGATGGTCCGCTGAAGGGCATCTTGCAATACACCGAGGATCCAATTGTTTCTGCTGACATCGTCACAGATCCAAGCTCTTGCATCTTCGATGCTGGCATGACCAAGGCAATCGGCTCTACCGTAAAGGTCCTTGGTTGGTATGACAATGAGTGGGGTTACTCAAACCGCCTCGTAGACCTCGTTGCCTTTGTAGGTAAATCTCTCTAATGAGCTTCACAACCCTGCAATCACTTGATGTAGCAGGTAAGCGAGTATTGCTCCGGTGCGACCTGAACGTCCCTATCAAAGAGGGCGTCATCCGCGATGATGGTCGCATCCGGGCTTCGCTGCCTACTATCCAATATTTGGTAGATAACGGCGCCAGCGTTGTTATTACCGCTCACCTCGGTCGTCCAAAAGGTGAGCGCGTACCCGAAATGTCTCTCGC
>CAITFY010000057.1 GCA_903891755.1 uncultured Actinomycetes bacterium | reverse complement strand
GGGAGAACGGCTTTAGGTGTGCGTGCCATGGCGCGTATCTTGCCACGCCATATAGGGCAGGATGGGGATGTGGGCTTTGGACTGGCAGAACTGTCGCAATCGATCTTCTCATCGATGGGGCTAATAGGTCCAAGCAACGTTCTTGAATTACCAGAGTCACGTCGAACGTGTCTGCTGTTGATTGATGGAATGGGCTCAGATGCGCTTGCGAGATATTCATCCCAATTTCCAATATTCGCTTCACTCAAAAAGAGTTATAAACTTGCTTCACACTTTCCATCAACAACAGTTACGAATCTCACAAGTTTAGGCACGGGAGAATTACCTGGCGCTCATGGAATGTTGGGTTACACAGTTCGTGTTCCGAATTCAGGAACACCCGGTCGCTTGCTCAATGCGTTGAAGTGGGATGACCGAGTGGATCCACTCTTCTGGCAGAAAATTCCAACACTCTTTGAACGCGCGATGGAACAAGGAATTACCGTGACAAATATCGCTGAGAAGCGATACGAGGGGAGCGCCTTTACTCAGGCTGCACTTCGAGGCGCGAAGTATGTTGGAGCAAATCGCATTGATGAGATGGTCACATCGGCGGTTGAGGCGCTCGCCGAGCCATATTCATTTACTTATCTCTATGTGAATGGCCTTGATCATGCGGGCCATAATGACGGAGTTGGAAGTGATAAATGGATCGCGGCGCTCAGCCAGGTAGCTGACCTGATCACGAAATTAGTAAATCGACTTCCAAAGAACACTGATCTCTACGTCACCGCGGACCACGGAATGGTGAATGTCGGAGAGAAGATTGTGCTCGGGCAAGAAAATGATTTGATGCGGAACATTTCTTTGGTTGGCGGTGAACCTAGAGCCAGACATATGTACGTGGTCGATGGAGCGCTCGAGGAGACTGTTGCTCAGTGGCGAGAGGTTTTAGGGGTCAGGGCGAGAGTGCTCACTAAGGCTGAGGTAATAACTTCCGGTTTATTTGGAGGTGAAGTTAGCTCAGATAGTTTTGATCGCATGGGCGACTTTATGGCGATTGCCGCAGACGAAGTCATCTTGATCGATCCAAGCAGAATTCCACAAGAATCTGCGATGGTTGGACATCACGGGGGAGTTACAGAGACAGAGACTGCTATTCCTCTTCTGAAGTTCCTTTAGGTCCACCGAACATGATGTCATCCCATGAAGGAATCTTTAAGCGCTTGGTAATGCCATCACGCTTTTGATCTTCAGATAGTTCGTTCTTATTACTCGAACCAGAATTAATGATGGCATCAAGGCTGGAAAGCTTGAGTGGCTCAGGTAGAACTTCCTCATCGCCCTTTTCGCGAACAGAAACTAACCGTGGAGCTGGAGTCGTTGGATAAACAATTCCATGCGAAGGAGCGGGAGTTGTAACCTCAAGTTCATCGCCAGCAATCCATGCCGCATCATCATCGAGCGCTTCGAGCGAACGATTCTCAAGGTTAAATGCCCAGTTGGCTTCGTTGGTTCCGCCATCCTTCGTTGGGTAGAGCAAAACGATATTCCATGAACCATCTGGCAAGCGCCAGGTATTCCATTCGACGAGCGTCATCTCAACGCCACGTGGTGCAAGTTGAGCAACTGTTGCTTCAGAAAGTGTTGGTGAATGCTTTTCGCGGCGAAGCTGCGCCACAAGTGCCAAGCCAATGACATATGCACGCTCTTGCAAGATCGGGCCGGAGAATTTCTCAATCTTCTCAAGTGACCAATCGGTGGTGCGAGAAATCGAGATCATGCTCTCGCCGCCTCGCAGCCTCGCTTGAATCTCTTTAACGGTCACGGTGGATTGTTCTTCATCTGCAACAACTGTGAGAAGGCGAGGTTGATTTACTAAAGAGCGGAGTTGGTCGTTGATGAGAAGAGTGTGTGGAGTTCCATCTTCAGATTGGAGCTCGAGTTCACTGCCATCTTCTGTCCGGCCAATTATTCGCAAGTCGCTCACGGGCAAAGAGTGCCACAAGAAATGCGCGAAGGTGGGGATATAGCTAAATCGATGGCCATCAGTGATCTGAAATACGTCGCCAGGTTCGCAGGTAAGGGGCAGTTGCGAGGTTGGCGAGCAATAGGCAAACCATGGGAACGATAAAGGCTTTGCTTGCTCCCTGTGAATCAATGATATGTCCAGTGATAGTTCCGGGCAGTGAGCCACCAAGTGAGAGGCCGGCGATGACCCAGGCAAGGGTCTCGGTGACCTTCTCGGCGGGCACTGATTTCTCGGCCACGTTGTAGCCGGCGACGATGAGCGGAGCTACACCCATTCCTGAAAGAAAGAGTGCGACAGCGAGCATCCACATTGAATGTACAAAGAAGAAGGGAAGTGAGAGCACGAGAATCGCAACTAAGTTGATTCTAAATCTTGAAGCATCCTTCAATTTCCATTTAATAGTTCCGTTGAAAACGGCGGCGACTCCGCTTCCTGCCGCCCAAATTGCCAGAACTAGACCGGTGAAAGAAGCGTCATGGTGCTGCTGTGAATACCCGACCACCGTAAGACTCGTTGATGAGAAGAATGCGCCGATAAAGATAAATGGAAAGAAGACCGCCTGGACAACCGGCATTGCTAATACAAATCCGTGTTCCTTCGTTTCATCTTTCTTGTACGGCGCAGGTTCCGTTGAGCGTTGCGAAATGAAGAGAGTCGTACCAATCGCCATAAACGAGAAACCCATAATCATTCCGGCGGCAGGGGAGATGAAGGTCGCAGCTGAAGATGCAATCAATGGCCCGATGATGAAAATAATTTCATCCATGAGAGCTTCATAGGAGTAAGCAGTATTGATTTGAACGCGATCATCCCCCAGCACCCAGAGCCAACGTCTGCGTGTTAAACCACCAACATTAGGCAGGAATATCTCTGCAATAAATATTGAACCCATCCATACATAAGTCGGAGCGTGGTGGCTGATCGCAAAGAGGAAGATGAGATCAAAGATGATGTAAAAAGGAATGGTAAATCGCAGGACTTTGCGCTGGCCCAAGCGATCGGCATAGCGCGACCAAGTAGGGCTGAAAATGGTTGATATTAAGGCGGCTCCAGTGGAGACCGTTCCCGCCAAGGTATACGAGTGTTTCACATGAACAATCACAAATGTGATCGAGAGCAAGGTCATTGAGATTGGTAATCTCGCGATTGAGCCTGCGATAGAGAACCTCAGCGCACCAGGAACCGCAAATAGTTTGCGATACGGTGAAAACATACCTAGATTCTATCCATGAAGCAGCAGCCGAATTCCGACCTCATCAATGAACTCCTCGAGCTCGCTTTTGGTATTGCAAGGAAGGCCGGAGAGCTGCTCACCAATCGCCCAGATTCATTCGATATTAATCAGAAGAGTTCTGCGCGCGATTTTGCAACGCATATGGATCATGCGAGCGAGAAGTTAATTGTTCGTGAAATTCTTGAGGCTAGACCCAATGATGGAATTATCGGCGAAGAGGGTGCGGCCCGAGTATCGACCTCTGGAATTACCTGGGTCATTGATCCGATTGATGGAACCGTAAATTACTTTTACAACCTTCCTGGTTGGAATATCAGCATCGCTGCGAAGGATGAAGAGGGCGTCCTCATCGGTGTTGTTTATGCACCAACATTGAACTCGCTCTGGCACGCCAGCCGTGGGGGTGGGGCCTTCCTCAACGAGAAGGCAATCTACGTTTCGCAGGCAGATGCCTTGAGCGACTCCCTGATTGCTACCGGATTTTCATACGACTTAGCCGAGCGGGTTCGACAGGGGGAGTTCATTGCCTCTTTGATTCCTCGGGTTCGAGATATCCGGCGCAATGGAGCAGCCGCAGTAGACCTCTGCCACGTGGCAAGCGGTGCGGTCGATGGGTATTTCGAGACTGGGCTCAAGGAGTGGGATCTGGCTGCTGGCGGGCTGATTGCCCGGGAGGCTGGAGCCCTGGTTTCCGGTCGAAATGGCCACGAGGCGGGGGAGGCGATGGTTATCGCCGCTGGACCTGCGCTTCATGCCCTGCTTTCGAACGAAATTGGCTAGCCCTGCCCGTCTGTGGCAAGATACGACCTTCAGCAAGATTCAATATTTAACGGGGTCTCTTAAAAGGCTCCCACAAGCAAAGGATTACCATGAACGTTTTGGATGCGGTCGATGCCGCTTCGCTCAAAAAGGGCATTATCAACTTCCGCTCTGGCGATGAGATCAAGGTCCACGTTCGTGTTATCGAAGGTTCAAAGAGCCGTATCCAGGTTTTCCAAGGCGTAGTAATCCGCCGCCAGGGTGCAGGCGTTCGCGAGACCTTCACAATCCGCAAGCTTTCATACGGTGTCGGAGTAGAACGTACCTTCCCAGTACACACACCAGTCATCGAGAAGTTCGAGATGGTTCGCCGCGGTGATGTTCGTCGCGCAAAGCTTTATTACCTTCGCGATCTTCGCGGTAAGGCTGCCAAGATTAAAGAGCGCCGTGGCGCAAACAATGAGTTCATTGTTGAAGATGTAATTGTTGAAGAGGTTGTCGAGACGGTAATTGAGCAAGAAGTTGTTGCTGAAGTTGCTGCTCCCGAGGCAGTCGTTGAGACTCCAGCAGTGGTTGAGGAGACAGTTGCAGAAACTGTTGAGGCACCTGCCGCTGAAGCAACACCTGAAGCTGAACAAGCTTAATAATTCTTAAGATGCGCCTTCCGAAGAAGGGTTCGCTGTTACGAGAAGTTCCGATCATTGTTGTATCGGCACTTATTGTCGCGGTAGTTATTAAAACCTTCTTTATCCATTTCTTCTTCGTTCCATCAGGATCGATGGAGAACACCCTGCGCGTTGGCGATCGCATCGCTGTTAATAAATTCTCCGCAATGTTTAGCGATATCCGCAGAGGCGAAGTAGTCGTCTTCAAAGATCCAGATAATTGGTTAGGTGCCGCACCAGCCCCGACCGGCAACACCATCACGCGAGATATAAAGCGTGCGCTTGTCGATGTGGGCGTACTTCCTGATCCTGCCGAGCAATACTTGGTGAAGCGAACGATTGGCGTCGGAGGAGATCACATCGTTTGTTGCGATGTTAAAGGTCGCTTACAAGTTAACGGAACTTCTTTAAATGAAACGTACCTCTTCCCGGGTAACGCACCGAGTGATTCTAAATTCGACGTCACTGTTCCCAAGGGATTTATTTGGGTGATGGGTGATCACAGAGCTGCAAGTGCAGATTCACGCTTCCACACCGATGATATTCATAAGGGATTTGTCCCGCTGAGTGATGTTGTGGGACGAGCAGAATTTGTTGTCTGGCCGATCAGTCACGCGAAGTTCTTATCGGTCGCTCATGACCTTTCGAGAGTTCCAGTTAAAAAGTAATTTCCAATGCCTGGCATTGAAGGATCACTCCGCGCGAGCGGTATTACAAGAATCGCTGGAGTCGATGAAGCGGGTCGCGGTCCATGTGCCGGTCCACTCGTAATCGCAGCAGTCATACTCAAGGATGTTGATTCACCTGCATTGGCGCGGGTACGAGATTCAAAAGCACTCAGTGAGAAAGTCCGCGAAGAACTCTTTGATGCAATCCGTGAGGAAGCACTTGCATTTGAAATCGTAGAAATCTCTCCGGAAGAGATTGATCGCGTGGGACTTCATAAATCAAATCTTGAAGGTATGCGCCGAGCCATTCATTCGCTCTCGGTTGTTCCAGAATATGTTTTAACTGATGGTTACGCGATTGAGGGATTGGCTATTCCAAATCTGGCGGTCTGGAAGGGCGATCAAGTCGCCATAAGCATCAGCGCTGCTTCAATCCTCGCAAAGGTTTACAGGGACCGCATCATGCGCGAGATGGAGATCAAATATCCGGGCTATGGCTTCGCCAGGCACAAGGGATATATAACGGCGGCACACACGGCGGCACTGAGTGAGTTTGGTATTACTTCTATTCATCGCAAGAGCTTCGCGAATATCGCGTCCCTTGCTTTCAACAAGTAATACTTATCAACACCTTCTTTGATTGAACAAAATCTAAATATTTTTGGCTTGTAATTTTGCCGCATGGCAACTCATGCAAGACAGGTAGGAGTTGATGGCGAAACTCTCGTAGCTTCCTACTTGGAAGGTCAAGGCGCCGAAATCATCGCCCGAAATTGGAGAATTAAAGAGGGCGAAATAGATATTGTCGCGAGATTGGATAGAACACTTCTCTTTGTCGAGGTGAAGAGCCGCACTAGTTCTGCTTTCGGCCACCCTCTTGAAGCAATCGACAGAGCAAAAGCTCATCGCTTGCAACGTTTGGCACTCGCATGGATTGCGTTACATGATCAGTGGGGCGCTGATTATCGCATTGACGCTGCCGCCGTTAATTTCCATAACGGTCTTAAACCGATCATTGACTATCGCTCCGGAGTTCTCTGATGGCACTGGCAAAGGTAAGAAGTATTGCCCTTGAAGGTTTGCAAGGAGAGATTGTGGATATCGAGGTTGATATCTCAGATGGTTTACCGGGATACGTCCTTCTTGGATTGCCCGATACCGCACTTCTGGAATCAAAAGAGCGAGTTCGATCCGCAATTCAAAATTCAGGTGCCACTTGGCCGAATAAAAGGGTAACTGTTTCGCTCTCGCCAGCCTGGTTGCATAAGGGAGGGTCTGGATTTGATCTCCCTATTGCTGTCGCACTTCTGATGGCGCAAGGTGTCTTGCCAGAAGAGAGCGCCAATCGCATGATAATTATGGGCGAACTTTCACTTGATGGATCGGTGAGGCCAATACGAGGCGTGCTTCCCTCACTTATATCCGCTCTACAGCAAGGATTCAGCGAGGCAGTTATCCCATTAGGCAATTGGGTTGAAAGCACCTCTCTTAATTCATTGAAAACAATTCCTGTTTCACATCTACGGGAAGTGATTGCTTTTCTCGTAAATGGTGAAGTTCCGGATGTGCAACTTCCGTTAATTGAAAGCAACGAAGAAGTACTTCCCGATCTTTCAGAGGTCGTTGGACAAGCTGCCGCTAAATTTGCACTAGAACTCACTGCAATCGGTGGTCACCATTTACTGCTTATTGGACCACCGGGTACAGGAAAAACCATGTTGGCTGAGCGGCTTCCCTCTATCTTGCCCTCGCTTTCGGATGAGGAGGCACTTGAAGTTGCGGCGATTCACTCAGTCGCGGGCATCTTTGATCCAAGAACGTTGAGAAACGGAACGCCTCCCTATCTCGCCCCACATCACACCACGACTGCTACCGCAATGGTTGGCGGGGGATCTCAGGCGATTAAACCCGGAGCGTGCTCAATCGCTCATGGAGGAGTTCTCTTCATTGATGAGGCACCGGAGTGTGCTTCAGGTGTTCTGGATTCACTTCGTCAGCCACTAGAGTCTGGATCGGTTTCCATCTCTCGTGCCCGCGGAACAGTTACATATCCGGCAAATTTCTTGCTGGTACTCGCCGCAAATCCTTGTCCGTGCGGAAGATTTAATGGACGTGGAAGAGCATGCACTTGCTCTTCGGTTCAAATCAGGCGATACATGCAGAAACTTTCTGGCCCACTACTAGATCGCATTGATATCAAGAGTTATGTCGAGGTTCCCTCACGGGTGGAGATGGCATCTACTGAAGTGGGTGAAAGCAGTAGCGAAGTTCGTCGGCGAGTTCTACTTGCTCGTGAGATAGCACATGAGAGGTTTAAAGGTGAGAGTTGGTCACTCAATTCAAAGATTCCAGCCAATCAATTGCGCCACAAGTACAAAGCAAACCGTGAGGGGATGTCATTTCTTCATGCCGAACTCGATCATGAGCGTTTAAGCGCGCGAGGCTTCCACAAAGTTCTGCGCCTCGCTTGGAGCGTTGCAGACCGAGAGGGCGTGCAAGTTCCTGGATTGAATGAAGTGGAAACGGCATATCGACTTCGCGAAGGTGTGACGATTTAGTGAATATGGATAACTCCTCATCACATCTCATCCTTCTATCTCTCTTCGAGGGAGGAAATGAATTCTGGAGTTCGCAATATCTAGAGTTTGGAGTGGATGATTTTCTGGGGCGAATCGCCGCGGGTGAGTATGCGGAGAGAAAACGAAGCGGTATCTCTTTACAGGATGCGCTTTCGCATATTGATGTTTCGCAGATGTTGGAACAGATGGAAAGTGCCGGAGCTTTCTTAATCACTCGTGAAGATCCAGATTGGCCGAGTTCACTCGATGATTTGAAGGCGCCTCCCATAGCTCTCATCGGTAGAGGATCAAGATCCGCGCTCGAAGGCGTAACTAAATCAATTTCATTAGTTGGGACTCGCAATCCGACCGAGTATGGGATTCGAGTAGCAGGAGATTTTGCCGCTGGAGCAATTGATCGTGGTTGGTCGATAGTAAGTGGTGGTGCATTTGGAATTGATAGTGCGGCACACAGAGGTGCCCTGCTTGCCGAAGGCGAGACCATTGCAATTCTTGGGGGAGGAGTTAACTCAATATTTCCAAGTGGCAATGATCGGCTCTTTCGTCAGATTTTAGAGAATGGGTTGTTGCTCTCTGAGGTGCTTCCACATGTTCATGCAATCCCTGCAAGATTTCTGGTTAGGAACCGACTTATAGCTGCAATATCTCGCGCAACTGTTGTCGTTGAAGCAGCATTTAGAAGTGGTTCACTGCGGACGGCGCGGGATGCATCTGAAATCTTCAGACCCGTTCTCGCAGTTCCGGGGCCAATCAACTCTCCGACAAGTGATGGGTGCCACCGTCTTATCGGGGAGCGAACTGCAGAGATCGTTACCTCGATATCGGACCTGATGGAGCTGGTAGGTCCCCTGGCTCTTTGATGGGACACTTAGCCCATGACAACAGAGCACCGCGCCGGTTTTGTAGCGGTAATTGGACGCCCAAATGTGGGTAAGTCCACTCTCGTTAACGCGTTAGTGGGCAAGAAGATTGTTATTACTTCAGCTCACCCAAACACCACACGAAACCCAATTCGCGGCATTATCTCGCGGCCTGATTTCCAGATGATCTTGGTTGATACCCCCGGTATCCATAAGCCAAAGACCCTCCTTGGAACTCGTCTCAACGCGATGGTGCAAGAGAACCTGGAGTCCGTGGATGCCGCGCTTCTCTGCCTACCTGCTGATGAGGCAATCGGTGCAGGGGATGAATACATCGTTAAGCAGCTAGGGCATATTCGCCATCTCTATATCGCTGTCACAAAAGTTGATAATGCAAAGAACGATGATCTGATTTCAAAGCTCGTAGAAGTCTCAAACTTCATAACCAAGACTGGTATCAGCGTTGATGAGATCGTTCCTATTTCGGCTAAGAATCTAGAGCAAACTGATTTGTTGTTAGACCTTCTGGTTAAAGCGCTTCCGAAATCTCCTTCGCTCTATCCGGAAGATATCGATACCGATCAAGCTGCAGAACTTCACATCACCGAGTTAATCCGTGAAGCTGCAATCCAAGATTTGTATGAAGAGTTGCCTCACTCTGTGATGGTCACCATCGATGAGATGAGCAAGCGCGAGGGTAAGAACTTTTACGACATTCACGCAACCATCCACGTAGAGCGCGATTCACAGAAGTCCATCATCATTGGACCTCAAGGAAGTCGACTAAAAGATATTGGAATGCGCGCACGTGCCGGTATCGAAACCTTCCTCGATGGAAAGAGTTACCTCGGGCTCCACGTTAAAGTTTCTAAAGAGTGGCAGCGCGATCCCAAGGCCTTGGCGCGATTGGGCTTTACCGAGTAACTGGTTTACGACTGGCGTAGTACGAACCAATCATTACAAGTGGCAAGCCAGCCAAGATTCCAGTGGTGAGTTTCTCATGCAAGACAATAACTCCCAGTAAAACAGCGACGCCAGTATTTACATAAGCGACTAAAGAGGCTCTGGCTGAACCGATATCTGCAAGTACCTTGAAGAAGATTACAAAGCAGATTGCGGTGGGAAATATTCCAAGTGCAATGAGTGAGTAGATTGAATTAACGCGAACATGGTGGTGAGGCCATTGCGCAATTGCAAAAGGTAGATAAACAATGGTGGTGAAGAGCATTGCAAGGCCGTTGACCGCCGCTCCATCAAGCTGCGGAATCTTGTGACGCACCAAAGTTGGCGCAATTGCGTAACCCATCGCGGCAAGAATCAGAAGAACGATTGCTGTTGCATTCACTTTGCCTTGCAAACTCTCAATGCCAACCACTAAACAGATTCCGAAGAACCCAACTGCCAAACCAATTAAACGCGTGGAGTGCCAGACGGTCTTATCGCCGAGCGCTCCGTTGAGCAGGGTTGCCCAAATGGCTACAGTTGCAATGAGGAGAGCTGCGAGGCCTGAATTCACCTTGGTTTCGCCTTGGCTGATGAAGCCCCAAGGGCCGACCATCTCAATCAATGCATAGAGTGCAATCCATTTGATCCCTTTAAAGGCTGGGGTTAGAACACCGCGCTTTGCCGCGTATGGAATGAGAAGAGCGGCACCAATCGCTACGCGTGAGAAAACAACGAATGCGGGCGTGAATTGCCCTGGCGCTACGGCGACTCTGATAAGTAGATAGGGGACTCCCCAAAGAATTCCAGCCAGGCCAAAGTTAATCCAACTAATACGTTTCAATTAATCACCAATTCACAGTTGCATCGCGCAAGGCGCGATATTTTTCCAATACATGAGGAGTCGGTCGACTCTGCACGTGGTGGACTTTACCTAAATCCCATTGTGGAAGTGCGCCATTGAGCGCCCATGCAGCTTGGCGTGCTGCGCCGTCAGCAACATATTCACCAGCTGGTGGAACAACAACTTCTCGCCCAAAGAGCGCTGATGCAATCTGACCAACTGCGGGATTCTTCGCTGCGCCGCCAACGAGGAAGATGCGATTGATTGAGACGCCAAGATTTGAGAGAGATTCAACTGCATCGGCCAATCCCGAGAGCATGCCTTCAATCATCGCGCGCGCAATATTTTCGGGATTTGAATTGGTGAGATTCATTCCACCGAATACGCCAGTTGCGGTTGGGCGATTTGGAGTGCGCTCTCCCTCAAAGTATGGGAGGAGAGTCAATCCGTTTGCACCCGCAGGCGCACTAAGGGCCAGATCAGATAACCGATCAAAATCAACACCAAGGATTCGTGCTGCGGCATCCAAAATACGAGCCGCGTTAAGTGTGCAGACGAGTGGTAAGAAATTACCTGTTACATCGGCGAATCCGGCGACTTCTCCGCTTCCATCATGAGTTGGAGTTGTCGAAACAGAAAATGCAGTTCCACTTGTTCCAAGAGAAACAATTACGTCGCCAGCTACCGCTTGCACACCAAATGCGGCACCTGCGTTATCACCGGCACCTGCGCCGATTTTTACCCCCGTAAGTGTTTCGCCGCCGAACTCAGTGCTTGCAACGATTCGAGGTAGATAAATTTCGCGATCACTTTTAATCGCCCTGGCGAAGATATCTCGGCGGTAGGTTGACGTTGTTGGATCAAAATATCCAGTACCGGATGCGTCACTTCGATCAGTGAATAGTTGCTCGAAACCTTTCGCCCCTTGCAGTTTCCAGGAGAGCCAGTCGTGGGGGAGGCAGACGGCAGCTACCTTTGCTGCATTCTCTGGTTCTACATCGGCTAACCAGCGGACTTTGCTGGCAGTGAATGAGGCAACCAGGACCGATCCAGTGGCATCAGCCATCGCCTGATCTCCGCCGATTTCAGCATTTAAATCCGTAGCGGTTTGTGCTGAGCGAGTGTCATTCCAGAGAAGTGCTGGGCGAATTACCTCGCCCGACTGGTCTAATGCCACCATTCCATGCTGCTGTCCGCCCACCGAGATGGCAGCGACATCATCGAGGCCACCTGCCTCAGCGATTGCAGAATTAAGGCCCGTCCACCACTTTTGGGGGTCAACCTCCGTGCCATCAGGGTGGCTCGCTCGACCTTCTCGGATGAGAGCGCCGCTTTCGGCATCCCGAATTACGACTTTGACTGACTGGGTCGATGAATCCACGCCTGCAACAAGGGTCATGGCGCAAGGGTAGACTGCGACAGTCAGCGTTGACCACAGCGAGAGCCTTTTCTCGCTTTATTCCAGTTTTCATCCTTAGTACGGGAGTTAGAGATGCGTTTTGGTGTTCTTACAGGTGGCGGAGATTGCCCCGGCCTCAATGGAGTTATTCGCGCAGTAGTCCGCAAGGGCGTTAAAGAGTACGGATACGACTTCGTCGGCTTCCGCGATGGCTGGAAGGGTCCTCTAGAGGGCCTCACAACAACTCTAGATCTCGCAACAACCCGTGGCATCTTGCCTAAGGGCGGAACCATCCTCGGTTCATCACGCACCAACCCATTCAAGATTGAGGGCGGCGTAGAGCGAATCCAAGAGAACCTCAAGAAGCTCGGCATCGATGCGCTGATCGCAATCGGTGGCGAAGACACACTTGGCGTCGCAACGAAGCTTGATGCACTTGGCGTCAAGGTCATTGGTGTTCCAAAGACGATCGATAACGATCTCAACAACACCGACTACACATTTGGATTTGATACATCAGTAAATATCGCCGTTGAAGCGATTGATCGTTTGCACACCACAGCTGAGTCACACCACCGCGCACTCGTTGTTGAAGTTATGGGTCGCCACGCTGGCTGGATCGCATTGCATGCAGGTATCGCAGGTGGCGCAGCTGCCGTATTGATTCCTGAAGTTAAGTTCTCAACCGAGAAAGTCGCAGCTTGGGTTAACTCGCGCTTCGCAGATGGCTTCGCTCCAATCATCGTTGTCGCAGAAGGTGCGATTCCGCAAGATGGAGATATGCAGGTTAAGGATCAGACTCTTGATGCATTCGGCCATGTAAAGCTCTCTGGTATTGGCGATTGGTTGGCTCAAGAGATTGAGGCAAAGACTGGTCACGAGACCCGCACGGTAGTTCTTGGACATATCCAACGCGGTGGTTCACCAACTGCTTTCGATCGCGTTCTCTCAACTCGTTTTGGACTAGCAGCAATCACCGCTGCGCATGAAGGCAACTGGGGAACAATGGCTGCGCTTCACGGCACCAGCATTGAGATGGTCCCACTTGCATCTGCAACCGGTGAACTTAAGTTGGTAGATCCTTCACGTTACGCAGAATCCGAGGTCTTCTTCGGATAATTAGTCGTCACGTTGACCTCTAACCTCCTTAGGCTCCTCTCATGACTAACCTCGATAGCTTATTTACGCCTGGTCTCATTGCAGCGCAACAACCGCAATGGCCAGGTGGACCAGATGGCGAACCCGTCGCTAAGGCCGTTGCCGAACTTAAGAAG
This sequence comes from uncultured Actinomycetes bacterium, assembly GCA_903891755.1. GTDB lineage: Bacteria > Actinomycetota > Actinomycetes > Nanopelagicales > Nanopelagicaceae > PALSA-747. The sequence goes on along the minus strand of CAITFY010000057.1, from coordinate 1,443 downwards.
TTGCCTCCACTTGTCTTTGCAGGAGAGTGTGACAACCTCAAGGCGAAGATCGCTGAAGCACAAGCAGGTCGCGCATTTTGGCTACAAGGCGGAGATTGCGCCGAGACATTTGCATCAGCCACAGCCGACTCAATTCGTAATCGCATTAAGACAATTTTGCAGATGGCTGCTGTTTTGCAATATGCCTCATCGCTTCCCGTTATCAAAGTTGGTCGTATGGCTGGGCAGTTCGCTAAGCCACGCAGTAATGACACCGAGACTCGTGGAGATGTAACACTTCCTGCCTACCGCGGAGATGCTGTTAATGACATCGAATTCACGCCAGAGTCACGTCAACCAAATCCACAGCGTTTGGTGCAGGTCTACAACACCTCATCTGCAACGCTCAATCTGGTTCGCGCCTTTACTCAAGGTGGCTTTGCTGATCTTCGCCAGGTCCATGAGTGGAATAAGGGCTTTGCCAATGATCCACGCTTTGGCCAGCGCTATGAGCAGATGGCAAATGAAATTGGTCGCGCACTTAACTTCATGACCTCTGCTGGAGTAGATCCAGAGAGTTTCAAGAAGGTTGATTTCTACTCAAGCCATGAAGCTTTGATTCTTGAGTACGAGAAGGCGTTAACTCGCATCGATTCACGTACCGGAAATGCTTACGATGTTTCAGGTCACTTCGTCTGGGTAGGGGAGCGCACCCGTCAACTCGATGGTGCTCACCTAGATTTCGCAGCGAAGATTCACAACCCAATCGGAATTAAGCTCGGACCAAAGTCAACGCCTGAAGATGCGCTGACCATGATCAAGATTTTGAACCCAGATAACGAACCTGGTCGCCTCACATTTATCACACGTATGGGCGCTGGCTTAGTTCGCGAGAAGTTGCCGGCACTTGTTAAGGCTGTAACTGAATCTGGCGCACATGTCCTTTGGGTCTGCGATCCGATGCATGGAAACACATACGAAGCGCCAAGCGGTTACAAGACCCGTCGCTTCGATGATGTTCTAGATGAGGTCCGTGGTTTCTTTGAAGTTCACAAGGCTCTTGGAACTCACCCTGGTGGAATTCATATAGAACTCACTGGCGATGATGTGACCGAGTGTGTTGGTGGAGGAGAGCAGATCTCAGAAGCAGATCTCGCAAACCGCTACGAGACCGCCTGTGATCCACGCTTGAACCACACCCAGTCATTGGAATTGGCCTTCCTTGTCGCAGAGATGTTGCGCGACCGCTAAATAAGGGGTCTGTTCAATCACTGCTTTGTGAAATACGATTCGCAAATGCTCCTGACTGCCAGCCAAAAGACGCCGGTAGGCACGCTGCAACTCATTGCACATGAACATGTCTTGCTGGCTGCCGGTTTTGGCCCATTGCGTGAACTCAGTGCGCGCCTTGATAAATCTGATTACGACTTGGGTTTCAAGAGCGTGAAAGAGATTCCGATTATT
>CAITFY010000056.1 GCA_903891755.1 uncultured Actinomycetes bacterium | reverse complement strand
GCAAAGATTCCAGCCCACGATAAGGCGTAACCAAAGAAGAGCAGCATCAAAAAGCCGAGAAATATATGGAAAATTCCAGATGTTGGGCGCCATCCCACCAAGAATCCGGCTGCTCCCATAACTACAAGAACCACGATATTGAGTAGGCCATCACCCAAGGTCCGGCCAACAACGAGTGCAGATCGAGCAATCGGAAGTGATCTAAAACGATCGATGAGACCCTTCTCCATATCTTGCGCCAAGCCTTGAGCAGTCGCAGCAAGCGTAAATGTCACTGTCTGCACGAAGATTCCAGGCATGAGAAGTTGGACATATCCACCCTTGATACCCGCGCCTAACCCTCCGAATACATAACGGAACAGGAGCACAAACATGACTGGCTGAATAGTGTTAAAGATAAGGACTTCAGGGACGCGAGTAAGTTGAAGTAACTGACGCTTAGTAATGACAAGTGCATCTTTTATTGCGTTCACTTGCGCGCTCCCTTCTTTGGTGCAGCTTCTTCAGATTTGACCTCTTCGGCAACGTGTCCGGTGAGTGAGAGAAATACATCATCCAGCGACGGACGTTTTAAAGCTAAGTCCAGAGCGTGGATACCAGCGCTATCGAATTCACGAATCACTGCGATGAGAGATTGTGTTCCATCTGGAACAGGAACTGAGATTTTGCGAAGCCCGCGATCAATCGTCGCGCTGCCATGAGTTACTCGCTCAATGATTTCGCGAGCGCTCTCAAGGTTATTGTCGGCAACAACGATCTCAATTCGCTCTCCACCGACTTGGTCTTTGAGTTCATCAGATGATCCACGTGCGATTACTCGACCTTGATCAATAACCACGATGTCATCGGCTAATTGATCTGCTTCTTCTAAATATTGAGTGGTGAGAAGGAGCGTGACTCCTTCGCGCACAAGTCCTTCAATAACTCCCCACATCTCAAGACGACCACGAGGATCAAGCCCTGTAGTTGGTTCATCTAAGAAGAGAACCTTGGGGCGAATAATGAGAGAGGCCGCGAGATCTAGTCTGCGGCGCATTCCACCGGAGAAAGTTTTGATGGGGCGACGGGCGGCATCGGTGAGTGAAAATTGTTCGAGAAGTTCAGTTGCGCGCACCTTCGCTTGAGTTGAACTCAGGTGATAGAGCTGGCCGAACATCACCAAGTTATCCCAGCCGGTCAGGGTTTCATCGACCGCTGCGTATTGTCCGGAGAGTCCAATAATCTGGCGGACCGCCTTGGGGTTTTTGATGACATCAATTCCCGCAACGCTGGCATGGCCAGAATCAGGCTCGAGCAGAGTAGATAAAATCCTCACAGTTGTGGTCTTGCCAGCGCCATTTGGGCCGAGCACGCCTAAAACCGTGCCCTCCTCCACATCCAGGCTCAAACCATCGAGCGCACGGACGGCGCCTTTCCGATAAGTTTTCACAAGATTTTCCGCGATTACGCTCTTCATTTGCCAAGCGTAGCGAGCAAGAGGCCATCTGCAAGGCTAAGATTTGCTTGAAAGTTCAATAACTTAGCTAACCCATAGAGCATTTGATGAGGGAATACATGTCAGAAAAAGTAGAACACGCCCCAATGACACACAAGCAGATCATGACCGTGATGTTTGGCTTGATGACAGGTCTGCTACTCGCAGCACTTGATCAATCCATCGTCTCAACTGCGCTCAAGACAATTACCGTGGACCTCGGTGGACTCAATCACTACACCTGGGTTGTCACGGCATACCTATTAACTTCAACCGCATCCACACCGCTCTACGGCAAGATCTCTGACCTTTATGGTCGTCGCCAGGTCTTCCAGTTTGCGATCATCACATTCCTCATCGGCTCATTCGCATCCGGTGCTGCCCACAACATGACTCAGCTCATTGCATTCCGCGCCTTGCAAGGACTCGGTGCAGGTGGATTGATGTCTCTCACATTCGTCATCATCGGAGATGTTGTCTCACCTCGTGAACGCGGAAAGTACCAGGGGTACTTCGGTGCGGTCTGGGGACTAGCAACAGTCGCAGGACCACTTCTCGGTGGATTCTTCTCCGATCACTCCAAGGTTCTCGGAGTTACTGGATGGCGTTGGATTTTCTACATCAACCTTCCGCTTGGAATCATCGCTCTCATTATTACTTCAGCGGTTCTGCATATTCCAAAAATCCATAAAGAGCACAAGATTGATTACTTCGGCGCATTTATCTTGGTCGTCGCAGTTTCAGTACTGCTTCTTGGAATCTCTGTTTATGCACCAGAAAGTGGTTGGTTGAAGGCTAAAACTCTCATTGCTATTGGAGCTGGTCTAGCGCTCTTTGCACTCTTCCTCTTCAATCAAGCAAAGGCCTCAGAACCAATTCTGCCACTGCGCCTCTTCAAGAATCATACATTCAACATCACATCACTTTTGGCCTTCCTGGTCGGAGCTGCGATGTTCGGTGCAATCGTTATGTTGCCTCTCTACTTCCAATTGGTAAAGCACAACTCTGCGACCCTTTCAGGTCTTAAGTTGTTGCCTTTGATGTTCGGAATTATCTCCGCATCTATCTCCTCTGGAAAATGGATTGCCAAGCATGGCAAGTACAAGATCTTCCCAGTAGTTGGAATGGTCCTCATGACCATCTCCCTCTCAGGCCTGGTAATTCTCAGTGAAACAACTGCTTTCTGGCAGATTGCCATCTTTGAATTCTTGCTCGGTGCGGGTCTTGGTCTTTCGATGCAGAACATCGTTATCGCGCTTCAGAACTCTCTTGAGGTTCGCGATATGGGTGTAGGCACCAGCCTTAATACCTTCTGGCGCTCAATTGGTGGAACTCTTGGCGTAGCAATCTTCGGATCAATTTACGCAAGTAAGTTGACGGGCTACATCACAACAGGAGTTGCCTCACTTGGTGCGAAGAATCCAGCTGCACTTGCAGGATCAACACCAGAGGCCTTCAAGCAACTGAAAAACAATCCTGCGGTGATGAGTAATTTCACCCCTGAGCTCAAGGCAACAGTTCTCCACAGCTACGTTGAGGCTTTCCATATTGTCTTCATCTCAGCTGCGCCTGTTACCGCAATCGGCTTTATTGTTGCGCTCATGCTGAAAGCAAAACCTTTGAAGAGCGGAGCAGAACATGCTCAAGCGATGAAGGAAGCTGCTGGCGAGGCGCTCGGCTAACAGAAATCTCGTTCAATAGAAAACCCCCGAGAAATTTCTCGGGGGTTTTCTTATCTGATCTCTTACGGTTTCTTATAAAGATAGATTGCGAGCACAACAAAATTGAAAAGGCTAAGCGCAACAAAGAAGAAACCTGTGATTGCCAGATTTGTAGAATTCTTTGCAACACTCAAACCTAATTGGGAGATGTCATTAGCTTCGCGCATTGCTCGTGTGAGCGCCATACTGTCGCGAACAGATGAAAGCATCCCGCTTACGGAGAAGACTCCACCGGCAGCAACCAATCCGATAGTAAATGCCTTAACATCCATTGGAGATTTGTAGTTCAGCTTTCCGGTTGTAGTCAGAATTAGAACAACGGCGAGCAGAATGGTCGGAGCGAGCTGTGAGGAGATTCTCTGCGCTCTCTGCCCATTCCAAATCTGGAGCAGGTCTTTCTCTCTCATGGCCACTCTTGTACCTCCGGTCTAATGTAATAGTGCTACCTTATTATGACTGAAAGGGCGTGTTAAATGCAGGCTTGGTCCTGGTTCGCAATTGCGGGTGTTTGCGCGGTTCTTGAGGTTCTTAACCTCAGTTTGGTCTTTGCCTCCTTCGCGGTGGGAGCATTTATCGCCGCCCTCTCCCGTTTAGCAACATCAAATGTGGCGGTTCCTTGGATTGTCTTCGCAGTTGCGACGGTGCTCAGTTTGAGATTGAAACCCCTCGTAACTCGCTACATTTTTAGAAAGACTCCAAAATCAGATACTGGAATTCTTGCCTTGATTGGCCAGAAGGCTGTTGCCATAACGGATGTCACCGCCGCTGGCGGAAGAATAAATCTCAAGCAGGAAATTTGGAGCGCTCGAAGTGAAAAGGGGGTAATCGCAGCTGGAAGTGAAGTAACTGTGCACTCCATTGATGGAGCAGTTGCCGTTGTAGTTCCTCGCACACATTCAGAGATCAACTAAGGAGAAGGAAATGGCTTTACTCATTGGACTCGGTGTTGTCGTTCTTCTCGCAATACTGATCACGATTGGTGCAATCAGAATTATCCCTCAAGCAAGCGCTGGGATTGTTGAGCGCCTAGGTAAGTATCACAAGACCCTTGAGCCTGGACTCAATTTGATCGTTCCGGGAATCGATCGCTTGCGTCCCCTCGTTGATTTACGCGAGAAGGTGGTCTCATTCCCGCCTCAACCTGTGATCACTGAAGATAATCTAGTCGTCAGCATAGATACCGTAATTTATTTTCAAGTAACAAATCCAAAATCAGCTACATATGAAATCGAAAATTATATTCAAGGAATTGAACAGCTAGTTGTTACTACCTTGCGTAACTCGGTTGGTGGATTGGATCTCGAGAAAGCACTAACCTCCCGCGATCACATCAATGCAATTCTCCGCGGCGTTCTCGATGAGGCCACAAGTAAATGGGGAGTTCGAGTTAACCGCGTGGAGATTAAGGCGATTGAGCCACCTCCAAGCGTGCAAGAATCAATGGAGAAGCAGATGCGTGCAGACCGCGATAAGCGCGCCGCAATTTTGACTGCAGAAGGCGAGAAGCAGAGTCAGATTCTTCGTGCCGAGGGAAATCGACAAGCAGATATCTTGCGCGCTGAAGGTGAAGCTCAAGCACGGGTGATTAACGCTGAAGGTGAAGCAACCGCAATCGCAAAAGTCTTCGATGCGATTCATGCTGCAAATCCAGACGAGAAGGTTTTGGCTTATAAGTACCTGGAGCAATTACCCATCATTGCCAACGGAACTGCGAGCAAGCTCTGGATTATTCCTGCTGAATTATCTGGCGCAGCCGCATCGATTATTAAGGCCTTTAAACCTCAATAATCGATGCAACTCTTTAATCTGTCTCATTAAGGAACGATTACTGCGCGTCCCTTTACATTTCCGGCTGCTAGATCAACATATGCTTCCGCGGAATCTGCGAGTGAGTAACGAGTGTGCTCGCTCTTAATCAAGCCGCGACTTGCCAGGTTGAGAACCTCAACCAATTCTGGGCGAGAACCCCAGTACGTGGTCTGCAAGCTGACTTCGTAGCCCTGCGAGAAGAAGGAGAATGGAACTGCTCCGCCTGCAATACCAACGAGTGTGACATCTCCAAGGGTGCGAGCAGAGGCTAGTGCCATCTTCAGTGTTGCTTCAGATCCAACGAAATCCAGAACAACATCTGCGCCATGACCGTGAGTCATCTCGCGAATTGTTGCTGCGGTCTTTTCATCAGGTTTCAATATTTCATCAGCCCCCACATCAAGTGCCACATCTAGCGCTGCTTGCTTTGGATCCACTGCAATTATTCGTGCGGAGGTTGTGGCCTTAATTATTTGAACTGCCATATGCCCAAGTCCACCGACTCCAATAACTACGACGGTTGCTTCAGGGGTCATCTTCGCCCACGAACGACGTACAGCGTGGAAAGGTGTGAGACCTGCATCGGTGAGAGGCGCGGCCGCAAAGGGATCAAGGTTGTCAGGTAGCGGAACTAAGAAACGCTCGGATGGAATGAGCATGTACTCAGCCATTCCGCCATCCAGACCTAACCCTCCGCCACCTCCAGGAATTGGTGCAGAGATTGGATTTTCGCAGAGCGTCTCAATACCGAGGCGACAACGAGCGCACTTTCCGCAACCCCATGGACCATAGACGGCAACCGCTTGACCTTCATGAACAGCGGTCACACCGGTGCCAATCGCCTCTACCCAACCAGCATTTTCATGGCCAAGGGTAAATGGTGGGCTCCAAGGTAGAGCGCCATCAACAAAATCATGCATCAGGTGGAGATCGGAGTGGCAGGCGCCAGCTCCACCAATTCTAATTACTACTTCTCCAGGACCAGGTGTTGGCTTTGGAACTTCAACGAGCTCTGGTTCAGATTTCCAATTCATTAACCGTAAGGCACGCATTTTGAATTCCTTAGTGAACAACGTAAATCGTTGTCCAACTGAATTATTCTCTGCTTAGATAAATACGGTAAGTCCAAGTACGAGTGCTTACACTCTGCTGGATATTCCTTATCTCATATTGATTATTTCTCGTTAGGTGTACCTTTAAATTATGTTGATTTGCAATCCAAATCCATGTTTCTCAAGAACCTTACGAATGGCTCACTTTGAGCGTGGAGCAATCATGCGCGCTCCATCCGCCGAAGTTCGCGCCGGTGGAAAAGGAATTGATGCCGCGCGCGTAAGCCACTCACTTCATCGACCTGCAACACTCGTGGTTCCGCTGGGAGATTTAGATGGAGATCAATTTTCCAGATTTCTTAAATATGAAGGTTTAGATTTTAAGACATCGAGTTACCAAGGCAATATTCGCGTCGCCACGATGTATCAGGAAATCAATTCATCCACTATGACAATTGTGAATGAAGAAGGTCCAACAATTTCCAAGTCAGAATGGCAAAGTTATCTGAGCGCAATTAAAGATGAGATTAAACCTGGTGAAGTAGTTGCCAGCATGGGAAGTTTTCCGCACGGAGTTGATAGCGAAGATATTCGCGATTTCGTCGAGATGGTTCATCAGAAAGGTGCGTTGATCTTCTTTGATACTGCTCCGCATTTTATGCGTTGGGCAATCTCTCACGGTGCGGACATCGTTTCGCCAAATCTGGATGAGGCAGAGGCAACCGTCAAAGGAGATGCCGAAGATCTCTTTAAAGGTGAGAATTCCAATGGCGAGGATCGGGCTCGGAAAGCAGCGATTGCCTTATGCCAGATGGGCGCCAAGGTCTCGATTGTTCACGCTGGAGCGCTTGGTTCTGCCCTCGCTTATGGGGGAACCAGCATCTTTATCCCGACTGTGAAAGTAGTGGTAGCCACCACCGTAGGGGCTGGTGACTCACTAGCCGCCGGGTTTATCCTCAAATGCGAAGAGCAAGGAGATGTCACCCAACTGGGTTCTATCAACCTCAAACTCGCATTGCAGTACGGATCTGCTACAGCGGCGGCGGCTTGCGAAATGGGTCGCTCCGGTGATGTGGACCCTACGCGAGTTCAAACGCTCTTCGAGGAGTTGTTAAGTATTAGCTAACACAATGAAGTGGGGGCAATATGAACATCAAGCAATACGATCGAATGCACTCGGCTCCGGGTTTTATCGCCGCGCTAGATCAAAGCGGTGGAAGTACTCCCAAGGCGCTACATCTCTATGGGATAGATGAATCGCAGTATGAAACCGAAGCGCAGATGTTTGATTTTATGCACGCGATGAGAAGTCGGATCATCACCAGTCCTGCATTTACGAGTCAGAGAATTCTTGCCGCAATTCTCTTTGAAATGACCATGGAGAAGATGATCGACGGTCTACCCACTGCTCAATATTTGTGGGAGAAAAAAGGGATAGTCCCCTTTCTCAAGATTGATAATGGGTTAATGCCTATGCGCGAAGGTGCATCATTGATGAAGGCAATTCCAGAGTTAACGTCAAGATTAGAAAAGGCG
>CAITFY010000055.1 GCA_903891755.1 uncultured Actinomycetes bacterium | reverse complement strand
GTCATACCTGCTGGTTCAAAGCGCAAGTTGGTGAACTTCTCAACGAATGTCTCAAGAGGCACTCCATATTGAAGACCGATTGATACTGCGATTGAGAATGCATCCATAACACCGGCAAGTGTTGAACCTTGCTTACCGAGTTTCAGGAAGACCTCACCGAGTGCGCCATCGGCGTATGCGCCAGCGGTCATGTAACCCTCAGCGCCGCCAACAGAGAATGATGTTGTCATTGATGGACGAGACTTTGGAAGACGCTTGCGGGTTGCTGTTGCAGGACCTGCAACTGCTGCAGACTTGTTTGAATCTTCGCCCTTGTTATCGCCCTTACCTGTTGAAAGTGGTTGACCCACCTTGCAGTTGTCGCGATATACAGCAAGTGCCTTAAGTCCAAGCTTCCAACCCTGGTAGTAGACCTCTTCGATCTCTTCTACGGTTGCATCTGAAGGCAAGTTAACGGTCTTTGAGATCGCACCTGACAAGAATGGTTGGCAAGCAGCCATCATGTGCACGTGGCCCATTGCGCTAATTGAACGGATACCCATTGCGCAATCGAAGATGTCGTAGTGCTCAGGCTTGAGGCCAGGAGCATCAACAACGTTTCCGTTAGCTGCGATGAATTCAACGATCGCTTCAACAGTCTCTTCGGTGTAACCAAGCTTGCGAAGCGCCATTGGAATTGTCTGGTTAACGATCTGCATAGATCCGCCACCGACAAGCTTCTTGAACTTCACGAGTGCGAGATCTGGCTCGATACCGGTGGTATCGCAATCCATCATCAAGCCGATGGTTCCAGTTGGAGCAAGTACTGAAGCCTGCGCATTGCGCCAGCCGTTCTTTGCACCAATCTCTAGGCCCTTTGCCCACTCTTGGTTAGCAACTTGCCAGACATCAGCATCAAGTGTGGTGACTGAGCGAGCGCTTGAAGAGGCATTTGCATGCTTCTGCATAACGCGGGTGTGTGCCTGTGCGTTACGGGCATAGCCTGCATATGGACCAACGATTCCTGCGAGCTCTGCGGAGCGACGGTAGGAAGTTCCGGTCATAAGAGAGGTGATTGCACCAGCGAGTTGGCGTCCGCCATCTGAATCGTATGCGAGGCCTGATGCCATCAAGAGTGCACCGAGGTTTGCAAAGCCGATACCTAGCTGGCGGTAATCGCGAGTTGTAACTCCGATTGGCTCAGTTGGGAAGTCTGCGAAGCAGATTGAGATATCCATCGCGGTGATGATGAGCTCAGTTGCCTTTACAAAACTCTTTGCATCAAATGAACCGTTGCTCTGCAAGAACTTGAGCAAGTTGAGTGATGCCAAGTTACATGAAGAGTTATCGAGTGACATGTACTCAGAGCAAGGGTTAGACGCATTGATGCGACCTGTCTCTGGGTTTGTGTGCCAATCATTGATGGTGTCGTCATATTGAATTCCTGGATCAGCACAAGCCCATGCAGCCTCTGCCATCAAGCGGAACAAGCGACGAGCTTCGATTGTTTCGATGACTTCGCCATTAGCGCGACCGACGAGACCGAAATCTTCGTTGTTCTCATATGCGCGCATGAACTTGTCAGAGACGCGTACTGAGTTATTTGCATTCTGGTATTGAACAGAGATGATGTCCTTGCCGCCGAGATCCATATCGAATCCAGCATCACGCAAAGCGCGGATCTTGTCCTCTTCGCGAACCTTGGTCTCGATGAACTCTTCGATATCTGGATGATCAACATCGAGAACAACCATCTTTGCAGCGCGACGTGTTGCGCCACCTGACTTGATGGTTCCAGCAGATGCATCGGCTCCGCGCATAAATGAAACTGGGCCAGAGGCGGTTCCACCTGATTTGAGGAGTTCCTTGGATGAGCGGATGCGAGACAAGTTAAGTCCAGCGCCTGAGCCACCCTTGAAGATCATTCCCTCTTCGCGGTACCAGTTGAGGATCGAATCCATGGTGTCATCAACAGACAAGATGAAGCATGCGCTTACTTGCTGCGGAGCAGAAGTACCAACGTTGAACCAGACTGGTGAGTTAAATGAGAAGACTTGATGCAAAAGCATCCAGGTAAGTTCGTGTTCAAAGACTTCTGCATCAGCATCAGTTGCGAAGTATCCGAACTCTTTACCGGCCTTTGTATATGTTAGAACGACGCGATCAATAACTTGTTTGAGTGACCACTCACGGTTGTCGTACCCCACGGCACCGCGGAAATATTTGGTTGTAACAATGGTCGAAGCATTGACGGACCAGAAGTCTGGGTATTCAACACCCTTTTGTTCGAAGATAACTTCTCCGGACTTCCAGTTGGTCTGTACGACGTCACGGTGTTGCCAGGTGACTTCGTCATATGGGTGAACGCCCTCTGTTGTGTAGATGCGTTCAATGGTTAAACCCTTACCCAAAGTCTTTGGTGCTGTGCCTTTGGATGGGCGATCGACGATAGACATGCGTGGTGCTCCTTATTTAGATGCTGATTGAAGTGTTGCGTCGTTTGTGTTGCCAGCCGGGGTAGCTGTTGAGGGTAGTTGTGCGGAGTTCATAACCGCGCTGCTTGATGGAGCTGCACGGAGTAGTGCAATTTCTCCTTCGAAATCTTCGAGAGAGGAAAAGTTTCGGTAGACCGATGCATAACGAAGGTATGCAACTTCATCGAGCTCGCGAAGTGGAGCCAAGATTGCAAGGCCAACTTCTTGTGCTTCGACTTCTGCTTGTCCATCGGCGCGAAGAGCTTCTTCAACGCGTTGGGCTAGTAGCGCGAAATCATCATCATTGATCGGACGACCCTGACAGGCCTTACGAACTCCGTTGATGACCTTCTCGCGGCTAAATGGCTCGGTCGCACCTGAACGCTTGATGATCAAGAGGACTGAGGTCTCAGATGTTGTGAAGCGACGACCACATGAGGTGCACTCGCGACGACGGCGAATGAGGGTGCCTTCTTCTGCAGGGCGGGAATCAACGACTCTAGAGTCGTCGTGCCGGCAGAATGGGCAGATCATGTGAATTGCTCCTTAATTAGTACTTAAAACCTGCTGATATCTATTTTCTAGGTGCTTTTCTGGTCCTTGAGGAAGAGAACCATGAAGTTACCGTGAGGCGCTGACATTAGTGGAAAACCACAAGTTATGGAACATAAATCGCGGTTAACCCCTATATGTTGTGCCAACCGTACACCCGCACTTGAGGGTTTGCAGGGCCAGTATCGGCGTGTCGCAGCAATTTCCCAGAAATGTTCATCTTTGCCCGATAAAGAGCCTTTCCCAGACTGGCTGTCTAAACGAGCTTAACGAGCTCCCGTTACCACTGGCTCATTCGCCAAGATCGCCCACTCCGCATCGCTATATAAACGCGAACGAATCAAGAAGCGTTTTCCTTCTGGCGACTCCAAACTAAATCCGCCACCTCGCCCATCGACAACATCAACGGTCAGATGGGTATGTTTCCAATATTCAAATTGCGAAGCGGACATCCAAAAATCAATTGGCTCGGCAATTCCATCAACATGCAACGTTTGCAAAAGCACATCTTGTCCCCCGGTTCTAAATTCACCGGCGGGATAACACATAGGAGAAGACCCGTCGCAGCAACCACCTGATTGATGAAACATCAACGGTCCATGAATTTCACGAAGTTTGCGCAACAGCGCTGCTGCATCTTCCGTGAAATCCACGCGCGACGGGACTTCCATTAACACCCCTTAATTCGTATAACTGTTAACTTCAAACACAACTAATTCTTAACCGCCGGCTTAGAAGAATCCAAGCTTGTTTGGGTTGTAAGAAACTAGCAGGTTCTTGGTCTGTTGGTAATGGTCGAGCATCATCTTGTGATTCTCGCGGCCAATACCTGAAGCCTTGTAACCACCGAACGCAGCTCCTGCTGGATATGCGTGATAGCAGTTTGTCCAGACGCGGCCAGCTTGGATTTCACGACCTGCACGGTATGCCGTGTTCATGTCGCGAGTCCACACACCAGCACCAAGTCCGTACAAGGTGTCATTTGCGATCTCCATCGCTTGATCGAAACCATCGAACTTAGTTACCGATACAACTGGTCCGAAGATTTCCTCCTGGAAGATACGCATCTTGTTGTTACCTTCGAAGATTGTTGGCGTGACGTAATAGCCACCTTCCAATTCGCCTCCGAGATGGGCCTGGGTGCCTCCGGTAACAACCTTTGCGCCTTCCTGCTTTCCGATTTCAATGTAGGAAAGGATCTTCTGAAGTTGATCATTAGATGCCTGAGCACCGATCATCGTCGAAAGATCAAGCGGATGGCCTTGCTTAATAGCCTTTGTGCGAGCTGTTACATCGCCCATGAACTTCTCATAAATGCCAGCTTCAACAAGTCCACGGGAAGGACATGTACATACTTCACCTTGGTTTAAGGCGAAGAGAGTAAAACCTTCTAGGGCCTTGTCGTAGAAGGCATCATCATGCGCTGCAACATCGTTGAAGAAGACGTTTGGTGACTTTCCACCGAGTTCGAGCGTTACAGGGATGATGTTCTCTGATGCATATTGCATGATCAAGCGACCAGTTGTGGTCTCACCTGTAAATGCAATCTTTGCGATGCGAGGAGATGATGCAAGCGGCTTACCAGCTTCGACACCAAATCCGTTGACGATGTTAAGAACACCATCAGGAAGTAAGTCATGGATTAAATCCATTAAGAACATAATGGACGCTGGAGTTTGCTCTGCTGGCTTTAGCACCACGCAGTTACCCGCAGCGAGCGCAGGTGCAAGTTTCCAAACAGCCATCAAGATTGGGAAGTTCCAAGGAATGATCTGACCGACAACCCCTAGAGGCTCGTGGAAGTGATACGCAACCGTGTCATCATCCAATTCACCGAGTGAACCCTCTTGCGCACGAATCGCTCCAGCGAAGTAGCGGAAGTGATCAATTGCGAGAGGAAGATCTGCATTAATTGTTTCGCGAATTGGCTTTCCGTTATCCCATGTTTCGGCAACGGCAAGCGCTTCAAGATTTTCTTCCATGCGATCTGCAATTTTGTTCAAGATAATCGCACGAGCAGTGGCAGAGGTTTTGCCCCATGCGCGAGCCGCCTTGTGCGCCGCATCAAGTGCTAGATCGATATCTGCTGCGTTACCGCGAGCTACTTCGCAAAATACTTTTCCGGTAACGGGAGTTACATTTTCAAAATATTGTCCAGAGGTCGGTGCAACATATTTGCCACCGATCCAGTGGTCGTACCTACTCTTAAAAACAGCCTTGCTGCCAGGTAACCCCGGGGCAACGTAATCGGTCATTTTCTCTCCTTTGAGTGCGACCCCAATGTCGCGTGGTGGGAGAATACGACTTAGACAATCAGTATGGAATAGGCCACCTTCGGGCTAGCACTCAGCCCTTCGTGAACATTCCCTGAGCCAATGCCCGCATGGGTAGGCCCTATGACGTTAGAAGTTCCGCCCCCGGGGTAGCCTTCGCCAGCTTCTGGTCGAAGGTCACAAGGGTGCATTTATGAAGAATAGTTGTGGCAGAGATCAGCGCGTCGCCAAGTTTCAAATTCTTGGTGCCCCGCAATTCGGCTGCGAATGTTGCAATCTCTTGATCGACATCAATTATCTCAATCGCAAGATCTTGTATCTGCTTTTTACCGACCTCTCCGAGGCCCGCACGATATGAATGAACCAAACTTTCGGAGAGAGCGATCGTCGAGATAACTATTCTCTCCGTACTGTGAAGTAAGCGATTTACAATAGCTTCATGATGCTTGTCGTTCACTTTAAAGACTGCGATGAGGCAATCAGAGTCGAGCGCTAGTCTTCCCACGCCTCGGCCATCTCTGCTTCATGATCGTAGCCATCGTAAAGACCACCTAAGAACCCAGCTAAAGAGAGAATTTTCTGTGCATCGGTGATCGGTTGAATAACAACCGCACCTCCCTCGACTTTAAAAACCAGCTCGTCCCCCACTTTCAAACCCACCTCTCGGAGCACATCGACTGGAATCGTCACTTGATGCTTGGAACTTAACCGAGAGGAATTGGTGCGACCTTTGCGGGTCGCGCGCTCTGTGGACACACCAGAGCTGGAATCTTTAGCCTTTACCTTATCGCCCATAAGCAAAGGCTAACACGCTTAACTACTTCTTAGAAGGAACCCACAAGCGGTCCCCCGCTGCCAAATCAGTAGATGCGAGCTGGTTGGCATCAACGATCTCTTGCTCGACGGCTGCGACAGAACGATTGCCAGCGACCATCGAAGCAAGGGACCACAAGGTTTCTCCAGGTGCAACAACAACCCGGACATAACCAGATGAGGCCGGTGTTGACGGAACACCTTTCTCGGAAGCATTACCAACTGCGCTAAAACCAGCGCCAATCACTATCAATAGAGATGCTACGGCGGTGCCACGAACTACATTACGACCGCGAGTTGTTAACTTGGTAGCCATTGGGGAAGCTCCTTCACTTACTTAAACGACATTCGAGGGGATTCGAACACCTGTTCTAAAAGGAACAATACATTCCCCCACCGACATTGGCAAGAAAATTTCGAACACTTGTTCGACT
>CAITFY010000054.1 GCA_903891755.1 uncultured Actinomycetes bacterium | reverse complement strand
GTGAGCAGCAAAGTGCTGGTCGAAATGGCTAAAAGTCCGAGAATTCGGCGGTTACGACGCATGGGAGAAGGATAACCATCTCGCTCGCTAAGCGTGTCCAAGGCGGGTACCGTTCTTGGGGTGGGTTCAATCACAGCAAACTTCCAGAGCGAATCTCCGCTCCACCCTGCTGCCCGGGCCTTTCTAGCCGACGCCTTTGACCGGGGTTGGGCCGATCCCGCCAAGAGCCATAGGGATTCCCGGCAGGCAGCGATATTGCTCAATGAGGCCAAGGAGATCTTCTCCAGCCATCTTGGAATCCGACCAGATCACCTCCATTTTCTTGCCGACCCAGGGATTGGCTTCCACCTCGGAATTTCAGGGCTGCTAACCCCCGAATCCACCCTTTTCTACTCGGGGGTGGACAGATCCGAGGTCCATGCGGTGGCCGCTCAGAGCCGCTCCGAGAAACTCTCCGTCACCCTCGAGGGGGCGATCGAGAATCCAACTGGCCAGACCCACGATGTCTTGGCTTGGCAGGCAGTTAATGGAGAGACCGGCATCATCGCCTCCCAACCAGATGCATTTTCGGGGCGGATCTTTGTCGATGCCACCTCTTCCGGAGCGCTTTTGCCACTTCCAGCCAGATGGAGCACGGCGCTGTGGAACTCCAAGGCATGGCAAGGACCAACAGGGCTTGGAATCTTCGCAATCTCAGATCGCGCTCAATGGAAGAACCCGCTCCCCCATATCGATCAACAAGTTACAAGCTCTGATTTCTCACTTCCACTCGCGATGGCTAGTGCCTTAGCGCTTGAAGCTCATGCAAGTGATTACACATTGCAACGAGAGAATCTCAAGAAAATCAATTCCAAGATTCGAAATTTCTTAGCCACCGATATCCCTGATGTTGATATTGCAGGAACTTTAGATTCAACCCTTCCGCATCTTTTATCGTTCTCAATTCTCTATGCGGATGCACAAATACTTGTCGATCAACTAGATCGCGCAGGTTTCGCGGTTGATTCAGGTTCTGCATGCAATTCAGCAAACTTAGAGCCAAGTCATGTGCTCGCGGCAATGGGTCTTTTGACCCACGGGAATGTTCGACTCACTTTGCATAACGAGATTTCTCATGAACAGGTTTATGAGTTCTTAAAAGTACTAAAGGAGTTAGTTGCAGGAATTAGGGTCTAATGGAACTCAATTGCCTCGGGATGCGCTGCCCGTTACCAATTATTAATTTAGCGCGCGCCATAAAACATGATTCAGAAATAATTCTATTGAGCGATGACCCTGCAACACTTGCAGATTTATCCGCCTGGTCTCGAATGACCGGACATTCCTTTGAAATAATTGGCCCAGATAAATATTTGGTGAAGCGCTTATAAACCCATGCGGGGGTTGATATGACGGGCAACTTCATCAGCAGCTTCTTGACCATAGGCCCCTAAGAAACGCTCCATGAACTGCTCACGATCATAGAAATATTCTTGAGTTCCCTTGGTCTCTAAACAAAATGTTGCAACCATTGAACCGAGTTGTGCAGAGCGCTCGTGTCCAAGTCCCCATGAGAGTCCTGCGAGAAAGCCCGACCGGAATGAATCTCCGACACCAGTTGGATCAATCTTTGCCTTCTCTGCTGGCGCTCCAACCGTGATGGTCGGTTTGCCATGCTCTTCAATCCGAGCACCTTTGGAACCAAGAGTTACAACACGAACCTGCACCTGATCAAAGAGTTCAGCATCAGACCAACCGGTCTTCTGCAACATGAGAGCGAGTTCGTACTCGTTAAGAAATAGGTATTTGGCGCCAGTTACTAGTTGCTTAACGGCGGGACCATCCATGCGAGCGAGTTGTTGAGATGGATCTGCAGCAAATGGAATTCCAACGCGACGCGCGGTTTCGGAATGGCGGAGCATTGCATCAGGATCATCTGGGCCAATCAAGAAGAGGTCCAATCCCCCTTCGCGTTCTGCGATTACTTCGATATCTAATTCCCGAGCCTCAGACATTGCGCCTGGAAAGAATGATGCAATCTGATTGAGCTCATCATCGGTAGTCACGATGAAAGTAGCGGTATATAGATCTTTTGAAATCTTTACATGCTCGGTATTAACGCCGTGGCGAACCAGCCAATCGTTGTAATCAGCCCAGTCTTTACCAACAGCAGCAACAAGCAAAGGATTGAGACCAAGTGCGCCCATTCCGAATGCAATATTTGCAGCGCATCCCCCGCGATGAATATCGAGATTATCGACCAGGAATGAAAGAGAGACCTTAGCTAGAGAGCCTTCAACGAGGGAATCAGTGAACTTCCCAGGGAAGGTCATTAAATGGTCGCGCCCAACTGAGCCAGCGACGGCAACTTTCATCAGACGCTACTAGAGAGAATTAATTGAATGAATCGCCGCAAGCACAAGAACCTTGTGCATTTGGGTTATCAATCGTGAAGCCCTGCTTCTCAATGGTGTCAACGAAATCGATAGATGCGCCCATGAGGTACGGGGTGCTCATCTTGTCGGTTACGACTTTGACTGCACCGAATGTAGAGACGGTGTCGCCATCAAGTGCGCGATCATCGAAGTACAACTGGTAACGCAGACCTGAGCAACCGCCAGGTTGAACTGCTACGCGCAGGCTGAGGTCATCGCGACCTTCTTGAACAAGGAGAGCTGCAACCTTTTCGGCGGCAACATCAGTCAGGAGAATGCCTGTTGCAGTAGAGACAGAGGAGATGGTGATGTCTTGGGCGGTTTCAGTACTCATGCGCGAAATAATACCTCTAAAATCAAACTATGGCCTCTGGAGCATTAGCAGACTTGCTACTTTTGGGACGAAATTCCGATCCCTTGAGTGAACGCGGGGTCTCCTGCGATGGCGATCTCCCGGCAGCGAGCGATCCAGATCTCGTAGAGCGCGCCAAGAAGGCCCGCGCCGCTCTCGGCTCTTCCACAATGATTCTCGGACACCACTACCAACGAGATGAAGTCATCGACTTCGCCGACATCACCGGAGACTCCTTTAAGTTGGCGCAGGCGGCGGCAGAGAACCAAGACGCCGAACACATCATCTTCTGCGGCGTCCACTTTATGGCTGAATCGGCCGACATTCTTACAAGCGTCAATCAGAAAGTTATCCTCCCCGATCTTGCTGCTGGATGTTCCATGGCAGATATGGCCGGGGCGCAACAAGTTGAGGCGGCATGGGCGCACTTCACAAAGGTCGGCATCGCGAAGAAGACAATTCCTGTTACTTATATGAACTCCACCGCAGCGATTAAGAGCTTCACTGGTGAAAATGGCGGAACCGTCTGCACCTCATCTAATGCAGAGCGGGCAATGAAATGGGCCTTTGAGCGCGGTGAAAAGATCTTCTTCCTTCCAGATCAACATCTCGGACGTAACACCGCCATCTTGCATCTTGGACTTACCGCTGACGATTGCGTTGTGTGGAATCCCTGGAAAGCACAAGGCGGCTTAACCGATCAAGAATTGCAGGATGCGAAAGTCATTTTATGGCGCGGTCATTGCTCAGTTCATGGTCGCTTCTCCATAGAGAATGTAGATGAAGTTCGGGCTCGAATTTCAGGAGTGCAGGTACTGGTTCACCCTGAATGTAAAAATGAAGTTGTGATGGCAGCGGATGTTGTCGGAAGCACCGAGATGATTATTAAAACTATCGCTGCCTCCCCTGCAGGTTCGAAGTGGGCAATAGGCACCGAATTGAATCTGGTCTCCCGCCTGGCCAAAACCAACCCAGGCAAAGAGATTGCCTTCCTCGATAAGACTGTCTGTTACTGCTCAACTATGAATCGCATCGACCTTCCCCACCTAGTCTGGGCGATGGAAAACCT
>CAITFY010000053.1 GCA_903891755.1 uncultured Actinomycetes bacterium | reverse complement strand
GCCCAGCACGACCTGATGAGGCTCCCCTAATCCAGGAGTTGATTCACGAATTAGCAGTGTACGAGAAGGCTCCAGAGAGCGCGCAAGCAACCCTTGCTCAGATCTCTGGGGCCTTCTTTGCTGAGCATCCTGCTGTCTTCTGTGACATGGTTGAAGATGGTTCAGGTGTGGTCGTGGGTCTAGCAATCTGGTTCCTCAACTACTCCACCTGGACCGGCACACACGGTATTTACCTTGAGGATCTCTTCATTCGTCCTGAAGCCAGGGGTAACGGGTATGGCAAGGCTGTGCTGGCTCACCTCGCTCAAATTTGCCTTGATCGCGGCTATCACCGGCTGCAATGGTGGGTTTTGGATTGGAATAGCGATGCCATCGGCTTCTATAAGGGCTTAGGTGCCACCTATATGGATGAGTGGACGGTCATGCGAGTTGATGGCCCAGCGCTTGCGGCACTCTCAGCAATAAATCAGTAAACACGCAGTAATCCGCCAGCCCCAGCGCAGACTCCCCCAAGGTTCGGCGGGCAATCTATCCCTATCAAAGAGACCGAGATTTCCGGTCCAGGATGGGAGCAGATCATGTCAAACGTGCTAGTTGTAGCCTTCTTAAGCCTTGTAGCGGTTGCTCCAATGGCATACCTCGGCCTTATGGCAACAGCTGTAAAGCGTAGTGATTCAGAGCAGCTCGTACTTAGTGGGCGCTAACTCCAGGCTTTTCATATTCGGTGGTGAAGCCGATGATGCTCACGATCAAAGATCCGAGAGCGATCGAGGTTAGCCACCAACCAACTACAAGTCCAAGACCCATTGCGCAGGCTGAGAGAGCCAGAGGCAGTGGCCACCATGAATGAGGCGAGAAGAATCCAAGTTCGCCAGCAAGATCAGCAATTTCACCTTCATCATTATCTGAAGGCTGTTGCCCCATCCGCTTGTCGTTAGTCCAAAGATAGAAGCCAATTGTTGCGGCTAATCCACCACTAAGACCGATTGCGGTAATACCTAGAGCTTCTCCACCTACCTGCCAATAAACCACCGTAACAACGGCATAGAAGACAGTCAGGAATGCAAAAAGTTTGTATCCAGCCTTCATTTAGTGACCGCCATCCGTATGAGCCATATGTGGGTAGTGAAGATCGAATGCCGGACGTTCTGAACGGATTCGTGGAATTGATGTGAAGTTGTGGCGAGGAGGTGGGCACGATGTAGCCCACTCCAAGGAAGCTCCGTAGCCCCATGGATCATCAACGGTGACCTTTGGAGAGTTGCGGCTAATCCAGACGTTGATCATGAATGGAATCATCGACAGTGCCAGCAAGAAGGAACCGATTGTTGAAACGGTATTCAGAGTTGTGAAACCATCGGTAGCTAGGTAATCAGCGTAACGACGAGGCATTCCCTTGATTCCAAGCCAGTGTTGAACCAAGAATGTTAAGTGGAAACCGAAGAAGAGTGTCCAGAAGTGGATCTTTCCAAGGCGCTCATTGAGCATATGTCCTGTCATCTTTGGCCACCAGAAATAGAAGCCACCGAACATTGCAAAGACCACAGTTCCGAAGAGAACGTAATGGAAGTGCGCGACCACGAAGTACGAGGCAGAAACTGCGAAGTCCAATGGAGGTGATGCCAAGATAATTCCGGTCAATCCACCAAAGAGGAAGGTAACCAAGAAGCCCATGATGAAGAGCATCGGTGTTTCAAATGTGAGCGAACCGCCCCACATCGTTCCAATCCAGTTGAAGAACTTCACACCAGTGGGAACACCAATTAAGAAAGTCATGAATGAGAAGAACGGCAAGAGTACTTGTCCGCTCGCATACATATGGTGAGCCCATACAGATACTGAGAGTGCTGCGATACCGATTGTCGCTGCAATCAAACCTTTATAACCAAAGATTGGCTTGCGACTAAATACTGGCAAGATCTCTGATGCAATTCCGAAGAATGGAAGCGCGAGGATGTAAACTTCAGGGTGTCCGAAGAACCAGAACAAATGTTGCCAGAGCATTGCTCCGCCATTTGCCGAGTCAAAGATATGCGAACCGAAGAGACGATCGCTCTCAAGTCCCAAGAAGGCAGCAGCCAGTGGTGGGAATGCGAGGAGTACCAAGATCGATGTTAGAAGTACGTTCCATGTGAAGATCGACATACGGAACATCGTCATTCCAGGTGCACGCATCGTGAAGATGGTTGTAATGAAGTTAACGCCACCCATGATTGTTCCAAGGCCACCAATTGCTAATCCGATAACCCAAAGATCTCCACCAATTCCTGGTGAGTACTGGCTATTTGCAAGAGGTGCGTAGGCGGTCCAACCGAATGAAGCTGCTCCCCCAGGGCTTAAGAATCCACCGAATGCCATAAGGCCACCGAAGAGATAGAGCCAGTAGGAAAGCATGTTCAAACGCGGGAAAGCCACGTCGGCTGCGCCAATTTGCAGAGGCATGATGACGTTAGCGAAACCGACAAAGAGCGGTGTTGCAAACATCAGGAGCATGACAGTTCCGTGCATTGTGAAAATCTGGTTGTACTGCTCGGTGCTCAAGAATTGAAGTCCTGGACGGGCGAGTTCTGCGCGAAGCACCAAAGCCAAGATTCCGGCGATGATGAACCAGGCAAACGAGGTGATCAGGTACATGTAACCGATCGTCTTGTGATCAGGTGAGTTAATCCACTTAACGAAGAGACGACCCTT
>CAITFY010000052.1 GCA_903891755.1 uncultured Actinomycetes bacterium | reverse complement strand
GTAGCGATTCCGCCAGCTGTAAAGAGCACGACAGGAAGTTTTCCGGTCTGCGCAACTTCCTTAACAAGTTCATATGGAGCTTGAAGTTCTTTTGCAGCAACATATAACTCATCTTCACGCATAGAGGTCAGGCGACGAATCTCCTGTGAGATCTTGCGCATATGAGTTGTCGCATTTGATACATCGCCAGTACCGGCTTCACCCTTAGAGCGAATCATTGCTGCGCCTTCGTTGATACGACGAAGCGCTTCTCCCAAATTAGTTGCACCGCAGACGAATGGAATTGTGAAGTTCCACTTATCAATGTGGTTCTCGTAATCCGCAGGTGTTAAAACTTCTGACTCATCGATGTAATCCACGCCAAGGCTCTGCAGAATCTGTGCCTCTACAAAATGACCGATACGTGCCTTCGCCATTACTGGGATTGATACAGCAGCTTGAATCTTCTCGATCATGTCTGGATCTGACATACGAGCGACGCCACCTTGCGCACGAATATCAGCAGGTACTCGCTCCAAAGCCATCACAGCTACTGCACCAGCATCTTCAGCAATCTTGGCTTGTTCAACGTTAACGACATCCATGATGACGCCGCCCTTGAGCATTTCTGCCATTCCGCGCTTGACTCGACCGGTTCCAGTTACCTTTTCGCTCTGCTCAGACATTTACAACTCCTCGAAGATCTCAACGCTTTCATCCCATTGTGGGATTCCGCTTTCCTAACGATGCCCCTGGGGCAAGAGGTTTAGTCTACTTTGAAGCGGAAGGGCTTGGCGTCCCAGAAGCAGGGTAGACAAATTTAGGAGTTTGGTCGGTAAGTGCAATCCATACCTGACCTGTGTGGAAGTAGGCGGGAGAGCCATCCTTGAGAGTCCAGGTAGTGGGTTCGGTAGCGCTGGCACGATTCCAGAAGACCGGAATCTCTTGCCCATCGCGGAGTAGATATCCGGTTCCTGAACCAATGGTGTTGCTAAAAGGGGTAAAACTCCCGTTGTGATCATGATAAATCGATGGGGTGATGCTCACCTCTTGAATCACAAATGTAGGCGAACCTAGTTGCTTACCATTTGCAGCAACATCAAGGGTGCCGTTGTAATACATATTCCATTGTCCTGCGGCCTTCGACCAGACCGCCTTGTACTTAGCGGCTGGCCATTTAATCTCAACGCTCTTAATAGGAACTCCCCCGACCGGAAGATCTCCAAATTTCCAGCCAACAGACTTAGCCGTAACAATCTGTCGATTCTCCTTAGTGATGGATTTATTGAGAAGTGCCTTCGGATTCAAGACCATATTAGTTGGCGCTGATCGCGTCGCATCGCGTGAGTAGATGGATGCTGGCTCTGTATCTGCACCGATATCTTCAATATTTGCAGCACGAAGAACTGGGAGGAAGAGAGTTTGTGCTCCGCTGTAAGCCATACCAACTCGACCATAATTTGCCATCAAATCAATATCGCTAATGCGGGCAGAACGAATGGGTCCGATCAACGCGGGTAATTTATTGCTGAATACCGCCGCGAGTCTGGTCAGGCCGCCTTCAACTTGCTCAATATAAATTACATCTGCACTATCTAAACCAATTTGTGGGTGCGCAGGGCGAGTGTCATCAATCTTTACAAAGAGCAACGGACCGTTAATTCCCGGCAAACCAGTTAAAACATTGGTCGGCACAGCCACTGAGTTAGATCCGGTCGATGAAGATCCTGCTCCACACCCGGCTAAAAGAAGTACGGATGAGAGAAGAACCGGGAGAACAATTAACTTTGAACTCAATCTCATTACAAGGCATCCTCTTCAAATGAGTAGATCTTGGGGAGTGTTGCCTTTCCGGCAAGATGGAAGAGTCGGTAGATGGGTTTTGCTCGTAACTTCGATACAGAGTTAACCGCTTCTAGATGGATTGAAATCGCCAAGGTGATCTTCTCGGTCAGGGCAGTTAGTTCATGGAGAAGTGGAACAGATATTTGAATCTCATCGTTCTTGGCGCTATCTCGCAGAAATTTCAAAGATTCGGAAAGGGACCTCTCGGCATCGTTTCGATCCACGATTGACTCTTCGCGACTTACATATGCTGATTGAGTCAGAATAAGGGCAGTTGCCGGGTCCAACTCAGCTTGATGTGAAATCTCCAGTGCCAAAGCCGCACGACGTTGCAGCAAAGCATCTAGGTGTTCCCAAGAAGTTTCAACGCGATGATGTAGGCGATCCAGGCGCGAGGCAGAGAAGGAGAGATACCAAGCAAAGAGAATGAGAACTAAGGCGGTAGCAACCACTGTCATCATTATCTGCTCTTCTTCCAGCTAGCGTTCTCTGAGCCAACGGCAACTTTCCCCTGGCCGGTCATTGCAACTTCGTAGACACTCATTATCTGGGTAGCAACGCTCCCCCAGTCGAAACGAATCGCTGCATTCCGCCCATTCTCAGCAAGTTCCTGTAAATAGGATGAATTGCGGAGTAATTCGATTGCTTTCTGAGCTAAATCAGCGGAACTCTCTGATTCAAATGTTCGGCCGCAATCTCCAACCGCCAAGAGATCAACGAAGGCAGGGATGTCACTTGCAAGAACCGGAACTCCTGAAGCCATGGCCTCGGCGAGAATGATTCCAAAAGATTCGCCGCCAGTATTTGGTGCAACATACAAATCTAGTGATGAGAGAAAATCAACTTTCTCTTCCTCACTCAAACGTCCAAGGAATCGAATCTGCCTAGCTGTATGAGTATCGAGACGCTCGAGGATCTTTGATTGATCGCCTGGGCCTGCCACCACTAACTCCACATTGGGAATAGCCTTTAATATCTTAGGAAGTGCTTCTAGTAGAAGTGGTAAACCTTTTCTTGCTTCTTCAAACCTTCCAAGAAAACCAATTCTTAACTTTGCACCCTTGGCACGTCTCTCTTCAGCACTCAAAGATGTGAAACGCGAGTAATCAATTCCATTTGGAATAACTACCGCTTCAGTGCCGTAGAGGTTTTTGAGAGTGGCTTGCGCCATCTCACTTACTGCAATCCGAGCGCTTAACTTTTCTATCATGGGCTCAATCAAGGGACCGACTGATGCGATTGCGCGAAGTTTCGGCGTTGAGGCGTGGAATGTTCCAACCATCGCGCCTTCAGCTGCCCAGCACGCAAGGAGTGAAAGAGATGGAATACCGGGTTCGTGCATGTGAAGTACATCAAAATCACCTTGAGCAATCCACTGTCTCACTCGTGAAGCGGCGATGGGACCGAAGAGCACCCGAGCAACTGATCCATTAAATGGAATTGGTACAGGTCTGCCGGCGCTCACTAGCCAAGGATCGGTGATTGAATCGTCATCGCTTACCGGGGCGATCACAGAGACGTGATGACCCTCGGCTACAAAATGTTCCGCGAGTTCGCGAACGTGAATCTGTACGCCCCCGGGAATATCCCATCCATAGGGGCAGACCATGCCAATCCGTAATTTCTTATCATTCATTCGCGTTCCTTGAAATCTCCATCAATCCAAATTCGCTGCAGCATATGCCAATCGCTGACATGCTCTTTGAGATGCCCCTCTAACCGGGTGGCGCTCTCTTGAATCATTGCGGTCACTTTCGAGGAAGTACTTCCCTCTTCTGGAATTTCTATCGCTGGCTCAAAGGTAATTTCAATGCCTACTTCTAGATACCTTACAAAGGCGGTTAGAAGCGGAGCTCCGGTTTGGATAGAGAGCACTGCAGGTCCAGCTGGCATTCGCGCAGGGTGGTTGAAGAAATTTACATCAACGCCGTTCCTGGATAAATCGCGATCAGCAACCAAAGCGATAAGTCTGCCCTGGCGCAATCTCTGCGAGAGCAAGGCGAGTGAACGGGCACTGGCATCAAGCACTTCCATGCCCAATGATTGGCGATAATCGAGAAACTTTCTAAATAGCTTCTCCGGCTCTAAATGTTCTGCCACCGTGACTACTGGTGCTCCTGTTTGGCAGTAGTAGGCACCTGCATGGTCCCAATTTCCGGCATGAGGTAAGGAAACAATTGCGCCTTTGCCAGCAGCGAGAGCGTCGCGCAAGAGATGGTCATTTATGACGACAACTCGTCCAACAATTTCATCGCGTGACCAGAGAGGTAGGCGGAATGTGTCACACCAGTATCGAAGATATGAACGCATTCCTTCGCGGACTAAAGATTGAAGCTCGGGCTCTTCTAATTCCGGTCGAACTCGCAGATAGTTAGAGCGGAGTCGCTGCACTCCAGAAGGATTGCGTTTGGTGATCTGATCTGCAATCCAATTCATCAGAGCATAGGCGCGAGCTTCAGGTAAGTATCCAAGAAGTTTCCATGCCAAGAAATAGGCGATGTAAGTAAAGGACATACTACAAACTCATCGTTGCGCGATAAACAATCAACAATCTTTCGCAAACCGTGTAAACACTGGCAACGGCAAGCACCCAAACGCCGATAGCAAGAGCGTAAGAAACTCCTATGCCCGCAAGCCCTAGTGCAAGAAAGATGATGATGAGGCGATCGGTGCGTTCGGCCAATCCGCCATTGCATTCAATCCCAAGTCCTTCAGCTCTCGCTTTGATATAGGAAACCAAACCCCCGGCGACAAGCGCAACAAGGAGCACGGGAACTAATCGATCATGAGTCTTCATCAGGAAGAAGATGATTGAACCAAGAACGGCGGCATCGGAAATTCGATCAAGAGTGGAGTCAAGAAGAGCGCCCCACTTCGAACCTCCAGAATCTGACATTCGAGCCAGAGTGCCATCGAGTAAATCAAAGAGGATAAAGAAGAGCGTGACGATCATTCCCCAGAAATAGTTGCCGTGGCTGAAGAAGGCGATGGCGCTGATGCTGGACCCCAGACCGCCGATTGCGCTGAGTAGATTTGCGGTAACTCCAACAGAGAGAAGCGACCGGCAAAGTGGAGTGATTACTCGTGTCACTGGCGCTTTGATAGAGGCTGAAATCACGATTACATCGTAGGCTCGGTTACTGTGCCACACCTAATTAATTCGGTAAAAGTCGCGATAGTTGGCGGCAAATCCCAACTTTTAGCCTCTGAAATCGGGATTGAGGTGAGCGATCTTGAATCATCTGACGTCGCAATATTCCTCGTCAGCGCTAACGATGGGATTGTGAGCGCCGATCTTGAAAAATGGCGCCTCTCCCGAGAGTTATACATCCCCTCATTGGTCGTCATCTGCGACCTGCTTACTAGCGAAATAGATTTCGAAGATATGACGGCGATTGCTACAAAGATGCTCGATCCCGTTGTTACTCCTTATCTCGTCCTACATAGCGATGACGGACGGCCAGCGGCGCTTATTAATTTGGAAACGCTGAAACTTCTGGATTACTCCGAAGGCTCGCTAGTAATTCGCGATGCCGATCCTGAACATATAGATCTTGTCGCAGAGTTTCGCGAAGAATATGTGGAAGCTATCGAAGATGCCGGCGAAGATAGCTTTACTGCCGGCTTGCTCTTCCCAGCACTTGCCTGGGTGGAGGGAACGCCGATTGGACCAGATCAGATAGTTGAATACTTAAACCAAATTCCAACTTTGAGCTAAAGCCTCGCGTGTTTCCTGCAGGAGTTGTGGAAGCACTTTGGTCTTGCCGATGACAGGCATGAAATTCGCATCTCCACCCCAGCGAGGTACGACATGTTGGTGGATATGTTCGGCAATTCCAGCCCCTGCCACGGATCCTTGATTCATTCCAAGATTAAATCCATTTGCTCCTGAAACCATGCGCAATACCTTCATCGCGTGAGCAGTCAACTCAAAGATTTCATTGCGTTCTTCATCGGAGAGATCCGTTAGATCTGCAACATGTCGATATGCGCAGATCAACAGATGCCCTGCGTTGTACGGATAGAGATTCATCACGACATACGCTGTTGCACCTCGCGCAACAACTAACCCTTGCGCATCATCCAGAGTTGGAATTCTGCAGAAAGGACAAGGAACATCATTACCTGGAAGGGGACGATTCTCGCCCTCTAAATATGCGATGCGATGAGGAGCCCAGAGACGAGACCAACCATCTGGCATTCCAACACCACCGGTAAGTACCTCGTCCATGGAAATTAAATCTGAGTTCGGTTGGAAACCGCAGAGGTGATCTCGGCAATCGCATCTGCGATGGAGATTCCATTCTTCTGTTCACCGTTTCGGTAACGGAAGGAGACCGCTCCATTGAGTTGGTCTTCTTCGCCGGCGATCATCATGAAGGGGATCTTCTCCAGTTGAGCGTTTCGAATCTTCTTCTGAAAACGATCGTCAGAGGTATCAACATCAATGCGAATTCCCGCGTTGCGCATTTGCGTAGAGATATCTTGCAAGTATGGCAAGAAAGCTTCCGCTACCGGAATGGCGCGAACTTGAACTGGAGCGAGCCATGGAGGGAATGCTCCCGCGTAATGCTCAGTCAGAACTCCGAAGAAACGTTCAATGGATCCAAAGAGCGCACGGTGAATCATCACTGGCTGCTGACGCGAACCATCTGGTGATTGATATTCCAGATCAAAGCGTTGTGGCAATTGGAAATCCACCTGAATTGTGGACATCTGCCAGGTGCGACCGATTGCATCTTTAGCTTGCACTGAAATCTTTGGACCGTAGAAGGCTGCGCCTTCAGGATCGAGAACGAGCTCCAAACTCTGCTTCTCAGCTGCTTGGCGTAGCGCCTCTGTTGCTTCTTCCCACGCTTCATCAGAACCTACTGACTTTGCGGGATTGCGAGTGGAGAGTTCGAGATAGAAATCATTGAGACCATAATCGCGAAGCAAATTAAGAACGAAGGTGAGAAGAGAATCCAACTCCCCCATCATCTGATCTTTTGTGCAATAAATGTGTGCGTCATCTTGAGTAAATCCGCGGGCGCGAGTCAGGCCGTGGATAACGCCAGATTTCTCATAACGATAGACAGTTCCAAATTCGAAGAGGCGAAGTGGAAGTTCGCGGTACGAGCGACTATTTGATTTGTAGATGAGATTATGGAAAGGACAGTTCATTGGCTTCATGTAGTACTTCTGCCCTTGACGCTTCACTGTTCCATCAGCATGTAACTCTTCATCCATCACCATCGGTGGGTACATGCCTTCGGAGTACCAATCCAAGTGTCCAGAAGTTTCAAAGAGCGTCGCCTTAGTTAGGTGAGGCGAGTAAACAAATTGGTATCCCTCTTCTTCGTGGCGTCGACGCGAATAATCTTCCATCGCACGGCGAACAATTCCACCCTTGGGATGGAAAACAGCAAGACCTGAACCGATTTCCTCGGGAAATGAGAAGAGATCAAGTTCGCTACCAAGACGTCTGTGATCGCGCTTCTCTGCTTCAACGAGTAGCGCTAAGTAAGCATCGAGCTCCTCTTGAGAAGGCCACGCGGTTCCATAGATGCGTTGGAGCATTGGATTCTTCTCAGAGCCGCGCCAATATGCACCGGCTGATCGCATTAATTTGAATGCCGGAATGTGCTTTGTCGATGGAAGATGTGGACCGCGGCAGAGATCTTTCCAAACCGGATTTCCATCGCGACCAAGGTTGTCGTAAATGGCGAGTTCGGCTCCACCAACCTCGACAGAGGACTCATCATCCCCGCCCTTAATTCCAACGAGCTCGCACTTGTAAGGCTCTGCCTTAAGTTCTTCTAAGGCTTCGGCTTCCGTGACTACGCGGCGGCGGAACCGTTGTCCAGCCTTAACAATCTTGCGCATCGCAGATTCCAGTTTTTCTAGATCATCCGGAGTAAATGGCTTCTCGGGATCGAAGTCGTAATAGAAACCATCTTTAATCGGAGGTCCGATTCCGAGCTTAGTTTCTGGAAAGACCTCTTGAACGGCTTGGGCGAGTACGTGCGCGGTCGAGTGACGCAAGACCGCGAGTCCTTCAGGAGAATGAATTTCGATTGCCTCAACGACATCACCATCGTGAAGTTCGGTCCAGAGGTCGCAGATATTTCCATTGACGCGGGCCACGACCACAGTTGGACGATCTGCAAAGAGGTGGGTGGGACGTTGATCTGGAGCAATCTCTTGGCTCTGGCCATCGACGATTACGGTTATTTGCGAGGACATGGCTTTAGCCTACCGAATCGGATTGAGCCTCACTCCACAATGACTGGAAAATCAATTCGCTCTCCATGCCAATATCTAGAGTTCGATCCATCAAGCGCGTTACCAAAGCAGCAATTCGCAAACTTGAAATAGCGACCATGGATTTCACGCGAGGAAGGTCTGAGCGAAGTAGCTCCTTCTCAATCGCCAACCCCTTATCGAGTGCGATAGAACGCATAACTCCCGGTAGGACTCCAACTGAGAGTGGCGGAGTGATCCACTGCCCATCTAGATAGAAGAGGTAATTACAGGTGGCTCCCTCCCCAACCCGGCCCCACTCATCAATCAAAAGGACTTCGCTGAAACCATCAAATTGCGCAGCCCTGACAAGATCGAGATTCTCCCAATACGGATATTTCTTATGCGAACCAATTCCAGCAATCAAGCGTTGATCCCTAATCTGAACTCGAAGTGGCAACGCCTTCTGCTGATATGGCGCGGCCGAGAGTGAGAATTGAGATCCAAATGAGAGACGCAACCTGGCCATCGGGAAACGTGCCAAGTAACTGATTGCTCTCAAAATATCTTCGCGAGGCGGGATATCAAATCCCAATTCTCTTCCGGAGGCTTCTGCGCGATCCATGTGGCGATCAAAGAAGAGCGGTCTATTGTCGATCATCAAAATGGTTTCAAAGATTCCAGATCCGTATTGCCAACCCTCATCATCAATTCCACCGGCTATACCAACGAGACGGTTCGCTTTGAGTTCTGTCTCGCGCCACTCCAGGTGTGGATCACTCGGCCAGGTAATACCAGCACCAGTACCAAAGTAGAGAGTGCGATCTGCATTCCAGAAAGTTCGAATCGCTAAAGCAAGTACTGATTCGCTGCCCTGAATCCAGCCCATGAGGCCGCAATAAACCCCACGTGGAGTTGGTTCGTTGCTCTGGATTATTTGAAGAGCTGAGTGTTTTGGAGCACCACTCACCGAACCTGCTGGCAGGAGTTCGTGCAGAATCTCATCCCAGGAAATCCCCGCGCGCAACGTTCCTTGCACATCGGAGACAAGGTGGCGAATCCCAGGATGATGTTCTATTCGCAAGAAGTCTGTGACTTTAATAGAACCGATCTCACAAATCTGACTGAGGTCATTACGCATCAGATCGACGATCATGATGTTCTCACTCTGGTCCTTTGAACCAAAAAGATCTCTTGAGGTGAAATCTTGCGTGCCTTTGATCGGGCTTGTCGTGATCGTTTCGCCTTCGCGGCGCAAGAACAATTCCGGAGTTGCACTCGCTATCTCAATATCGGGCAGTCGTAAAAATGAGGCATATGGAGCAAAGTGATTTTCCAGCAATTTTGCGAAAAGCGAATCTAGTGAAGTGCCACGACTTGGCGTAGAGAGAACTCGACAGGCATTTGCTTGATAGACATCACCGAATGAAATGTGTTTACGAATATCTTCCACATAGTCGTAGTACTGCTCTCGGCTCAACGAGCTCTTCCAGATGGAACGAATGGATTTCCATTCAGGTGACTCTGGGAATGGTTGATCTCTCAGCACCGTTGCGAATTTCGCGAATGTTCTCTCACCTTCAAAGGTGATGGAAGTTGCCCAGAATCCCCCATCGTTGAGTCGCTCGGCGTCAGATGTAACCTCAAGTAATCCGGTGGCCAATAAGCCATTCATCCAGAAGAAAGGCGCGCCACTTTCCATATCTCCACTTTAGACCTTGCCCTCGCCTTGGAGCAGGTTCTTCCTTTGCCACTTGATGGAGCCATAGGCTAGATTTAGCCCTTCAAGTTCTGGGTCACCCTTTGAACAAGAAAATGCGGACGTAGCGCAGTTGGTAGCGCGGAACCTTGCCAAGGTTCAGGTCGCCGGTTCGAACCCGGTCGTCCGCTCTAGTGAAACTTTCTATAGTATTCCGACGTTAGATGCGGAAAATATGGTCGGATGGCCGAGAGGCGAGGCTCAGGACTGCAAATCCTGCCACACGGGTTCAAATCCCGTTCCGACCTCCATTTCTTAATTTTGGGTTTAAGGGTCCGATCCATGAAACAACAAGTGGACCCTGAGGAATAGCGAAAGCATCAACGAAATCAACCTAATTAGAGGTTCTCTCACACCATAATTGCACAGTGAAAACCCTCGCTCTCGACATCGGCGCTACCAAGATTGCCATCGCAGAGTTAAATGAAAATCATGAGGTTCAATGGCGCAAGCAGGTTTCTTCAAATATTTCTGATCCCATCTGGCCAGAACTTAAAGATTCACTCTCTGGATTAGAAGTTGATTTGATAGGAATCGCCTCAGCGGGACCAATCGATCGAAGCTTGGGAACCATTTCGCCAGTAAATATTCCGCAGTGGAGAGAGTTCCCGATTGTGAGTGAACTCAATCAACTCTTTCCATCCGCACCTGTTGGATTACTCGGTGATTGCACCGCAGTTGCTTTAGCTGAAAACAAACTTGGTGCCGGCGTAGGAGTTTCCAACATGCTAGGCGTAGTTGTTTCGACCGGAATCGGTGGCGGACTCGTCATCAATGGTGAGGCGTTCCATGGCGAAACCGGCAACGCTGCACTCTTCGGGCATCACTCCATTGGATTTGAATCTCACATCATCTGTGATTGCGGCAGAACCGGATGTCTTGAAACATTCGCCCGAGGACCCAAGATAGTCGAATACGCGAAATCCCTCGGTTGGTCTGCGGGAGAAGATTTCATCGCACTCGCTCAATCAGCTCGCGCAGGTGATGAAAAAGCAGTCGCTGCCATCGACCGAGGTTCACGTGCCCTGGCTGTCGGAATCACCAACGTTCTGAACGTCATGGATCTTCACACTGTCGTCATCGGTGGCGGGGTTTCATTCGCTGGAGCAATTTATTGGGAGCCATTCATGAGGCATTTCGAAATCGAGAAATCACACGCAGGATTCCTCAATCACGTTGATGTTTTTCCCGCCAAGCTACAAGCCGAAGCTGGACTCATAGGAGCGTCCCTCTTCGCCCAAGAAATCGCAAGGTAGACTCCCCTAATGCTAGAGAATGATTCGCGCCCATGGGGTCGTTATGAGGTCATTGAAGTTCAAGAAACTCATAAGATCAAACGAATCTTCGTCGCCCCGGGACAACAGCTCTCCTACCAGCGCCACAAGTTCCGTGCAGAGCATTGGTTCTTTCTCTCGGGAGAAGGCCTAGCAATCGTTAATGGTCATGAGATCGGTGTTACAGCAGGTTCAACCGTTGATATTGATATCAACCAGCTCCATCGCATCAGAAATACTGGCTCTGAAGAGTTAATTTTCATCGAAGTTCAGACTGGAACCTACTTCGGCGAGGACGATATCGAGCGTGTCGATGACGACTTCGGAAGAGTGTAAGATTCCCCATCTACCTGGACGATTGGCTCAGCGGTAGAGCACCACATTGACATTGTGGGGGTCACTGGTTCGATCCCAGTATCGTCCACCAAGATTTACATTTACTTAGCGAATCTGCAAAAACCGCGCAAAGATCACGCGCCAGCCGACAAGAGTCAGATTCAAAAAAACGAGCGCCACCAAAATAAAGGTGAATGCGGTGCCCTGTCCGGCAACCACCCTCAAAAGCATCCCGATCGCCACGACGAGCATTGCTTCAATAAAACCAGATTTCCCCTCTGCAATATCTCGATGGGTAAATTTCAACACTGCCCAACCAAGAATCAAACCGACAAGAAATGGCCAAACTGTTGAAACTATTCCCTTGAAAGTTAATCCATGCTCGTGCGCTCTGCGACCAATAGTTACAAATATCAGTATGCAAGCGAGGTCCGCCAAGTAAGCCAGTTTTTTCATTATTGCTGGGCCTCGCTAAGAGCCATCTCGTAGATTACCGAGTGCCGTTCCTTTGAACTGGATATCTTCAAATACGACATCGCAACCTTCACCAATCGGGGCTTGCACTAAGAATCCAATCCGATGCCCGCTCACATCTTTACCCAGCGTGAAAGCTCGGATCAACTTCCAAACTTTGCCATCGGTTGAAGCATGGAAGGCATAGAGATGGCCAGTTCGACTAACGCGTAACCAGACGAACTTCTCCGGGACGGTAAAAGAATTGACGTCATCTGAAGCACCTTGGGTAACAACTGAGACAACCATGAACTCTTTATCGGGTGAATACTCAAAGCAGAGCTTCGCCCAAGTCTTGGTATCTGACCAGATGCTCAATACTCCGGCGTCATAGTCGGAGACGAAATCAACGTTGACCTTTGAGCTAAGTTGGAAATCTGGACCTGCGGGTACACCTGTCAGCCACAAGGCATTGAGCGATGCTTTGGAATCATCTTCGTAATCCCCCGCCGGATTTCTATAGAAATCGCTCTTCGCAAGCGCGCGGGCAACGAGAGTTCCGCCCGTGGGTTCGTAAACCCAGGCATCCATTTGTTCTGAGAAGAGGTCAAAGGGAATTTCAGGGATTTTGTACATAGACGCGATCCTATGAGTCTTACCAAAACACTTCCATATGCCTCACCCAGGAAGTATCCTTCTCTCAATTCGCAGAACCTCGTGGCGCCAGAGGACAATAGGTGCCTTTCTATCGCTCCGCACAAGCGACTGAAGTTGCCCCGCTGAAAGGTGGGGCGACTTCAGGTGCTTGATTCTTTGTGGGATGCTTCCGAACATGAAGTTAAGTAGCGATGTAACAACTCTGGTCGCACTCTTTGCGATTGTCAGCCCGATTACTTCAATCCCGGTCTTCTTAACACTGACATCAGGTCGAACCACTAAACAACGTCGCTTGACGGCAATGCAGACCGCCGCAGTTTCTGGGATAACACTCTTAATTGCCTATTTTGTTGGCGACATCATCCTCAAGCTGCTCAGCATCCAAATCGAAGCATTCCGAGTTGCTGGTGCCCTAGTAATTGGGGCGATCGGTTGGAGCATGGTGATGGGACAGAAAAACACCATCTTTGAATCTCATTCGACTGGCGCGATGGTGGTGCCGTTGGCAATTCCTTTGATGGCCGGTCCAGGAGCGATTGCCACAGTCATCGCGATTGGTAACTCTGATCGCGGAAGCGTTCGAATTGCAGACCTAGTGATTATTTTGATTCTCTCGGCGCTCACCGGGATTTTGCTTCTGCTTGCAGCTCCGATCGAAAAAGGCCTTGGCCCTCAAGGGTTGATGGTTCTTACAAGAATCTTCGGCTTATTACTTCTCTCCATCGCGGTATCTACCGTGATGTCATCCCTGACTCTTTACATTCACTCGCTTTAAATAAGTAACTCCGTAGAGGATTAAAGCAACTATTACTTCAAATAGTCCGAGCGAAAAGAGTGGGCTTAAAAGTGGACTTGCAGCAATAGGGATTGCTTCCCGTGCCAAAGTTTCAGTCGCCTTCGTTGCCTGATTATTAACAATCGATTTAGCCACGATGTTGATGATGAGAAGAAGTAATCCGTCTCCCAGCAGAATGTAAGCAACTGTTCTAGCAGCTGACTTACCCTTCTTTGCAAAGAGAAGATAGAGAAAAAGTGTCAGCAGGGAGAGAAGGAGCAGTAACAGAACAACAAGGGTTAGATCTGACTTCACAGAAGCAGCATCTGGTCCGTTGTTCTGAGGCTTCAAATCAATAGGTTTGATCTTGTCGAGTTCCTTCTTTAACTGTGCAAATTGCGGATCCACTGCGACTAAGCCCAGCAGCGCCAAATTGGCAAGAGGTTTTACATCGATGCTCTGCGGAACCTTTGTGCCGCTGGTGTAGTAGTGATAGGCGGTATCGCTAATTTGATTGAGTTCAGAGTGGAAGATTGGATTTCCCAGGAAGGCGGTAATCGTTTGCGAAATCGCTGGACCTTTCTCAGTCAAAACTTTTCGCTCATCGCCCTTTGCGGTCTCCAGCGCCTTTGTTACGAAGTAGGTTCCTGCATCGTGTTTGAAACTTTGGCTTGCGATAAGCGAATCAGTCGCCTTATTAACTGGATTGCCAATACCAATCGCTAAATAGAGACTTCCGATAATTGAGAGGAGCGTGAAGAAGATCGTGAAGAAGATCGCAGAGGGAATTGCCCCCGCCCGCTTGCTCTTAAATAAGAAAGTCATGAGAGAGGGTAGAACGCACCATTGCAGTGGACAATAGATTCACCCCACTAAAATCCAGAGCTTTCCCTACTGGCAGAAGGCGAGCATTCACGAAGGGTTGGCTCGCGTCTACAAGTGCGCAAAGAAACTTTCAGAACTCGGCTAGTCGACCTCTATCTAGAATGGCTATGTGAGTTCAACCTACCAAGCTTCTCTCCGCAACAAAGATGAATTGCATATCGAGATGGTCTGCCTAGGAAATATCTGTCGCTCCCCCATGGCCGCTGCGATTCTTCACAACAAATCTTTAGAACGTGCTCGACCAAAGGTGATTGTTACAAGTAGCGGAACCAGCAATTATCACATTGGCGATAGCGCTCATCCTTTGAGCAAGAAAACATGGGAGAGAGCGGGTTATGAATACACCCACGTGGCGAAACAATTCAATCCGGCATCTTTCCAATCCCAAGATCTCATCCTTGCGATGGATTTAAGCAACCGTGCGCTTATATTGACCGCGGCAAAGAGCGAGGCTGATCGCGAGAAGGTTTTCCTCTTACGCCAATTCGATCCAGAGCTCGAGAGCATTGATCCGATTTCCCGCGAGGGTGCGGCCTTACAAGTTCCCGATCCCTGGGGAGAAGAGATTGACGCCTACCAGGAAGTTCTAGAGATGATTGAACGAGCAGTAAATGGGTTACTTAACAAAATCAGATAATTGAATTTTGCCCATCTGTTGCATGATTCCCATGTTCTGCTGCGCCTTCGCGGGATCTGGATGGCCCAAAAATTCTCCCATTTGGAATGGAGTTACCTGCCAACTAACGCCCCATTGATCTGTGCACCAGCCACAACGACCAGGTTCTCCCCCAGAGGTGATTGCATTCCACACGCGATCTGTCTCTTCTTGCCCATCTACCTGGATGGCAAGAGAGATCGAATTATTGAATGTATCTCCACCCGGAACGCTCATACCCACTAGGGCGTGACCGAAAATGCTGAACTCAGCGATAAAGAGGTGCTCGTTATTCAAACTCTCCTCCGCCACAACCATGCCTTCTCCGAAAGTTGCCTTGTAGAACTTAAGGGCATCTTGCAACCCGTCGTTGAACCAAAGAAATGTCTTGAGTGTGGATGGCTGAGTCATGCCGGTATTCTGCCCTAAATACAGGCTCTACACATTAACCTGCGGTGATGGAATCAACGCATCTCCGAATAGAACCGCTCACGGTTGCAAGAATTCCGGAGTTATTTAGCGCAATAGGAACTGATCCAGAGATATATCAATGGTTGCCATTTTCAACACCATCTGACCTCGATGAGTTTTCAAAAATATTCCAAAATTTTGTTGATGAATCCACATCTGGAAAGCGAGTGGCATTTGTTGTTGTGCTCAAATCAACGGGCCTCGCAATCGGAACGACATCATTCCTGGATTTGAATCCAACTCATCGTTCAATAGAAATCGGTTCCACCTTTTACGCGAAGGAGTATTGGCGTTCATTTGTAAATACTGAATGCAAATTGATGATGCTTTCTGAGGCTTTTGAAGTTCGCGGAGCAGAACGAGTCACGTTGAAAACTGACTCACAGAACGAACGCTCCCGTGCTGCAATCTTGCGACTAGGAGCTTCGTATGAAGGAATTTTGCGGCATCACATGCTTCGCCCAAATGGCACATGGCGTGATTCTGCCTACTTCTCCATCCTGAGCGAAGAGTGGCCGGCAGTTAAAGCCAACCTTCTCTCAAAATTAGAGAACAACGCATTGCGTTGAAGACTCTCAATCGCACACAGCGCTCGGGCTTTGCCTTTGCATTCTTAGGCGTCTTGCTCTTCTCCGCATCACTCCCCTTTACCAAGTTAGCTCTGCAAAGTTTCGATCCACTCTTTACCGCTTTTGCCAGACCCATCATTGCTTGCTCAATCGCCATACCTTTGATGATCTACAAGAAAGTGCCCGCGCTCCCCAGAGATTTGTGGCGACCTATGGCCTTCACAACGCTAGGCGCAGTATTCGGTTGGCCGATCTTGATTGCGCTGGCGCTGCAAAAATCTACCTCTGCTCACGTTGCAGTTATCGCCGCCGTAATGCCTCTAGTCACAGCTTGCATTGCTGTTTTGAAATATCGCAGAAGAGTAAGCACCCAATTTTGGATTGCATCTTCGCTTGGAACCGCGCTCCTTATTCTCTTCGCCCTCAGTAGAGGTGGCGCAAAAGGTGAGAACGGCATCGCAGACATTCTCACCATCGGTGCAGTTCTTGCATCCTCTTACTGTTACGTGGAAGGCGCCGGGTTAACTTCACATATGCCGGGATGGCAAGTCATTTCTTGGATCGTGGTTTTCGGTGCTCCCTTAAGTCTTGTTGGCGCCCTCATTACTTTCGTGCATACCAATCATTCACACCACTTTCACATCAATGCACTCCTTGGCCTTCTCGCCATCGGCTACTCCTCGATGTATCTCGGATTCTTTGCTTGGTATCGCGGTTTGAAAGATTTAGGTGTTACTCACGGGTCACAAGTGCAACAATTGCAAGCGATCATGACACTCGGCTGGTCAGCACTGCTTCTTCACGAACATATCTCAATCACCACAATCACGGCAGCAATCGGCATCGTGCTCTGCGTTCTCTGGGCAATCACCACAGCCAATTCAGTTTGAGTGCTGCCCCTAGCCGTACCAATCAGTAGCACTTTGGGGAGACCTTAAGTTTTGAGAGTGAATAGACGCGAAGATTTAGATTTACCAATCATCATTCAAGGCGGAATGGGAATAGGTGTTTCATCCGCACCTATGGCGTGCGCAGTTGCAAACACTGGACAACTTGGAGTTGTTTCAGGAACAGCAATTGACTCTGTACTCGCAAGAAAATTACAAGATGGCGATCCATCGGGTGAAATTCGATGGGCACTTTCTAAATTCCCGGATCAAGAAACTGTCGCGGAAATACTTGAACGCTTCTATGTTCCCGAAGGTCGCGCCGATGATAAAAGTTATCTTGATGTACCGAAGTTAAGTCTTAGCCCAACTCCCTTTGCTTCGAAGATGTTAGTTGTTGCAAATTTTGTTGAGGTATCACTGGCGAAGCGATACACGGATGGATTGATCGGTATTAATTTCCTGGAGAAGATTCAACTTGCAACACCCGCCTCTGTTTACGGAGCGATTCTCGCCGATGTTGATTTCATCTTGATGGGTGCGGGAATTCCAGCAGATATCCCTCAACTCATTACCGATCTCTTGAGCGGTGAGAAAATTCAATTCAAGATAAAGGTTGAAGGAGCAGATAAAGCTCATCTACTTTCATTTGATCCAGCCTTGATTAAGAATGTGGATTTCGCGGCGCTCAATCGTCCAAATTTCTTGGCAATTGTCTCTTCACATATCTTGGCCAATTACTTGGCGAGAGATGAAGCTACTCGTCCTGACGGATTTGTCATCGAGGGACCTACGGCGGGCGGACATAACGCTCCACCACGATCTAAAGAACATATTGCAGAAGATGGACAGGTAACTTTCAGCGAGAAAGACATGGCTGACATCGAGAAGGTGAAAGCAGTCGGATTACCTTTCTGGCTCGCTGGTGGGTTCGGCACTCCGGAAAAAGTGAAAGAGGCAATCGAGCTCGGCGCCGTTGGAGTCCAAGTTGGTTCTCTCTTCGCCCTGGCAAAAGAATCTGGAATCACCGATGATTTGCGCGAAGCTGTATTAGCCGAAATAACTCAAGGCACACTTGAGGTCCGCACTGAACCTAAGACTTCAGCAACCGGCTTTCCATTCAAGGTAGTAGAAATCAACGGAACTGCAACAGACCCTGAGGTCTACGACGCTCGTGATCGCAAATGCGACCTCGGATACTTGCGTTCACCATTCTTACGCCCCGATGGTGGCGTGGGATATCGGTGTAGCGGAGAGCCAATCAAAACTTTTGAATTCAAGGGTGGCGCTGTTGGCGAGGCCGAGAATGTGAAATGTCTCTGCAATGCGCTGATGGCAAATATTGGATTAGGACAAGTTCGTTGGGGCACGTATCACGAACCCGCTCTACTCACTCTTGGCTCAGATCTCTCAGGTGCCGCTCAACTCAGTGAGTTGCACAGTGGCTGCTGGAGTTCGGCAAATGTAATTGAGTACCTCACTTCAGCTCTCTAAGAGAGTTACGAACGAGGGTGCGAGAAGAGCAGCCCGACTGCAAGCAAGACAATTCCTGCTGCCGATATTCCAGTAAGCACTCGACGCACCTTTGGCCTAGCTAAGAAAACTGCGGCTCTATCAACTGCCAGTATCAGCGTTGTATACCAACCAAATGAAACCGTAGCTTGCACACAGCTAAGAATGAATATGCCCCATCCAAGCGAGAAGTGATGCGGAACAAATTGCGGAATGAAAGCAACAGCGAAAACCGCTGCCTTTACATTAGTTAGATTTGTAAATAACCCGAGACGATATGCCGCCTTCGCATCTGTCTTGGCGCCAGTTTCAACATCAAACTTTCCAAATTCCTTACGAAGTTGAATCAGAGTTTGCACCGCTAGACCCAATAAGAAGAGAACGCCGAGATATTTCAAGATATTAAAGGCGGTGTGCGATTTAGCAAAAATAGCAGAGAGGCCAACAGCGGAGAGCGCTCCCCAAATGATTAGACCAGAGGAATTGCCGAAAACTGAGTAGAACGCGGCCCTCTTGCCGCCAATCAAACTTTGCCGCAAAACCATAGCGACTCCCTGACCGGGAACTACTGCTAGTAAAAGTGCTGTGAGTGCAAAAGCGGGAATAATCTGGAGCAATTGCACACTTGAATTCACGAGGCAAAGGTACCCGTATCGCTACTCACGCCACTAATATTTACGAGTGATTGAGATACGCGAGCTACACACCCTGCAAGAACAGTTCCATGCTCGCATGATCTTCGACTCTGTCTGGCCGTCTGGTAATGAAACTCAGATAACTTCAAATATGTTGCAGGCGATGGTTCATGCGGGAAGTTACCTTGTTGGCGTCTTTGATGGAGCCAAGGTTGTTGGAGCATCATTCGCCTTCCCCTCAATCGAACCTGAAATTCATTTACATAGTCATATGACCGCATTCATTGATTCACATCGCGATCAGGGTTTAGGTACCGCGGTAAAGATGCATCAATGGGCATGGGCCAAAGAGCACGGATACAAATCAATCACATGGACCTTCGATCCGCTGGTTCGGAGAAATGCTCGTTTAAATATTCTTAAACTTGGAGCCGACTTGGTCTCCTATCAACCAAATTTCTACGGAAATATGGCCGATGAACTGAACAATGGAGATGAATCAGATCGAATCATGGTGCGCTGGGATACGACAAAAGAATTACCCGCTCCTCGCAAGGAGATTATTGACCCTCCCTATGATGCTGAGTTAATCGCGCTCCCCCAGGATATCGTCGCAATACGTCAGAGCGACCCAAGCAAGAGCCAGGAATATCGCTTTCAAGTTCGCGAGGCATTTCTTCAGGCATTTAAGGATGGAAAGAAAGTCATCGGTTTCTCGGCGCACAACGAATACGTATTGGAGTAAGAATGAAAATCGCTGAACTAGAACTGCGAACCATCAATCTTCCACTTGTGCGCCCTTTTAGAACTTCCTTTGGTACTCAAACGGCACGTGAAGTACTCATTCTTAAGGTAACTACCACCGATGGAATTGTCGGATGGTCTGAATGTGTTGCCATGTCAGAACCTCTCTATTCACCAGAGTATGTCGCCGGCTCCCTTGACCTGATGCGTCGTTTTCTCATTCCAACTCTCGCGCAAGCTGGGGATATCACAGCTCAAGATGTTGCACCGCTTCTAGCACCGTTCCTTGG
Organism: uncultured Actinomycetes bacterium; assembly: GCA_903891755.1. GTDB lineage: Bacteria > Actinomycetota > Actinomycetes > Nanopelagicales > Nanopelagicaceae > PALSA-747. The sequence continues at coordinate 4,970 of CAITFY010000052.1, read as the reverse complement.
TTCACCCATGGCGAAAGCAACGCTAGAAACGGCACTTCTCGATGCACAATTACGAATTGAAAATCGCAGCCTCGCGGATTTTCTCGGCGCCAACAAAGCAAAGATTCCCTGCGGAGTTTCGGTAGGAATCGCTCCATCGATCGACGCACTAGTCGATGAAGTGAGTGGTTACATCGCCGACGGATATAAGCGCATCAAATTGAAGATCGAACCTGGCTGGGATCTAGAGCCAGTTGGCGAGATTCGCAGGCTCTGGCCTGAAATTCCATTACAAGTTGATGCCAACCAGGCATACGGCCGAAGTGATGGAGAGCTGCTCTCTGGTCTCGATAAATTTGAATTACTTTTGATAGAACAACCCCTGGATGAACATGACATTTTGGGCCATGCCCAACTCGCGCTAAAAGTTCTGACCCCGATCTGTTTAGATGAATCAATCACTTCATTGCACTCAGCCGAAGATGCCCTCGCGCTTAAGGCAACAACAGTCATCAATATCAAACCGGGTCGCGTCGGCGGATATTTAGAGGCCGTGAAAATTCACGATCTCTGTCTCAATGAGGGAATCCCCGTCTGGTGCGGCGGAATGTTAGAGACTGGCATTGGTCGCGCTGCGAATGTTGCCTTGGCTGCGCTTCCCGGGTTCACATTGCCTGGAGATACATCCGCTTCAAGTCGCTTCTTCCACCAAGACATCACAGATCCATTTGTGATGGAGGATGGTTTCCTACATGTACCGCAAGGAATCGGAATCGGCGTAACACCACATCTAGATTTTCTAGATTCAATTACCTCTCACAAGGAAGTTATTGCTCTCTAGCTCCAGTGCTCAACGTGCGCTAACGAGTTAGCGAAGATAAGTGGAGCATCAAAATCCATTGTGGCGACGTGATAACTATTTGTTAACTCGATGCGCTGCCCAGAGATGCTTGCAATCTCGGACATGATGATGTTGGAGTTTGAAATTGGCAGTACATGATCATCGACGCTATGGAATAGAAGAGTTGGACAGGTAACGCTCGAAAGATTTGCGCGCGTTACTTTAAGCATCTTGTTGAGTTGAACAACGCCTTTGGTTGGAAGCATGTCGTAGCCCCACTCAGTTACATCGGGCTTCTTAATATCATCGCCCACTGAGGCACGACCGGGTTGCAACATCGCAAGAATTGGCGCGAACTTAATAAGGTTTCCTGGAATATGAATCATTGGATTCACAAGGCAGATACCAGCAAGTTCATTGTTCTCTGCAACATTGAGTGTGGTTCCGCCGCCCATGGAGAGACCAAAGACAAAAACTTTGCGACATATTCCCTTTAACTTATCGATCTCAACTTGAACTCGTGCTGGCCACTCTTGCCATTTCACCTTGTTGAGATCTTGCCATTCGGTCGCATGACCAGGAAGGCGAGGAACTGAAACTGTGTAACCGCGCTCCTCAAAGTAGGCAGCCCAAGGGCGCATGGAAGCGGGTGAGCCAGTGAAACCATGAACGAAGACAATTCCAATATCAGCGTGTTCTTTGCCAGGAGCGAAGTAATCTTCAAGCCAGCCGGCTGGTGTTTTGCTAGTTGCCATACCTCAATCTAAGTCCCCGACTCGGGTATCGTCCACCTTGATGTTCACCCCTCTTTTTTTCCTCAAATTGATTCTCGCGCCAATAATCGTTCTCTCTGTCAGCTATCTGCAGAGGCGATTCGGTGATCGTTTTGGAGGTTGGCTGATCGGCCTTCCCATCACCACAGGTCCCTTCATCTTTATCATCGCGATTCAAGAGGGAATCAACTTCGCCGGCCATACCGCTCGCGGAGTTCTATTGGGGCAAATCGCCCTCATCGTTTTCTGCTTGGCCTATGCCTATGCCGCTATAAATTTCTCGTGGCAGGTGGCGATTCTTCTAGGTACAGTGGCATGCGTTGGTACTGGCTTCCTAGTTACATCACTCAAAATTTCAATCTGGATTACCGTCCCCGCGCTAATACTCGTCTGGTTGGCTGCGATGAAGATGTGGCCCAAAGTTTCGATGCCCACCTTGAAACTCTCTCCCCCGCGTTGGGAACTTCCGGTTCGAATTCTGGTGACTTTGGTGCTCTTGGTTTCCCTGAGTGCACTGGCCCCTCATGTTGGAGCTAAAGCCGCTGGAGCTATGTCCACCTATCCCGTAATTGCATCCGTCCTCGGCGCTTTCAACCAACGTCGCTTTGGCGCCAGTGCCACCGTCTCCACCCTGCGCGGACTTATGCAAACCTTGCCGATCACAATGGGAATTATTTTTGCCCTTGGATTGATTCTTCGCTGACCGCTGTCAGATAAGTCGCGTAGCCTTCAACCATTATGGAGAACTTGCCGCTACACCAGACAACATTTGTTGTGGTGGATTTAGAGACAACCGGCGGAAGTCCACATGCAGGTGCGGTCATCACTGAAGTCGGCGCGGTGAAAGTTCGCGGTGGCGAAGTCCTGGGTGAGTTCAAAAGTTTTGTTAACCCACTCGCGCCAATTCCAGTTTTCATCACAGAGCTAACAGGCATTGATAACGAGATGGTTCGCCTGGCCCCCATCATTGACGAGGTCTTCCCAACCTTCTTAGAGTTCTGCGGGTCAGCCGAAGAGACGGTGCTTGTTGCTCATAACGCCCCATTTGATATTGGTTTTCTTCAAGCAGCTAGTCGCGAACTTGAGTATCCATGGCCTAAATACAAGGTAATCGATACGGTGCGGTTGGCTCGAGCAGTACTCACACGCGATGAAGTTCTCGATTGCAAACTCGGAACCCTTGCCGCATTTTTCAATACTCAAGTTACTCCAACGCACAGAGCGCTTGATGATGCGCAGACAACGGTCGAAGTTCTTCACGCACTCTTTGAACGCCTCAGTGGCTTTGGAGTTCAGAACTTTGGAGAACTCGAGAAGTTCTCACGTAAGAGAATTAAGCGAGAACCTAGGCTGATCTAAATTGCTGGGTGAATAGCGCCCACTCTTTGAGAGTTTCGCGCGCCGCGCCTGAATCCACCGCAGCACTTGCCGCTGCATACCCCTCGGCTAATTGCTCAGTGATTGATTTTGAAAAGTCCGCTCTAAAGGCCGCGATCGCCGCAGCCGCATTTAGAAGTACTGCATCTCGAGCCGGGCTCTTCTCCCCCTCAAATATCCTCAAAGTGACTGCCGCGTTGAATTCAGCATCTCCACCAGCCAGGGTCTCTATAGGTGCATAGGCGATTCCAAGAGCTCGCGGGTCAAAGCTTTCGAGTTTCCGCTCTCCGTTATTGATCTGCATGATCTGGGTCGTCGTGCTCAAGGTGATTTCATCGATTCCATCATCACCACGGAACAAGAATCCTTCGGCACCTCGCTTGCTCAAGACATCGGCCATGATGGGCATCACGCGAGCCTTGCTCACGCCGATTGCCACCGCTGCCGGTTTGGCTGGGTTGGCTAGAGGTCCCAGGATGTTAAAGACCGATGCCTGTCCGAGCTCTTTACGGGCTGGGGCGGCAAAACGCATGGCTGGATGGAACTTTGGGGCGAAACAGAACCCGATGCCCACCGCTTCTACACAGGCGGCAACCTGAGCGCCATCGAGGTCAATATTGACCCCCAAGGCTTCTAGGAGATCTGCCGCTCCTGATTTTGAGGATGCGGCTCTAGCTCCGTGCTTTACGACAGTAGCTCCAGCCGCCCTTGCAATTATCGCAGCCGTAGTTGAGATATTGATGGTATTTGCGCCATCCCCACCGGTCCCCACGGGATCTACGGCCCTTTGGGGTATGGAGATCGGCGCACAATGTTGATACATGACCTCTACAAAAGCTTCAACTTCTAAGGCGGTTTCGCCCTTGGCCTGGACACCTAAAAGGAAGGATTTAATGGTCTCCTTCTCGGCTCGGTCGCCGAGAATCTCACCCATCGCCCATTGAGCTTGAAGTGCGTTGAGATCCTCATGGTCGGCTAATTGGGCAATGATCTGGTCCCAAGAAATCACACTATTTTCCATGGCGAAATCCTATCTTTTGCGTGATAAGACTCACCCGTGATTGCCGCGCCCAATTAGAGCCCCATTACTTAAAAAAGGGTGAAATCGGGAATAATGCGCCCGTGACCACACTAGAAGCCCCGGCCAAGAACAACCGCCCCAATTTGGTGGCAGTAGGCACCATCGTCTGGCTCTCCTCGGAGCTGATGTTCTTCGCAGCACTATTTGCAATGTACTTCACCACCCGCGCCGTTCAAGGTCCAAATATTTGGCTTGAATCAACTGGCATGCTCAACGTGAAGTTTGCTGCGATCAATACGACCGTGCTCGTTCTCTCGTCAGTAACGTGTCAGTTCGGTGTATTCGCCGCTGAGCGTTTTCAAGGGCGCCGCAGTGGCCCTCTCTACAAATTCTCACAATGGGGAATGCGCGAGTGGTTTGCGCTCACATTCTTGATGGGTGCCTTCTTCATCGCCGGTCAGATCTATGAATATGCCAACTTGGTTCGAGAAGGACTTTCACTTTCATCTCGTGCATATGGCTCAGTCTTTTATATAACAACAGGATTCCACGGTTTGCACGTGACTGGTGGGCTGTTGGCCTTCCTCGTTGTACTTATTCGCGTAGCTAAAGCTCGCAAGTTCGGACATTCCCAAGCAACAACCGCAATCGTTGTCTCGTACTACTGGCACTTTGTGGACATTGTTTGGATCGCCCTCTTCTCGACGATCTACTTGATTAAATAGGAGCTATCAGTGAAACGTATCTCTAGCTTCCGACGTCATCGCATTGCTGGCCCAATTTTGGTCGTCGCTGCACTCTTCACGATTGGTACCGCCTTCGTCGCGGCATCGGCGCTTCCAAGTGCGCAATCAACGATGACTACAGGAACATCAACTTTGGTTTCAGAGGGTAAGGCAATCTTCCTTCGCGGTTGCTCTTCATGTCACGGTTTGCATGCTGAAGGTGGCTCTATTGCTCCTTCACTTATTGGTGTTGG
>CAITFY010000051.1 GCA_903891755.1 uncultured Actinomycetes bacterium | reverse complement strand
GAATGGTGCGACTGCCTGGTTCACGCTTAAAGGGCTTGCTCACTCTTACTCCTATATCGTTGCAACGAATTTTCACTTCCGATATTTCATTCCAAGCCGATAGCCTACGGGGGCTATGGTAAATAAGTCACCGCGAGAGTTAGTTCAACTCCCCTCTTCGTGGTCAATCCCACACATTATGGAGGCCCTTGACGCGGCCTTGGTGGGTAGCGGGCCAGCCCTAGCTTTTGGTCCAACTCAATTTTCGCGGGTGAGCGCTGAGGTTGCAGTTGTCATCCCCACGAGCGGATCTTCTGGAACTCCCAAAGAGGTCGCTCTTTCAGCCCAAGCGCTACGTGCCAGCGCGGATGCGGCGCACCAATACTTAGGCGCGACCCGTGGTCAGCGTTGGTCGCTACAACTTCCAACAAATCACATCGCAGGAGTGAATGTTCTGGTCCGAGCTTTATCTCTGGGTACTGAGATCGCTGAATCAGATTTTGAATTTACATCCATCGTTCCAACTCAACTCTTCCGAGCACTTCACGATGGCGGTGCGGATCTTCTCGCACTTCAAAATGCTAGAGCTGTTCTTGTGGGTGGAGCAGCGAGTTCTGCGGAACTCTTAAGTGAAGCACGTGCGCGCGGCGTAAACGTCGTCACAACATATGGAATGTCAGAGATGTCTGGTGGGTGCATTTACAACAACACTCCGCTCATCGGAGTTGAAGTTGAGGTTAGATCTGATCAGAGAATTGCTCTGCGCGGTCCAATGCAAGCCTCAGAGTATTTGGGATCAGAGATTAAATTGTCAGATGAAGAGGGATGGTTCTTAACCTCAGATGCCGGCTATTTAGAGAGTGGAAAGTTATTCATTACCGGACGCGTAGATGATCAGATAATTTCCGGAGGCGAGAAGATATCTCTCTCCACGATTGATGAATATCTCAACACTCACACCTCTCATCGATTCATGTCGTGTGCAGTTGCGAGCCAAGAATGGGGAGAGCAGCTCTGCCTCGCTTCCAATTCTGACTTTGATGAGCAGGAGATATCGAAAATGCTTCGCGATACCTTTGGTGGACATGCCGTTCCAAAACTCTTCTTAAAGAGTATTTACTTGCCAGAAACTTCTATCGGAAAAGCAGATCGCGCCACATTGTCGAAAAGATTTGAGATGATTCGCCCATGAGTTCATTAAAAACCTGGGTGGCTGGCGCACGTCCACGCACTCTTCCTGCTGCGGTCTCACCGGTGTTGGTAGGAACGGCGCTAATCCGACGCGATCACCACGGCATTAATTATTTGAATGCGCTCCTTGCACTTCTGGTGAGTCTCCTGCTTCAAATTGCCGTGAATTTTGCCAACGATTACAGCGACGGGATTCGCGGAACTGATGATGTTCGGGTGGGACCCATTCGATTGGTTGCATCAGGGCTTGCCACTGCCGCAGCGGTAAAGCGCGCTGCCTTCACCTGTTTTGGTGCGGCTGGAGTTTTCGGTCTAGTTCTAGCGGCAAGGGTTTCTTGGTGGTTAGTTCTAGTTGGCGCAGTAAGCATGATCGCGGCATGGACTTACACTGGCGGTAAGCATCCATATGGATATGCAGGCTATGGAGAAATTTCAGTCTTTCTCTTCTTCGGTGTCGTAGCAACTGTTGGAAGCTATCTCGCCCAATCTCACAGAATTACTTGGCAGAGTCTTCTTGTCTCAATTCCAGTGGGAGCTCTCTCGTGCTCTCTCTTAGCAATCAACAACCTGCGAGATCTTCCGAAAGATGCGCTCGTAGGTAAGAAAACACTGGCAGTACGGCTCGGTGATTCAAGAGCGCGTAAGGGTCTCATCGCGCTGCTTTTATCTGCACAGATTTCAGCGCTCATCGCAGCTGTGATTACACCGTGGACATTAATAACTCTGATTTTTCTTCCGATAACAATTCAGATCATTTCGGGCATAAAAGCTGGAGCAAGTGGCGCTCAATTGATTCCCATGCTTGGGAAGGTCGGAAAGTTGCAGCTATTCCTCTCCACAGCCCTGGCAATCGCGCTTCTTCTTTAACGAGTAAACTCATCTCCATGCTCGATGTTCTGATCTTTGTTGCCGGCACTGCACTATGGCTCTATGGCCTGATTGACTGCGCTAAAACCGAGCAGGACTCAGTGCGAATCCTTCCAAAATGGGCTTGGCTCATCATCATCATTATCTTTGGTTCCTTTGGTGCGCTCGCCTGGTTACTTGCAGGTCGCCCAAAGCGACTCGTGACCCCGAGGTTACGTACCGGCAGAGTCATTCCACCGGATGATAATCCGGAGTTTCTTAAGAACCTCTAAATCTTACAAACCTGAGTAAGTATGTAAGCCAGTTCCCCAGATATTTACCCAGATGTAGTTAAAGAGAAATGTAGAACCAGCGAAGATACAG
>CAITFY010000050.1 GCA_903891755.1 uncultured Actinomycetes bacterium | reverse complement strand
TATTAAGGCCGCAGCTCAAGATACTGATACTTACGAGCTCAACCGCAATCTCTTGCTCTCAGATGGGGCTCGTGCTGATTCAGTGCCGAACCTGGAAATTGAGACAGGTGACATTGTTGGAGCAGGTCACGCAAGTACCACGGGTCGTTTCGATGATGAGCAACTCTTCTATTTGATGGCTCGTGGTATTCCAGAGTCTGAAGCTAAGCGCCTTGTCATCAGAGGGTTCTTCTCCGAGATTGTCTCTAAATTAAACCTTCCTGAGGTTGAAGAACGAATTATGGATCGCATCGACAGCGAATTGAGTTCGGTGCGCATATGACAACTCTTCAATTTAGTGAGTTGGTTGCGGGCCGTCCGGTTGCTGTTGATGTAGATGGTAAGCCGGCATGCGTGGCTCGAGTTGGAGATGAAGTTTTCGCCATCTCAAATATCTGTACGCATTCCTACGCTGAACTAAGCGATGGAGAGATCAAGGATTACAAGATTGAGTGCTGGTTACATGGCGCTGATTTTGATTTAAGAACTGGGGAGGCACTCACACTGCCCGCCACGGAAGCTGTTGAAACCTTCCACGTAGAACGTGTTGGGGATGAAGTATTTATTAGCCAAAAGACGAAGGAGAACTAAATGAGCACGCTAGAAATCAAGGGACTTCATGTTTCGGTCATTACCGAAGATGGCTCAAAGGAGATCCTTCGCGGTGTTGATCTAACGATTAACTCAGGCGAAGTACACGCAATCATGGGGCCAAATGGTTCCGGAAAATCCACTCTTGCATACTCGATCGCTGGTCACCCTAAGTACACCATCACTTCTGGTTCAGTAACTCTGGATGGCAAAGATGTTCTCGAGATGACTGTTGATGAGCGCGCAAAAGCTGGTTTATTCCTAGCCATGCAATATCCAGTCGAGGTTCCAGGAGTTTCAGTCTCTAACTTCTTGCGTACAGCAGTTACAGCAGTGCGTGGCGAGGCTCCAAAGGTTCGTACTTGGGTCGGAGAAGTTAAGGAAGCGATGTCAGCTCTCTCCATGGATCCGGCATTCTCTGAGCGAAATGTTAATGAAGGCTTCTCTGGTGGAGAGAAGAAGCGCCATGAGATTTTGCAGATGGAACTTCTCAAGCCAGTCATTGCAATTCTCGATGAAACCGATTCAGGCCTCGACGTCGATGCTCTACGAATCGTCTCCGAAGGTGTTAACCGCGTGAAGGAGAATCAAAATCTCGGAATTATGCTTATCACTCACTACACCCGCATCCTTCGCTACATCAAGCCAGATTTCGTGCATGTATTTGCAGGTGGACGCATCGTTGAAGAGGGTGGACCAGAGCTAGCCACCAAGCTTGAAGAAAATGGATATGCGGAGTACGTAACCGCTTAATAATGAATTCAATTCTCGATGTTGCCGCGATTAAGCGCGACTTTCCCATTTTCTCTCAGGAGATGCGTGGTGGAAAGCGTTTAGTCTTTCTAGATAGCGGTGCGACGAGCCAGAAACCAATCCAGGTGATGGATGCCGAGAGAAATTTCTACTCCACCAATAACGCTGCGGTACATCGCGGAAGCTATCTCCTTGCTGAGCGAGCAAGCGAAGCTTTTGAGGGTGCACGAGACCGGGTGGCCCAATTTATTGGCGCGCAATCCCATGAGATTGTCTTTACCAAGAGCGCAACTGAAAGCCTCAATCTCTTAGCGGTCTCTCTTGAACGCACGACTGGCTCTTTGCAAGTTAGCGAAGGCGATGAAATCGTTGTTTCAGAGCTGGAGCATCATGCCAATCTCATTCCCTGGCAGGAGTTAGCAAAACGCACTGGCGCAGTTTTGAAATGGTTTGAGATGAATGAAGATGGATCACTTAATCTCTCAAAAATTGATCAGATTATTACTTCAAAGTGCAAGGTTGTTGCTATCACCCATCAATCTAATGTTCTGGGATCAGTTCCAGATATTGCTCCGATTATTGCCGCAGCTCATGCTGTAGGTGCGCTCTTTGTTTTAGATGGCTGCCAATCCGTTCCGCACCAACCGGTCAACGTTCAAGCTCTTGACGTGGACTTCTTGGTCTTCTCCGGCCACAAGGCGCTTGGTCCAACAGGTATCGGCGTTCTTTGGGGGCGGCAGGAACTTCTCTCCCAGATGGAGCCATTTTTGTATGGCGGTTCAATGATTGAGACCGTCACCATGACTGATTCCACATGGGCGGAAGCTCCAAAGCGATTTGAAGCAGGTGTACCGAATATGGCGCAGGCAGTTGGCTTAGCAGCGGCACTGGATTATCTAGATGTTGTGGGGCTTTCCAAGATTCACCAGTGGGAATTACATCTCACCAACTTGGCTCTCAAGGGGCTGAAAGAGATTGATGGAGTGAAAGTTATCGGTCCTCAGGGATTGGAAAATCGTGGGGGAGTTATCTCATTCACGATCGCTGGTTTGCATCCCCATGACATTGGACAGGTGATGGATCAATATGGAGTCGCCGTTCGCACCGGGCATCACTGTGCATGGCCGCTCATTCGCAAATTAGGTTTAACCGGAACCACACGTGCTTCCTTCTACCTCTACAACGATGAATCTGATGTGGAAGTCTTTCTGGAATCTGTGGCTGGCGCACGAGATTACTTTGGTAACCGCTGATGGAACTTGATTCGCTCTATCAAGAGGTAATCCTCGATCACTATAAGAAACCTCACCATAAAGGATTGCCAGTGGGGGAGTTACAAGTCCATCACGTTAATCCCAATTGTGGTGATGAAATTACACTTAGCCTCGCTATCAAAAATGGAAAGGTTGAAGATCTCATTTGGGATGGCGTTGGTTGCTCGATTTCACAGGCTAGCGCCTCAATCATGAGCGATCTTGTAAGCGGAAAATCTGTTGAGAGTGCTCGAGTCGTTCTGCAGGAATTTACCGAGTTGATGCAGAGTAAGGGAACTATCAGCGGGGATGAGGAGATCCTCGAGGATGCCATTGCTCTCGCTGGTGTTTCGAAATTTCCGGCGCGGGTAAAGTGTGCGCTGTTGAGTTGGATGGCATTTAAAGACGCAGCAATTCAGAATGGAGCAGAACTATGAGCGAACAACAACTGGCTACTCTGGATGAAGTTACAGAGGCGTTAAAGGATGTTATCGATCCCGAACTTGGAATAAATGTCGTTGACCTTGGGTTGGTCTATGAGATGAGCGTTAATGAATCGAATGTCGCGGTTTTAGATATGACCCTGACGTCGGCAGCCTGCCCGCTGCAGGATGTAATTGAGGATCAAGCTCGTCAAGTCCTGGCCGACATCACCTCTGATGTTCAGATCAACTGGGTATGGATGCCGCCTTGGGGTCCAAACAAGATCACTGATGATGGACGCGAACAACTTCGCGCTATCGGCTTTACTGTCTAACGTTCTTTAAGGAACACCTATGTCAATGAACTCCGTGGGCGCTCACTCCGCTATGCGCTCTTTAACGCGCGATCCTGCGGTCAAAGATATGCGACTGAAACCGGGAACGGTGAGGCGAATTTGGAGTTTTGCAAAACCATTCAAGCTCTATCTGCTCATATTTCTGGTCATGATTATTGCGGACTCGTTATTAACGGTCGCTTCACCGCTACTGCTCAAGAAGTTGATTGATAAAGGAGTTATTCCGCATAATGGTGGCGTCGTCACACAGATGGCCTTAATTGTTGGCATCATCGCTATCGCAGATACCTCGGTCAGTCTCGTCTCTCGATGGTTCTCCTCCCGTATTGGCGAGGGATTGATTTATGAGATGCGAACTCAAGTTTTCACACATATTCAGAAGCAGTCGATTGCTTTCTTCACGCGTACACAGACCGGCGCGCTGATCTCGCGCATCAATTCTGATGTCATCGGTGCGCAAAATGCCTTTACAAATACCCTCTCTGGAGTTCTTAGCAATATCTTGACCTTGACTCTTGTAGCGGCTGCGATGGCCACCTTGTCATGGCAAATTACCCTGGCATCACTCTTTCTTCTTCCGCTCTTCCTGATTCCGACTAAATGGGTTGGCAAGAAGATCCAGAGCCTCACTCTCGCCTCATTTAACTTAAATGCAGAGATGGCTTCGACGATGACAGAGCGCTTTAACGTCTCTGGAGCGTTGCTGGTTTCACTTTATGGTGAGCCAGCAAAGGAGCGAGAAGGTTTTCGAGCCAAGGCTCGAAGAGTTGCCGATATTGGAATTCACACCGCGATGCTCAACCGCATCTTCTTTATGGCGATCACGACAATTGCGGCCCTGGCAACAGCTTTGGCGTATGGCATAGGTGGCCATCTCGCAATCTCTGGAGCGATAACCGTTGGATCGCTACTGGCTATCACGACACTGCTCGCACGATTATATGGACCGCTCACTTCCTTATCGAATGTTCGAGTAGATGTGATGACAGCGCTGGTCTCTTTTGAAAGAGTCTTTGAAGTTTTAGATTTGGAACCAATGGTTCGAGATAGGGAAGGGGCGAGAGCAATCACGGTTGCGCGTCCCTCGATTGAATTTGATCATGTTCAATTCTCGTACCCAAAGTCAACTGAAATTTCTCTCGCATCTCTGGAGTTAGCAGCGAAGGCAGAGATGGTTGACTCGGGAGTAGTACTGGAAGATGTTTCATTCTTCTGCGAACCGGGATCTTTCACTGCAATTGTTGGTCCATCAGGAGCGGGAAAGAGCACTATCTCTGGATTAGTTCCAAGACTTTACGATGTTACAAAGGGCAGCATCAAGATTGCTGGTGAGGATCTTCGCGATCTCACCCTCGCATCGCTGCGACACGAAATAGGAGTAGTTACTCAGGATTCACATATGTTCCATGACACCATTGATGCGAACCTTCGTTATGCAAAATCAGATGCAACGTTAGAGGAGATTGAAGCGGCGTGTAGAGCGGCTCAGATTTGGAACTTTATTGGATCGCTCCCAAATGGTTTAGATACCGTTGTTGGCGAACGAGGTCACCGTTTGAGTGGGGGAGAGAAACAACGATTAGCTATTGCTCGACTTCTACTTAAAGCTCCAAGTATTGTTATTTTAGATGAGGCTACTGCTCATCTGGACTCGGAGAATGAGGCCTTGGTTCAAGAGGCGCTCGAGGTGGCGCTAGAGGGAAGAACGAGCATTGTTATTGCTCACCGATTATCAACCGTTCAAAAGGCGGATCAAATATTGGTCTTGGAGGCGGGTCGCATTGTGGAGCGCGGAACCCACGAAGAATTGGTTTCCCGTGGTGGTCTCTACTTTGATCTCTATCAACGTCAGGTATTGGGTACCGCTTAATTACCTTTAATTGTCGGTGATTTGAAGCTGCTGATTTCTCATGATGGCAGTCTTGCCAGTGATTGTCTCTCGGCCAGCATTTGCGATTACGACCGCGATATAGGGCAGGAATACTGCTCCAGCCATTGCTACCCAGCGATATGGATTTGGCAGAAAAATGGTGGATATAAAACATCCGGTTCTGACCATCATCGAAATGAAGTATCTGCGCTGTCTGCCGCGCTGTTCAACTGAAAGAGCATCTTGAGCGCTGGTTATGACTATGGGAGATGGATTCTTCTTCTTTCCATCGTTGCGTGCGCTCATGTGGCAAGCCTAAATCCCCTCGCGAGTTCGCGCCTCTTTTAACTACGCGTGAGTAGTGGTTAATCTGCTCCCATGACTTCATCGCCGCAAGGTCCAAGAATTGTCTTTGTCACCGGCGGAAATCGCGGCATTGGTCTCTCAATAGCGAGAAGCTTTGCCACTGAAGGCAACCTCGTTATCGTCTCTTACAGATCTGGCGGAGCCCCTGAAGGGCTGGTTGGCGTTCAAATGGATGTGACGGATCCTGAGAGCGTGAAAGCTGCCTTTGCAGAAATTGAATCTCTGTACGGACCAGTGGACGTCCTCATAGCAAATGCAGGTATCACCCGCGATGGATTGACCATGAGAATGAGCGATGAAGATTTCACCTCCGTAGTTGAAACCAACCTCACTGGAACTTTTAGAACAGTGCAAAGAGCCATATCTCCTATGGTGAAAAAGCGCTCGGGTCGAGTGATTTTGATCGGTTCTGTGGTTGGACTCATGGGTTCTGCTGGTCAGGCCAATTACGCTGCAACGAAGAGCGGGTTAGTTGGTATGGCTCGCGCCCTGGCCCGCGAATATGGTTCACGCGGTTTAACCTTTAACGTCATCGCGCCTGGCTTTGTTGAGACAGATATGACGGCAGAACTCAGCGATACTCTGCGTGAAAAATATATTGGGGCTATTCCACTCGGACGTTTCTGCTCGCCGGAAGAGGTCGCGGGAGTCGTTAAATTTATCGCTTCACCAGAAGCGGGTTACATCACAGGAGCAGTAATTCCGGTCGACGGAGGAATGGGGATGGGTCACTAATGGCACTACTTACAGGCAAGAACATCTTGGTAACAGGAGTGCTGACCGATGGGTCAATCGCATTCCATATCGCCAAGTTAGCCCAAGAAGAAGGCGCCAACGTCGTCCTTACCGGTTTTGGCCGCGGACTGAGTCTGACAACCAGAATTGCTGGCCGACTCCCGCATCCAGCTCCCGTCATAGAACTCGATGTAACCAACCCAGAGCATTTGGCCGGTTTGGCAGCAGAAGTGAAGAAGCACGTCCCTCATCTAGATGGAGTGGTTCATTCAATTGGATTTGCGCCTCAGGCAGCGCTGGGCGGTAACTTCCTCAATACCGAGTGGGAAGATGTGGCGATCGCACTTCATACCTCGACCTTCTCCTACAAGTCTCTGGCTATCGCAGTCCGTGAGCTCTACCCAGCTTCTGGTGCCAGCATCGTAGGTCTAACCTTTGATGCAACCGTTGCCTGGCCAAAGTATGACTGGATGGGCATCGCCAAGGCAGGCTTGGAATCGTGCAACCGCTACCTCGCCCGCGATCTAGGCGCCGAAAATATTAGGGTCAACCTCATCGCTGCAGGGCCACTGGCTACAATCGCAGCAAAGTCCATCCCTGGTTTCGAAGAGTTCGAGAATGTCTGGAACACTCGCTCGCCTCTGGCCTGGGATTTTGCAGATCCAGAACCTGCGGCCCGTGGCGCCGTAGCCCTGCTCTCAGATTGGTTCCCAAAGACAACCGGCGAGATCATCCACGTCGATGGGGGAGTTCACGCTATCGGGGGTTAATTCCACCGATTTCAGCTTTCCCTACCCCTCGCGGTACCCTATGACTCATCAAGTGGAGTTTGTCGCTCCCACCTCATCGGCTTCGGCTGATTGGTCAAGAACTTACTCGCCATATTTGGCGGGTCTATTTTTGCGCGACTCAGCCTCCCTTGCGAAAAGTAATTTCTAGAGAGGAAGAGTTATCAGCGCCGAACAAAGAATCAATGATCGAATCCGAGCCTCGGAAGTTCGTCTCATCGGTTTTTCTGGTGAACAAGTTGGAATCGTAGCGACCGCAACTGCCTTATCTATGGCGGAAGAAGTCGGACTCGATCTCGTCGAAATTTCTCCAGATGCAAAACCACCCGTCTGCAAGATCATGGATTTCGGAAAGTACAAGTACGAAATCGCACAGAAGGCACGGGAAGCTAGACAGAACCAGACCCACATTGTGGTTAAAGAGATTCGTTTTGGATTGAAGATTGAACCTCATGACTATGAGACGAAGAAAGCTCACATTGAGCGCTTCCTCAAAGGCGGAGACAAGGTGAAGGTAACTGTTCAATTCAAAGGAAGAGAGCAGACCCGTCCTGAGATGGGTTACCGATTGTTGATGAAACTTTCGGAGGAGATCGCAGAGTTTGGCTTCGTGGAGTTCGTTCCAAAGAAGGAAGGAAAGAGCATGACGATGGTTCTTGGTCCGGTTCTTAAGAAGAGCCAGGCAGCCAAGAAGACAGCGCCAAAGGCCGCAGCAGTTGTTGAAAAACCTGTTGTTGTTGATGCTCCTACTCCCGTTTTAGAGACCCAAGAAGTTACCCAGTAATTAGTTCCAGAACTAACTAGCGAGGGCTAGTTAAGACAAGTACCCAGGAGGTATGAAGTGCCAAAGATGAAAACCCATAGCGGAGCTAAGAAGACGTTCCGTCTGACCGGCACCGGCAAAATCATGCACGAGCGTGCTGGTAAGCGCCACCTTCTCGAACATAAATCTTCACGCGTCACTCGCCGTTTGAGCAATGATGCAACAGGTAAGAAGACCGTAACCATGACAGCCAAGCGCATGCTCGGTTTGAAGTAAAGGAGCGCGATAAATGGCTAGAGTAAAACGCGGTGTCCACGCTGCTAAGAAGCGTCGCACCACATTAGAACGTACCGCTGGTTACCGCGGACAACGCTCACGTCTTTTCACAAAGGCTAAAGAGCAACTTACGCACTCAATGGTTTACGCCTTTGATCACCGTAAGGATAAGAAGGGCGACTTCCGCCAACTCTGGATCCAACGCATTAACGCTGGTGCCCGTGAGCATGGCTTGACCTACAACCGCTTTATCCAAGGCCTCAAAGCTGCAGGTATCGAAGTTGATCGTCGCGTTCTATCAGAGCTTGCAACTAACGACCCAGCAGCATTTGCTGCGCTTGTAGAGATTGCACGCCAACACGTAGTAAACGCTTAACACATTGACTCACGCACCAATTACGAGCCTTCATTCACCCCATGTGGAGCGAGTGAAGGCTCTTTTGGGTCCACGGGGAAAGAAGCTACGTACTTTAGAGAAGACCTTCGTGGCCGATGGATTGCAATCACTCCGCGGAGCGCTCAATGCAGCGGTTCCATCCGCTCCGATTATTGATCTGCTCTACCTGACTGATTCAGGACTTGAGAAATTACGTAGTGAATTCGCTGAAACCATTATTAATAAATATGAAGTAATCATGGTTACAGATCAGGTGATGGCGGCAATGGCTGATACACAATCGCCACAAGGAATCTTGGCGCTCTGCAAGTACCTCCCTTCAGATCTTTCGAGATTTTCGCAGATACCTCTAAAGAAGATCGCTTATTTTTGGCAGATTCAAGATCCCGGAAATGCAGGAACTGCGATAAGAACTGCTGATGCCTGCGGATTTGATTTAGTGATATTCAGCGATTTAAGCGTCGACATCTATAGCCCCAAAGTTGTCCGTTCAACTGCAGGTTCACTCTGGAACATCCCGGTCGTGGACGATATCTCTCTCGATCAATTAGAAGAGTTTTCTTACTCTCGCGATCTATCACTTGTGGCCCTCGATGGGGGAGCGGATGATCTTTTAAACGGAGTGGATAAGACCAAAGCGACTGTCTTGGTCTTTGGAAATGAGGGTCATGGCTTGCCGGAGTTGGCTCCAGCATTCCAGCGAATCAGCATTCCGATGCAGGGCCATGCCGAGAGTTTCAATGTAGCAAGTGCTGCCGCCATCGCCATGTATTACCTCTCTAACTAACCGAGACTTTAGTAATATCTCCTCCCATGAGCCTTTCAGCGCAAGCGATAGAAGATGCCAAGAATGAGGCGTTGAGCGCAATTGCCGGTGCTCTCGATTTAGATTCCCTCAAAGAAGTGAAATCTGCGCATGCCGGAGATAAATCTCCAATCTCCAAGGCAAATCAACAACTCGGCTCATTGACACCAGAAGAGCGTGCGAACTTTGGAAAAGTTATTGGTCAGGCTAAGAATCAAGTTGCTGTTGCTCTTGAAGAGCGCTTAAAGGTTTTGGAGGCAGAGCGTGATGCGCGCGTTCTGATTGAAGAGCGAGTGGATGTCTCGATTCCGGCTCGCAGAACTATTCAGGGTGGATTACATCCCCTCACAATCTTGACCAATGAGATCTGCGACCTCTTTCTTGGAATGGGTTACCGCGTAGCGGAGGGTCCAGAGCTAGAAGCAGAGTGGCTTAACTTTGACGCACTTAATATCCCAGCAGATCACCCGGCGCGAACGATGCAGGATACATTCTTCGTAGAGCCCGCAGATTCGCATCTGGTGCTACGCACCCACACCTCTCCTGTGCAGGTTCGCACCATGCTGGAAGAGAAGCCACCCATTTATGTCATCTGCCCGGGACGCACCTATCGCGCCGATGAACTTGATGCGACCCACACTCCGGTCTTCTCGCAGGTGGAGGGACTCGTCATCGATAAGGGAATCACGATGGCAGATCTCAAGGGAACGCTTGATCACTTTGCTCGTTCGATCTTCGGTCCAGATGTTAAAACCCGATTACGTTCCTCATTCTTCCCTTTCACCGAACCAAGTGCTGAAGTGGACTTCTTTTTCAATGGACGTTGGATTGAATGGGGCGGCTGCGGCATGGTCAACCCGAAGGTCTTGATTGCCTGCGGAATTGATCCTGAGGTTTACAGCGGATTCGCATTTGGCATGGGGCTCGAACGGACACTGATGGTTCGTCATGGAATTACGGATATGCATGACATTGTCGAAGGCGATGCGCGCTTCTCTCAGAACTTTGGAATGGGTGTTAAGTGAAGGTCCCTCTATCGTGGTTGCGCGAATACGTTGAAATTCCAAGCGGAACTACCAACTCGCAAATCGAAGAGGCATTCGTCTCAGTAGGGTTTGAGGTTGAAGGCGTTGAAATTCAAGGCGCCGATATCACCGGTCCACTCGTTGTAGGAAAAGTTCTTTCAATCCAAGCAGTTGAAGGACAGAAGAAGCCAATTCGTTATGTTGGATTAGATTGCGGTGAAGGCGAAACCCGCTACGTAATTTGCGGTGCAACTAACTTTGTTGAGGGCGATCTCGTCGTTGTTTCTCTGCCCGGAGCAGTACTTCCCGGGGGATTTGAAATTGCTGCGCGCCAAACATATGGCCACACTTCCAATGGAATGATCTGCTCTTCCAGGGAGCTCGGATTAAGCGAGGATCATGCTGGCATAATTGTTCTTCACGAAGGTAATCCCGGTGATAATGCACTTGAATTGCTACAGGTAAACGATTCAATTTTCGATGTGGCGGTTAACCCAGATCGCGGTTATGCCTTATCTGTGCGTGGCTTGGCAAGAGAATTGGCAGCTTCGCTAAAACTTCCTTACATGGATCCAGCAGATGCTGTGAGCTTAAAAGAGTTTGAGCTCAACACGGCTGGC
Source organism: uncultured Actinomycetes bacterium (assembly GCA_903891755.1). Lineage (GTDB taxonomy): Bacteria > Actinomycetota > Actinomycetes > Nanopelagicales > Nanopelagicaceae > PALSA-747. Next base: position 3,483 of record CAITFY010000050.1, on the reverse strand, counting down.
ATTCAAGTCTCAATTGATGATCCCTCTGCGGCGAGTGTTATCTATATCCGGACGGTATCAGGATTCAATTCACACTCTAAGACTCCGCTATGGATGAGTCGCCGCATTGAAAAGTGCGGAATGCGCTCGATTTCACTCGCTGTTGATATTACTAACTACGTCATGCTCGAACTTGGTCAGCCCCTGCATGCCTTCGACGTCAAAAAGATTTCAGGCTCGTTACATATTAGACGAGCCGATAAGGATCTTGAATTAACAACGCTCGATGGCCAAGTTCGCAAACTGGCCAACACAAACTTGGTGGTCGCCGACGATAAGCAACCACTTGCACTTGCCGGAACCATGGGTGGGTTGCACTCTGAGGTCACCGATACCTCTACCGACCTTGCGATTGAAGCGGCACGCTTTGATCCTATTTCTATTGCAAAGAACTCCAGATTCCATCGACTCTCATCGGAAGCTTCGCGCAGATTAGAACGCGCAGTCGATCCAGCGCTGGCTGAAATCTCGAGCGCGCGTGCGGTTCAACTTCTCGTCGAACTTGGAGGCGCCAAGCATGTGGGAAGCGCTACTTCAGGCGCGGTTCCTGCTATGCCTGTCATTGATTTTGATCCACACTTCGCATCTAAACTTCTCGGCATACCAGTCAGCCCGGCAGTTGTTGAAACCAACCTACGTACCGTCGGCTGTTCGATTGAAGTTGTCGGAGATTCGCTCTGGAAAGTTACACCTGCAACATGGCGTAGTGATCTTCTCAACCCTTCAGACCTTGTAGAAGAGGTAGGACGCCTCGTTGGTTTAAATTCAATTGAAGGAACTCTCCCAATAGGTCCGGCGCGAGCAACACTTAGTCCTCTGCAGTATCGCAAGCGCGGTGTTGCAAATTATCTTGCCAATTTAGGTTTCTCGGAAGTTTATAACTATCCATTTGTTAATCAAGAGATGGTCGATTTGCTTGGTTTTGTTGGTGCTCGCGCGGCTAGTTTCAAATTGGCAAACCCAATGTCTGATCAAGCTCCACTTCTTCGAACTCATTTGCTTCCCGGATTGCTTGATACCGCAAAGCGGAATTTAAATCGTGGTGCAAAAGATTGCGCGATCTTTGAGATAGGTTCGGTCTTCCGCGATGTCACAAAGTTGGCTCATGTTTCACCAGTTCCAACTGACGGTCGTCCATCTGCAGAGACCATCGCAGAGATTTATGCCAGCGTTCCACCTCAACCCCTCTTCGTTGGAGCGGTAGTCGCAGGTTCACTCGAGAGAGATGGTTGGTGGGGAGCGGGACGAGAATTTGAGTGGTCTGATGCGGTGACACAAGCCCTCAAAATTATCGAGCTGACTGGGAATACCGGAACCATCGTTCAATCAGATCTTGCCCCCTGGCATCCAGGTCGTTGCGCCGAGATCCAAGTGGGTGGTAAGCCAGTAGCCCATGCGGGGGAGCTGCACCCTCGAGTACTCGAAGCTTTGGGATTGCCCGCCCGTAGTTGCGCCTTCGCGGTAATTCTCTCGGAATTGCCTGTGGCGTCTGCGAAATCCGCAAAGCCTATTCTCACCATGCCAGCTGCAACTCAGGATGTATCCCTGATAGTTGATGCGGCAGTTCCGGCATCAAAGGTTGAGGCCGCGCTTGTATCTGGGGCCGGTGAGCTCTTGGAGTCCATTAATCTCTTCGATCGCTATGAGAACCTAGGAGATGGCAAGGTCTCACTCGCCTTCACCCTCGCATTTAGGGCTCCTGATCGCACCCTGACCGCCGATGAGGTATCTGGATATCGCGAATCTGCAGTTAAAGCAGCTTCTGAGCAATGCGCAGCAGTAGTTCGCGTATAATTATGCAAATCCTTGCATAATTATTCATAAACCCTTACTCTAAAGCCATGAAAATTGGTGTGATAGGGGCAAGCGGCTACTCAGGCGGAGAACTACTTCGGCTTCTAGTAGGCCATCCGGACTTTGAGGTCGAGTATGTAGCCGCTGGAAGCCAAGCCGGTGCAGCAATCACTTCAGTACATCCTCAATTAATTAGCTATTCCGAACGCCAATTTGAAGCGACTGAGATTTCGCGTATGAATGATTGCGACCTTCTCTTCTTCGCACTTCCTCATGGCGAGTCCGCCAAAATGATTGCGGAAGTAGATTCAAATATAAAGGTCGTAGATCTCGGAGCGGATTTCCGTCTGGAGTCTTCGGCCTCTTGGGAAAAATATTATGGTGGCTCCTATGCCGGTGCATGGGTTTATGGTCTTCCAGAAATTCCTGGTCAACGCGGGAAGATATCTCAGGCATCGAGAGTCGCCAATCCTGGATGTTATGCAACAGCGATTGCACTCGCCGCAGCACCTGCCCTTCATTCAAAAATTATTGACGGCGCCGACATCGTCGTCGTGGCGGCCTCTGGAACAACCGGCGCCGGACGTAAAGCTTCGACAAACCTTCTAGCTAGCGAAGTTATGGGTTCGCTGACCTCATACAAATTTGGGGGAGTGCATCAGCACACACCAGAAATTGAGCAGACACTCTCACTCTTAGGTGATGAAGAGGTAAAGATTTCCTTTACCCCGATTTTGGCGCCTATGCCTCGTGGAATTCTCGCCACGGTAACGGCGAAGTTGAAGTCGCCTCTGAGTTCAATTGATGCTCAAGAGATTTATAAGAACTTCTATCAGAGCGAAGAATTTGTTTCAGTCTTAAGCGGAGATCAGCTCCCTAAAACATCTGCCGTTCTTGCATCCAATTCAGCGCAGATTCAAGTTGCAGTTGATGATCACACTCAGCGAATCGTCATCTCCGCAGCAATTGATAATCTCGGGAAAGGCGCTGCATCTCAGGCGATTCAGAATGCGAATTTAATGATTGGGTTACCAGAGAACACTGGCTTGAGTTCACAAGGTATTGGCTCATGATCCTTATTAAGTATGGAGGGCATGTTTTAGATAACCCGGAGAGCAATCAGCGAATAATTAAAACCATCGCGGAGTTTCACACATCTGGTCAGCAAGTGGTTGTCGTGCATGGAGGCGGCCCTGCGATTAATGAAGAACTTCGCATTCATAATATTGAGAGCGAGATGGTGCACGGTTATCGGAAAACTTCACCCGAAGCGATGGAGATAGTGCAGCAAACGCTCTGCGGCGGAGTACTTCGCAATCTCACCAACTCCTTTATCGGTTACGGTGTGAATGCGGTGGGTATATCTACCGGAGACGGTGGCACTCTCAGAGCCCAAAAATTTACGCCGATAGCAGATGGCGAATCCGTTGATATCGGCCTTGTAGGTGAACCAACTCTCGTTGATCCCGCCTTCCTTAATCTCTTGCTCTCCAATGGATATCTACCCATCATCTCTCCTGTGGCAGTTCAAGAAGATGGACAGGCTCTCAACATCAATGGAGATATAGCCGCTGGTGCCATTGCGGGAGCGCTTGAAGCTACCGAAATTCTCTTTATCACCGACGTCGCTGGCATTTACCGCAATTGGCC
>CAITFY010000049.1 GCA_903891755.1 uncultured Actinomycetes bacterium | reverse complement strand
GAATCTCTCTACCGCTTCAATGCAAAGTTCCAACCCGGTTGGGAGACTCGTTACGTTCTCTATCCGCGCGCCTCAGATCTGCCAAAAGTTGGTTGGGCTGCCCTGCGCGCAGAGAAATTTATTTCGGGCTTCCGCTCGCACTAGGTTGCGGGTTTACGACTGGAGTCGAAATATCGGTAGCACCAGCAATCCATAAGAATCCGGTCGCGACAAATGGTTTCCACACTCCAATATTGTGGCCGCCAATTGGAATTGGAATATATTTAATGGGAATCAATGAATTGGCTCCCAGCATAAAGCGTTGAGCTGAGCTATTCGCGAAGCGATCTTTTACCGAGGCAATAACCAGGATCTTGGTGTTATTCGGATTCTTCTGTAAATATTTGAGGAGATCGTATTTTCCTGAGAGATATTTCTTTTCACGCACTGAAAGGCCGCGCGCGAGAATTGGATTAAAATATCCCGCGAGTGAGACCCCTTGCGAGTATTGGCCTTGATGTAAGACCGCTACTTCAGCGGCGCACCATCCGCCCGTAGAGTAGCCAAATGATGACCAGAGTCGATTGTCCACACCCATAAATGTCTGCAGGAATTGCTTCATGTCTCCGGTTATCCAAGTTTCTACTTGAGCGCCGCCAACAAAATTCATGCATTCGGTATCTTGACCAGGTTCGACATTAATAGCGGGAATCACTGCGATTGTTGGTGGAATCTTCCCCGCTAGCTCTAAATTCTCCATAGTGGTGATTCCGCCGAGAGTACCGATCCATGTCTGTGGGACCCCCGGGGTACCCGGAAATAGTTCCACAACTTGATAGTTACTGCCGATGGAGTGGGTTGCTCCAACTAGTTCCTTAGCAATCGTTGGGGAAGCGACCACGTAAACTACGTTGGAAATGCCGGATTTAGCGCCTTTAATGATCTTTCGGAAGATAAAACTTCCGCCCTTGGTCCGCGTAGCAGCTGACAAATCTTTCAATCCAATTTGGGAGAGCGCCGAAGGACTGACCGCGATCTTTTGATATTGCCCTTGTGCGCCAAAGAGATCAGACCACGAACTATAAAACTCTCCAGAGCGGTTGATGGTGATTCCCATTGCTGCCAGAGCAAAGCATTGAATTGCGAGGATAAGTGAGAATCTCGCGGAGATATTTTTCCAACTATGCCGAGAAAATTTATTCCAGAAAAGAACTGTTGCAATCAGAATCGCAATCGTGACTACCCAGAAAAAGAATTCAGTTGATAGCGATAAGAGTGGCAACATAAGGGTTTTAGTTTACTAAGAGAATAACTAATCGATTTCGCGGGGTGGATCATCCGAGTCATCAAAGGGCTCTTGGGGTTGTGAGAGTTTCCAATACATGTAATAGATAAATACCCCGAAAAAAGGCCATTCCATCACGTAAACCCAACTCAGGTGGTTCCCCCCTAGCGCTCTATTAAACTCCAAGACTCCCATAAGGCCGCAGAGCGGCAAACCCCATAAGACCCAGCGGCGCTTTGGCTCTTGGTCTTCTTCGGGAATCTGTGGGTTACTCATCATCACTTTCCGATAATAGTTGTTCATTGGCAAACCAATCCTTGGCTGCTAGGACAATCCAGACGGTATCGATCAACATTCCCATGGCCCACATGATTGCTCCACCTTGATGTTGATCGGCTAGGCCCATCTGCATGGAGGTGTTCTTGGGGAGTGAATGCAGGACGCGATTTCCGGAGTACAAGAAGAACCCCACCATGGTTTCTGGCAACATCATGGCGAAGAGTGAGATGACCCGAAGCGAGTAGGGAACGAAGAATGGGTGGGGATTTCCCTCCATCACCGAGTAGTAATAAATGAAGCCGCCTACCAGGAAGAGTATTAACTCCAAACAGTGGCCGTTGGGGTTGGTCATTCCCCAATTAGCTAACGGCGAAAAGTGAGTTCCTATGAGAACCAATAAGAAGATGCCGAAACCAACTTGCGGCTTGAAGAGCATGCGGATGAAAGGATTCCCCCCGACTCTTCGAACGAAACTTTGAACCTTAAAGTGCTTTGATCGCACCGCAAGGCTTATCGGAGCCCCGAGTACGAGGAGCGGTGAAATAAGCATCATCAGACCAATATGTTGAATCATGTGAATCCAGAAGGTTCGTACGGCGGCGTGAGGGACAGGTCCTACTAAGAGGATGAAGGTGAGGGCTATCCCCGCAGAGAAAGAGAATTGACGAACGCCCGATATTGATTTTCGGGCCTCTCGCTCCGATAAATACCAGAGCGCAATTGCTCCCAAAAGAGCGGCAAAGAGCAGATCCCATAATGGGTTAAGTTTCATTCACAGTAACCTCTCTGTAACATCACAGTTTCAGTAGATTCTCCCTTGTGAGTGGTGCCACTCACAACTCGCTAAAGATTTGCAGT
>CAITFY010000048.1 GCA_903891755.1 uncultured Actinomycetes bacterium | reverse complement strand
CCGAGAGACATGATGATCATGGCAGGCAAGATGCCTGTTGCATATTCAGTAGTTGGAGTAATGCCTGAGAGCAACCAGAGTCCACCAGCGCCAACGACCAAACCACCAACCATGAGTGGACGTGGTCCAACCTTTGGAAGAAGCTGTGAAGCGATTCCAGCACCGATGATGATTCCACCGCTAAATGGAAGGAATGCGAAGCCAGAGCGAAGTGGTGAGTAGTGCAAGAAGTTCTGCATGTAGATAGATAGGAATAGGAACATCGCGAAGAGTCCAGTTCCGGTCAAAAGTGATGCAAGGTATGAACCACCGCGGTTGCGCTCGTTAAGTACGCGAAGTGGGAGCAATGGATTTCCAACTTGAGTCTCAACTGCGATGAATGCTGCGAGAAGGACTGCTGCTAGAACGAAGAATGGATAGGTGTGGATATTCGCCCAGCCATGGCTAGCTGCCTGGCTAAAGCCATAAACCAAGCTAATAAGGCCGAGAGTTACTGTGAATGCACCAGGAATGTCATAAGTGTGCTCACCGGTGGACTTTGATTCGTGCAGATTTGGAAGTGCAAGAGCCACAGCGATAATTGCGATTGGAACGTTTACAAATAAGCACCAACGCCAGTTTGCAAACTCAGTGAGCGCGCCGCCGGCGATCAGACCGATTGCTGCGCCGCCACCTGAGATCGCGCCGTAAACGCCGAATGCACGTGCGCGCTCTTTAGGTACTGTGAAAGTGACGTTGATAAGAGCGAGTGCTGCAGGTGCGAGCAGCGCAGCGAAGGCGCCTTGCAAACCACGAGCTGCGAAGAGCAACCCTTGGTTGGTTGCAAAGCCACCGAGTGCGGAAGCTGCTGCGAAACCAATAAGACCAATGATGAAAACTTTCTTACGTCCTACATAGTCAGCGATACGTCCACCAAGAAGAAGGAGTGAACCGAATGCGAGTGAGTATGCAGTGACAACCCATTGACGACTTGCATTAGAAATATGAAGTGCAACTTGTGCCTTGGGTAGTGCAAGGTTGATGATCGATGCGTCGAGAACGATCATGAGCGATGCGATAGCAATAACGACGAGGGCGTACCAACGATTTGGATCTAAACCTTCATCGCCAGGTTGCCAGTGATGCTTCTTTGATCCCTTTACATTTTCCGATGATGACATGTAAAACCTTCCACATAAGTGCGTTTTTTCCGCGTAAGGTTGAACTTTATTGTAAAAAAGTCCAAGGCGCGCCATGAAAACCCTGCCAGAGGTGAATTTCAGGTGGCTATCTGCTACCTTGTCGTCAGCACTTTTTGAGGCGTAAGTCACTTAGGCGATGTATTTGCATCTAACTAATACTTGCGTTTATCAAGGGGAGCGAAAACCATAAGGGAGACTGTCATCGTGTCTTGGCACCAGCCAAGAGTCCTCGATGCACACAACGTTCGTAAATGACTTCAACACTAGAGCCACAAACCTTTAGAAAGTTAAGTAAGAATCCACGCCCCATCGATGTAAGCCGAGTCGAATCACTACTCGCTGCTGAATGGGAACGATTTGGAAAGTCCTCATTTGCCTCGCGCATTGAGTTTGATCTCGCCTTGGGCTCCATGCCATTAGGCGTTCCATCTAGTTTCCAACACTGGGACCCCTATCCACTCTCAATCGTGAGCGCTAAGGGCGCTTGGATGACCGATGTTGATGGTCGCCAGCTCTTAGACCTTTCGATGGGATTCGGCGCAATGTTGGCCGGCCACCTCAATCCTGAGGTAGTTGCCGAGACTAAGAAGGCACTCGAGACCGGAACACTTTTCGTTACACCTTCACCAATCTCTAGAGATGGTGCAGAGCGAATCTGTAAGCGCTTTGGCGTAGACCAAATTCGTTTCGCTAACTCCGGAACCGAAGCCACCATGTACGCGGTTCGCTTGGCGAAGGCTTACTCTGGAAAAGAAGGTTTGGTAAAGATTGAGGGCGGCTACCACGGTAGCTATGACCCACTTACTGTCTCTGCAAAACCTGACCTCAAATTAGCGGGTCCAGCAGATAATCCAACTCCAGTCATTCCAGCAGGAACACTTGCTGGCGAAATTTATGTGGTGCCTTTCAATAATCTTGTTGCACTTGAGCGAGTATTCAAAGAACACTCCAAGACCATCGCATGTTTGATTATGGAACCTGTTCTTGAGAACCTTGCAATCGTTCTGCCAGATGAGGGATACCTCGCTGCAGTTCGCGCGCTCTGCGATCAATACAACATTGTTTTGATCTTCGATGAAGTTAAGACTGGACTTACTGCAGGACCTCAGGGTGCTGCCGCTCGTATTGGTGTTAAGCCAGATCTCATCTGTCTTGCTAAATCCATCGGTGGCGGATTGCCGCTCGCTGCATTTGGTGGAAAGAAAGAGATCATGGATGCCGTCGCTGATGGTCGCTTCCATCACTTCGGTACATTCAACGCAAACCCACTTGCCATGGCTGGTGTGCGCGCGATGGATAAGGTCTGCACCGATGAAGCTCTTGGAAAAGCAGAGGCTTTGAACTATCAAGCTCTCGATCGCATTACCGAGATCATCAACGAGTACGAACTTCCAGCACACACTGTTGGATTTGGTATCAAGGGTTGCATCACCTGGTCGAT
>CAITFY010000047.1 GCA_903891755.1 uncultured Actinomycetes bacterium | reverse complement strand
CCTTCTCGGTTCACCTGAGCAATTTTGATGGACCCTTTGATCTCCTTTTGCAACTGATTTCGCGTCACAAGATGGATATAACAGAGATCGCTCTGGGCGTTGTAACTGATGATTTTATTGCGTATATAAAAGCTTTAGAGGGCTCTGAGCAGGGTTGGGATCTGGATCAGACCACCGAATTCCTCGTAGTTGCTGCCACTCTCTTAGACCTAAAGGCAGCCCGATTATTACCAAGTGGTGAAATTGAAGATGAGGGGGATCTCGCACTTCTTGAGGCTCGAGATCTGCTCTTTGCCAGACTCTTGCAATACCGAGCTTTCAAGGAAATTGCCGCTATTTTCCAAGGCAGAATTGATATCGCAGATAAGAGTTTTCCGCGCCTCGTTGCTATGGAGAGCCATTTCGCCCAGTTGCTTCCCGAGGTTCTTATTGGGGTGGGTGCCAATCGCTTCGCCGCTATAGCGGAACGGGTGCTCGCACCGAAAACCGCTCCATTGCTCTCCATCGACCATATCCACCAACCCTTGGTGAGTGTTGCCGAGGAGGCTGTAAAGATCGTGGATGCCCTTCGAAAGAGCGGGCGTGCCAGTTTCCGCACCTTAATCGGAGATGCCGATTCGACTTTAGTGGTCGTTGCTCGCTTCCTCGCACTTCTTGAGCTTTACCGGGAGGGTGCGCTGCGATTTGAACAAGTTGTGGCTCTTGGAGAGCTTCAAATTACCTGGGTTGCCGGCGCTGATGATGAAATCACGGTGAGTGATGAGTTCGATCGCCCGGTGGAGACCATCGATACTAAGACAAAAGAGGAATAAATGTCTGAACTTGAACTGAACAGATCATTGGAAGCGATCCTGATGGTCGTTGATGAACCAGTCAACGAACTCATTCTTGCTCAAATTACAGAGGTTCCCACTGAGGTGGTTGCGGCCGCTCTCCGTTCCCTCGCGCAGAGCTATGAAGAGCAAGGCAGGGGCTTTCAGCTTCGCGAGATTGCTGGGGGATGGCGCTTTTATAGCCACCCAGATCAAGCGGCGCTGGTTGAGAAGTTCGTACTCGATGGTCAACAGACCCGTCTTACTCAGGCAGCTCTAGAAACTCTCGCAGTTATCGCATACCGGCAACCCATTTCCAGGGCGCGAGTATCTGCCATCCGCGGCGTCAACGTTGAAGCGGTAATGAAGACTCTCTTGACCCGTGGATTAGTCGAGGAGAGGGGAGTTGAGCATGAAACAGGTGCGATTCTCTACGGAACTACGAGCTTCTTCCTTGAAAAGATCGGCGTTCGTGGCATCGAAGATTTGCCAGCCCTTGCTCCATTCCTCCCGGATGTAGATGGCCTGGATGAGGTTCTTGCAACGCTTACAGATTAAAGGATTTCGTTTCTCTCTACTTTGGCTTTAGACTTCTCTTAAGACCGTGATGGTCATCCACGCCCAAATTGGCCGTGACGAGAGGAAAATATGGCGCTCATTCGCCTTCAGAAAGTTCTGGCTGATGCCGGCATAGCCAGTCGCAGAGCTAGCGAGCAATTGATCCTAGATGGCCGAGTTAGCGTCGATGGAGTCCAAATTCTTGAACTTGGAAGCAAAGTAGATCCAGAAATCTCTAAAGTTGAGGTTGATGGTGAGTCTATTTCCACTAAAAAAACTAATGTTTACCTCGCTTTCCATAAACCAATCGGTGTTTTGTCCACCATGACTGACCCAGATGGCCGCCCTTGCTTGGGCGATTATTTCAGAGAGCGCAATGAACGACTCTTTCACGTAGGTCGTTTGGACAAGGAGAGTGAGGGGCTAATTCTCCTCACAAATGATGGCGATTTTGCTCACCGCGCCACCCACCCCTCCTATGGAATGGTGAAGAAATATTTGGTTGAAATCGAGGGTGTTTTAAGTAAGGAGCAGTTGGCTGAGGTTGGGGTAGGAATTCAGCTTGAAGATGGCTTGGCCAGAGCTCTTGAAATAAAGACACTCAGGGAGATAAATCCCAAGCATTCTTGGGTTGAGATTTCGATCCATGAAGGTCGCTATCACATTGTCCGTAGAATCTTTGAGCACTATCAGCTTCCAGTGTTGCGATTGATTAGAACTGAGTTCGGTCCTATCTCGCTGGCAGAGACCGGCGTAGGGCGTTACAGGAAGTTAAATGAGGTAGAACTTGGAAACCTATTTAAGGTTTTAAAGTTAAATCGATAAATTGAATTCCAGATAATATATAAATCGATTTTATAACTATTTTGGCGTAGATTGATTAGCAATAAATCGATAATATTGTGCTTAAAAATCTATTGAATGGCGTTATGTCGATATTTAGGACTAGTCCACCGAAGCACTTATTTTAATGTCGACATTCTTTAAAGTTTTTTTAGCGATTTATAGGATTATGACTTAATATCTTTAATAGTTATTGGAAATGTCTCCCAAGGTTGGTTAGGTAAGAGGGTATTCTCCCGCTATGAGAGTTGTAGCGATCCGAGGTGCCACCCAGCTTGCCGCTGATGACGTGGTGGAGATGGCAGATGCGGTTACCGAACTCCTGACTGAAATGTTCGAACGAAATTCTCTCGCCAAGGAAGATCTCGTCTCTATCTTCTTTACATCCACCCAGGATCTGGTTTCAGATTTCCCTGCTGCAGCTGCGCGCAAACTAGATTTGGGGGATATCCCCTTGATGTGCGCTCGAGAAATTCCGGTTACCGGTTCACTTCCGCGGGTCGTCAGAGTGATGATTCATGCGTATTCCCCACTCAAGCACGGGGAAGTTAAGCATCTATACATGCGTGGAGCTGAAGTGCTTCGCAAGGATATTGCCCAATAGTGGGTACCTTTTCGAAGGTTAGGATTGTTGGATCAGGCCTAATTGGCACATCGATCGCCCTTGGTTTAAAGAGATCCGGTTATGAGGTCTCAGTTGAAGATGAGGATCCGCAATCTGAGCAGATAGCTCAATCGCTGATCGGGCAGTTGGGGGAGGCGCCAATCCCAGAGCTGATTGTCATCGCAACGCCTATTTCGACTATTAGCACCTTGATATTGGAGTACTCAAAGAGGTTCCCTCTATCTAACATCATAGATATTGGTGGATTAAAGTCTGAGGTTTTACAAGAGGTCGAAGAATTTTCAGATATATCGGCTCGATTTTGCGCGACACATCCCATGGCCGGGCGAGAAATCTCCGGTGCGCTTGCAGCTCGTGGAGATCTCTTTGAGGGTCGAATTTGGATCTACACGCCTACAAGAAATTCCAGCCCTAGGGCGATTGAAATGGCGCTGGAAGTTATTGAAGCGCTCGGCGGTTCACCCATCCAATTGGCGGCGGTGGAGCATGATGAAGCGATCGCGGCGATCTCTCATCTACCTCAAATTGTGAGCTCGCTCTTATCAGCCTCTTTAATTGAACTTCCAGATCGAGATATCAATTTGGCCGGTCAGGGTTTGAAGGATGTCTCCAGATTGGCAGCATCTAACTCAGATCTCTGGGCATCCCTCTTGCATGGAAATAGAGAGGCGGTCGGGGAGTTCCTAACGATTTTCGCTCGCCACCTTGACGATTTATCGACATCTCTACATAACGATGATTTGAGAAAGACCAAAGAGATTTTGGAGTTGGGTCGCGAGAATCATGCTCGCATTCCTGGAAAACACGGCGGGAAGAAGCGGGACTACTGGTACTTACCAATCGTGATTGAAGATAAGCCCGGCCAGCTGGCACGAATCTTTGATGCTTGCGCTGCGGTAGCCGCAAACGTGGAAGATCTCGCAATCGAACACACTCCAGGGCAGGAGAGCGGGTTGGTAACGCTCGCACTGTCTCGCGATGACTCTCAAAAAGTATTTGAACAGCTTCAAAGTGATGGTTGGAAAGTTCATCAGCCTCGCGAATCCCTCGGCTGATAGAAATCGCTGCTTTGAATAGGCGTTAAGGTACTCATATGTCGACCGTCATTATTGCGATAGATGGTCCCAGCGGATCAGGTAAATCATCAACAGCCAGAGCGGTAGCTCAGAGAGCTAACTGGCAATACCTTGATACTGGAGCTCTTTACCGAGCACTCACCTGGCTAGCCATTAAGGAAGGGCCGATTGAGCCTGATGCTCTTATCGATGAAGCTCGCGAACTGGGTATTGAATTCAATGGTGATCCAATTGAACCTCGAATTTTCGTGGGGGAGGCGGATGTCACCGCTGATATTCGTAGCCAGCGTGTAACCGACCAAGTATCTGTTTATGCAGCGATCCCCGAGATTCGTGCGTATCTGGTTGAACTGCAGCGCTCCTTTATTGAAGCGGCCCCGCATGGAATTGTGGTTGAAGGACGCGATATCGGAACCGTTGTCGCACCTGAGGCGCCACTTAAGATCTTTCTTTATGCGGATCTGCAACAACGGGCGTTGCGCCGTGAGCGTGAATTGTCGGAGCCCATTTCAACTGAAGATGTCTCCAAAAGTTTGGATGAACGAGATCAGCTTGATTCAACTCGCAAGGTTTCGCCGCTTCGCATGGCCGATGATGCCTTGGAAATTGATTCCACCCTTCTTGATCTACCTGAAGTCGTAGATGTCATCTGGCAATGGGCGAAGGAACGCTCACTTCTCGGCCTCCCAAAGGTTGCGATTATTGGCCGTCCAAATGTTGGAAAATCTACGCTCGTTAATCGAATAATTGGGCGACGTGAAGCGATTGTTGAAGATACTCCGGGTGTTACCCGAGATCGCGTTAAGTATGAGGCGGAGTGGAATGGCCGCACCTTTGTTTTGATCGATACCGGCGGTTGGGAAGTAAAGCCAGAGGGAATTTCCGAAAAGATTACCGCTGGTGCCGAGTTGGCAATCGCTGAAGCCGATGTGGTGCTCTTTGTTGTTGATGCGCAAGTAGGTGCGTTAGATGAGGATTCATCACTTCTGACTTTGCTTCGCAGATCTAAAAAGAAGACGATCTTGGTAGCGAATAAGGTTGATGGAGTAAATGAAGAACAGAATGCTCACGCGCTCTGGAATCTTGGATTAGGTGAACCACGTTTCGTCTCTGCTCTTCACGGTCGCGGATCTGGAGACCTTCTTGATTTATTAGTGAACGAACTTCCAGAAGTTGGCTCCGAACTTCCTGATGATGGGTTTCGCAGAATTGCAATTGTTGGAAGACCGAATGTTGGTAAATCAAGTTTGCTCAATGCGCTAGCAGGTGAATCCCGAGTTCTCGTTGATGATGTTGCTGGTACCACTCGCGATCCTGTTGATGAACTTATTGAACTTGGCGGAGATACCTGGCGCTTTATTGATACTGCAGGTATTCGAAAGAGAGCTATTCACGACAGTGGAACTGATTACTACGCAAGTTTGCGTACAGCGGCTGCACTTGATCGCGCTGAAGTAGCAGTTATCGTTATTGATGCATCCCTCCCGTTAACTGAACAAGATCTTCGCATCGTGACGATGGCTGAAGAGGCGGGTCGTGCCATGGTGCTTGTGATGAATAAGTGGGATGTTGTGGATGATGAACGACGCGAACAACTGGATAAGGAACTTGAGAGAAATCTTGAGCGTTATCCATGGGCACAGCGCGTGAATCTCTCTGCAAAGACTGGATGGCACCGAGATCGTTTGGCGCCAGCTCTGCGAACTGCATTGCGAAGCTGGGAGAAGCGAATTCCCACATCCAAGCTCAATGCTTTCCTTGGCGCTCTTGTTGCAGCGACCCCGCCTCCTGTTCGAGGTGGAAAGCAACCGAAGATTCGCTTTGCGACTCAGGCGACTATTGCGCCACCAAAGTTTGTGGTGTTTTCTAGCGAATGGGTTGAACCGAGCTATCGCCGCTTTATCGAGCGACGCCTTCGTGAAGAATTTGGTTTTGAAGGCAGCCCGGTTGAGGTTTCGATTAAGGTGCGG
>CAITFY010000046.1 GCA_903891755.1 uncultured Actinomycetes bacterium | reverse complement strand
TGCAGTTAATTGCTTCCTTGTGACCACATCGAGCAGGTACTCGTCTAGATGAGCTTCACCCGGAAAGGGAACTTTGCCTTCGCTGACAAGGTCAACGGTTCCTTGGTTAACATCGCAACCAATTACTTCATGGCCCTTCATTGCAAACTGAACTGCTAATGGCAAACCGATTTTACCTAGCGCAACAACCGCGATCTTCATTTTAATTATCTCCCTTTGAATGAAACTTCAATACCTGAGTTGGCGCTCTCGATCATGGCACTAGCTACGCGAACAGTTGCAAGACCTTGTTCCATTGTGACAATGCGCTCGGTGGCGCCAGGTAGGCCAAGTACGGCGTCACGGAATGCTTCATGCTCAGTGCGAAGAGGTTCTGGCTTGGCAATTGCATAACGGATGACATCACCCTCGCTGACTCCACGGAAGGAGGCAACGGCATCCCACTCGGTATCAACTGAAGCGTTGGCATAGAAGGTGAGATCCGCGGTCAAAGTATCGGCTACAAATGATCCGCGTTCACCGGTGACAATTGTGAGACGCTCCTTGAAAGGCGTCAGCCAATTGACGAGGTGGTTGGTGATAATTCCATTCTCAAGTTCACCAACTGCGGCCACCATATCTTCATGAGCGCGGCCAGATTTCAAAGCTGTCTTCGCTGAAACATTTACGAAAGGTGAACGAGCCACCCAAGCAGTGAGATCAATATCGTGTGTGGCAAGATCCTTGATAACTCCGACATCGGCGATACGTGCAGGAAATGGACCTTGGCGGCGAGTTGCAATTTGATAGACATCACCGAGTTCACCTGCATCGAGCTTTGCGCGAAGTTGTTGGAGCGCTGGGTTGTAACGCTCAATATGACCAACTGCTCCAACAAGTCCCTTTGCGGCGAATGCATCTGTAATACGTTGCGCTGAT
Source organism: uncultured Actinomycetes bacterium (assembly GCA_903891755.1). Classification (GTDB taxonomy): domain Bacteria; phylum Actinomycetota; class Actinomycetes; order Nanopelagicales; family Nanopelagicaceae; genus PALSA-747. The sequence goes on along the minus strand of CAITFY010000046.1, from coordinate 18,799 downwards.
TCATTATCAACGGCGAGGGGCTTCTCGATAAGAGCATGAACACCTGCTGCGGCAAGGGCCAAAGCTAAATCTTCATGGAAGGCAGTAGGTGCGGCAACCATTGCATAATCAATGCCGAGCGCAATCAGCTCTTCAACTTGGGAAACGAGCGGGCGAGTGCCAGCAACTCCATGGGGATCGCCCATTGGATCGCAGACACCAACGAGCTCGACACCATCGAGTGAACCAAGGACACGCGCGTGGTGGCGACCCATCATGCCGAGGCCTACAAGGCCAGCACGTAACTTCTTCTTGCCCCCGACTGATTCAGACATCTGATTTTCTCGCTTAAATTCGGGTTACAACGTCGTTAACGACGCTAACAATTTGTTCTAGCTCGGCTTCTGTAAGTGAAGGGTGAACAGGAATGGAAATTACTTCCTTTACTAATTCCTCAGTCACTGGAAGATCATGCACTGAGCTAAATGAAGGTAGACGATGGATTGGTGTTGGATAGTAAACATCGCAACCAACTCCGCCAGCCTTAATTAATTCAATCGCTTTATCGCGAGCCTCACTCGTGGCACCATCAATACGGATTGTGTACTGGTGGTAGGAGTGTTCTGAACCCGGGCGAACGAAAGGTGTGACAACTCCCTTAAGGTTTGCATCTAGATAAGCAGCGTTTTGACGACGCGTCTGGGTCCATGCCTTGACCTTTGTAACTTGAACACGTCCGATAGCGGCGTGAATATCAGTCATACGATTGTTAAATCCAACGACTTCGTTCTGGTAGCGAATTACACCACCTTGGTTACGAAGCATGCGAGACATATGTTCGACATCGGCGTCGTTGGTGACAATCATTCCGCCCTCACCAGATGTCATGTTCTTAGTTGGGTAGAAGGAGAAGGAAGCAGCGATTCCCCACTCACCGGCCATTCGACCGTTAAGGGAGGCAAGGTGCGCTTGGGCTGCATCTTCAAAAATAATGAGGTTGTGCTTCTTGCCGATCTCTTCGAAGCGATCCATATCTGCAATATGGCCGTAGAGATGCACGGGCATGATTGCCTTGGTGCGTGGAGTAATTAGTGACTCCACATGATCTGGATCTAAATTGAAGGTGCGGCGGTCAATATCGCCGAAGATTGGAACTGCGCCAGCGAGGGCAACTGAATTCGCGGTCGCAGCGAATGAGAATGAGGGAACGATGATTTCATCGCCCGCCTTAATTCCTGCCGCCAAGAATGCTAGATGAAGCGCCGAAGTACCTGAGTTAACGGCGATGCAACGACGCCCTCCGACAAATTGAGCAAACTCTTCTTCAAAGGCTTTAACTTCTGGTCCTTGTGCCATCATTCCGCTGCGCAAAACGCGATCTACTGCTGCGCGCTCTTCATCTCCGATGATTGGCCGGGCTGCTGGAATCAATTGACTCTCTTCTCCACTAGATATTCCGTATTCGAGGTGTTCTTTTTTCGAGCTGTGTGTTATTCGGCAACTAATTCATTCTCTGAAACTTGGCGATAGGTGCTCTGATCTTGGGGGCAGCGGAAGAGACTGTTTCCAATATCTTCAAGTGGAACTCCAGCGCGACCAACCCAACGAATTCGCTTGGCAGGTACGCCGGCTACGAGTGCATAATCAGGAACATCCTTGGTAACTACTGCTCCAGCGGCGACTAGTGCCCATTTACCGATGGTGACAGGTGCAATGCAGACTGCGCGTGCCCCAATGCTTGCTCCGTCGTGAATCGTCACGCCAACTGCTTCCCAGTCGCTTCCGCTTTTTAGGCTGAGGTCTGTGTTTACTGCGCGAGGAAATTGATCGTTAGTGAGGACGGCTGCTGGTCCAATGAAGACGCCTTTTCCGAGAGAGGCAGGCTCATAGACCAAGGCATAGTTCTGAACTTTGCAGTTATCACCGAGTGTGACACCACTCCCGATATAGGCACCACGGCCGATGATGCAATTTTCACCGAGGACCACGCCATCGCGGATTTGGGCCAGATGCCAGATTGAGGAACCTTCACCGAGGGTTGCTGAAGAGTCAACATCCGCGCTCGGGAGGATTCTTACAGCCATAACTGGAAGTCTAGCGCGTCAGCTTCACCATCTCGGCGGCAAACTTGGCGTATTCCCGCTCACTATCCAGGTTCTCAGATGCCCATTTCAGGCCGTTGGCACGGAGAGCATCGAGTTCTTCGGGATGGTTCTTCCAGTGATTGAGGCGTTCTGCAACCTCGCCCGTAGTTGCAGCAATCGCTCCGGAGTTACTGGCCTCAATAATTTCAATGCATCGGGGGAGCGGAGTCGAGATGCTCGCCACACCCACACTCATGTATTCGTAGAGTTTTGAAGGGACCGCTTCGATAAATGCTGGAGTGCTCTCAAGGAGTGAGAGTCCAACCCATGCGCCTTCGGCAAATTTCCACGATTGCGCTGGGGCCAATCGGCCGTGAAAGCGAACTCGGGAGTTGGCGCCTGGATTTTCTACAAACCATTGATTAACAAATCCTTGATCTGCGGTTGCAACTCCGCCTACCAGATCAAATTCCCACTCTTGAGCAAGCGCTGCGGCTTCCAGCATTGTGTGCAACCCACGACTCTTGCGAAGATCTCCAATGTAAATTGCGCGAGGCGTAAGGCTGCGCTCGCCACTCTTTGTAAGAAGCGAAGAGTCCGGAAGATTACGAACTACTAGTCGATTGCGTGCATCAAAAGGTGGAACTTGGATATCAGCAACAGTTGTTAGATCTGCACGTTTAGCAAACCAGAGGGCAGATTTTGTATCGCTGCTCGCAATCCATCCAACGATTCCAAAGTACTTACGTGCCCAGGCGCGGTCTTTGAGGAGATGTAGATAATCTTCAAAGAAATCTACGGCCAATCTCTTTCTTAATAATTTACTGAAGCCAAATGCTGGTGCGACCGATTCAGGAGAGATTGCATAAATAACTCGACCGCGGGAGCGCAAGACAAATACTCGCGAGCGGTAGTATCGAGCAAGAAGCGAGGTGTTGCTCCACGTCGCTCCAACAATTGGTCTGCGAATTATTGCGGTAGGAGCATCACTTGCATTTCCAGGCGCGAAGATCTCAACGGTTAAGCCTGCGCGAAGTAAGGCGCGAGTGAGTCTGTGCAACCTGGCATCAGCAAGGCTTGCTCCCGAAGAGATGATCGAGATATCGATTGACTGCGACATCTGATCTGATTTCTACATATCTTCGTAGCTGGAAGGCAGAGAACCTACATTCAAGAATTTGAGGTACTCATCAACAATTGCCTCAGGCTTTCCCTTGGAGAGCATCTGGCCTTTATGCATCCAGATTGCTGAATCGCAAAGATCAGTCACCGTTGCAAGTGCGTGCGAAACGATAACAATCGTGCGTGCTTCGGCACATAGTTGGCGCATGCGTTCAAATGATTTCTCTTTAAAGGCGGCGTCACCAGCAGACAAGGCTTCATCTAGAAGCAAGATGTCCGGCGTCATGCTCACAGCGACCGCAAATGAGAGGCGACCATACATACCGCTGGAATAAGTACGAACCGGAAGATCGATAAACCCATCCGGAAGCGCAGCGAATTCAGCAATCTCATCCGTCTTGTTACTGATTTCATCCATATTAAGACCGGATGCAAGGCCACCTAAAATAATATTATCTCGGCCAGAGAGCGCTGGATTAAATCCAACTCCAAGTGCAAGTAGAGTCGAAATCTTTCCATTAACTGTTACTCGGCCTTCAGTGGGAGAGAGAATGCCTGCAACGCAACGCATCAGCGTTGATTTACCAGCACCGTTGGAACCAACGATTCCAAGTACTGACCCATGTGGCACATCTAAAGTAAGGTGCTTAACTGCTTCAATCGTGCGAGTGCGTTCCTTCTGCTTCAAGCTGGCGCGCATCACGGCGTTCTTGAGAGTGCGCTTAGCTTCAAGGCTTACCTTGTAACTAATGGAGAGATCTTCGATGCGAATCGCTAGATCTTCGGGCATGACTAAAGGTGATTTAGATGCGGATAGCAAAATCGCGCTCCCTCGAAATAAAGTAGTAGCCACCCATAAGTATCGAAGCAAGGGCCCAAAATATACAACCCACGATTGTGGATTTATTGAGCGAGACGCCGCTCACCCACACTCTCGACGTTGCGTTTAGCACAGGACCAAGTGGGTTGACCCAAAGCAAAATTTTCATATGCCCACGTAGGCTGCTTGGAAGCCAGAGGACAGGAGAGAGGTACATCCAGATTCTGGTGATGTAAGTGAGAAGCTTGTTCGTGTCTCGAAAATATACGTTGAGCGTGGCAAATATTAACGCTAGACCAAAACCAGTTAACCCAGTGCATATTACGATGAATGGAATCCATAGGAAGTTCCAAGTCCAGCCTGGTACTTCAGTTGTTGGGTATGCCAACTTTCCGCCTATTAAGACGAAGATATAAACAGGAATAGTCCACAGGAATTGTTGAAATGCTTGTATCGCACATGAGAGCGGCAGAAGGGCTCGGGGAAAAGCTTGGTTGAGAATTAATCGACCGCCTAAGGTGATGGACTGTGCGCCTGCGGTCACGCAGTTCTGTGCGAAGTAGAAAGTAAAGAGTCCGATCAAAAGATGATCGAGACGAGTGAGGCCGGGTAAGCCACCACCTGGTCGGATGATTTCAACTACTAGGTAATAGATAAGACCTAGAAGCAGGGGATTAAGTACGAGCCAGACCTTGCCGAGGCGGGAATCGAGATACTCAGCCTTGTCGCTAAAGCGTGCCAACTCTGTTGCAAAGACTCTGCGAGTCCAAAATTCCTTGAGGTATGGGCCTAAGGGCGGAAGCGAAGCGCGATGGGGTTCGAAAACCTGAATCTTGGGGACGAAATTTTCGTTCACGGGCATAGGGGTAAGTGTGCCATCCCAAGGGGGCTTCTATACACAGGTACTCGTGTGAGCCCGACCGCGCCAAGGACCAAATCTGAAGAATCCCCTCATTCGGGCGGCCGATCGCCGCCTTTAACTATGAAAGGTGAAAATCCAGATGGATGTACTCCAGAAGAAGGTATCCCCGCGAGGGATTAGTAAGAAATGGCTTACCCGCACGGTGAGTGTTGCAGTGGTTGGTGCATTGATCCTGCCGGCAGTTGTTGAGAGCAATAGCGCTTTTGCGGTTGCGAAAGTTGCGGGGAAAACTACTGGCAAGAGTGTGGCAAAGGCTGCAGGCAAGAGTGTGGCAAAGGCTGCGGCTACCAGGAAGAGTCCCGTGAAGAGAGTAGCAGTTAAGAAAACTGCGACAGTCAAGAAAACTCCAGTGAAGAGTGCCTCAATCAAGAAAACTCCAGTGAAGAAAGCTGCGACAGTCAAGAAAACTGCGGCGAAGAAAGCTGCGACAGTCAAGAAAACTGCGGCGAAGAAGTCAGTAACTCGAAAGTTGCCTTCGAATAAGACTGTAACTCGCAAGTCGCCACTTAAGAAAGGTTCAGTTAAGAAGGTTGCACCAAAATCAAGTACTTCTAAATTCAAGAAGGTTGCTCTCAAAAAAGTCGCCACGCTGGGTGCGCAGAGTGCTGCAGTGGCTGCCGGCACAGCGGCTGGGATAGCAGTATCAAAGAACTTCACACCAAAAAAGAGTTCGAACGCAGCCATCTCTCCAAAGAGTTTGGACGCAGTAGGAGTTCCCCCTGCGGTGGGTGCGCCAGTTGAAACAAAGCCAGCTACAGAAACAAAGCCAGCTACAGAAACAAAGCCAGCTACAGAAACAAAGCCAGCTACGCCAAAGACCAAGTCCGGTAAATCACTGAAGAGCACAAAGACAAAAACTCGTAAGCCGATGAAGAGAGTACGCGTACGTAGACTTCACGCAATTCCGTAAGCAGATCGTAATGACAATCGTGCTGAGCAATTTCAAAAGAGAGAACGAAGTACAAAAGTAATTGAACGTAGGTAGGGACTTGTTCTCTAGCGGTGCCGTATCACGGAGGAATTGAAAACTTCTCTTGCACCCGCTCGGAGTTCAAGTCTCCCACCATTTACGGGGAAATTCTCAATAATTACGCATGAAATTACCTGTAAACAAAAGTGCGCTTCCCCTTGTGAGTGGTAAATAATGGGAGTAACTTCTTTTCATGGAGATTATCTTTCATACACGCAATGCAGTACTCGCAGAAGATTTTCGCTCCATCGTCTCAGAGAAGCTAATGACTCTGCAACGCTTTGGAGTGGTTCTCGAAAGTATCAAGGTTGAAATAATTCACGAATCAAATCCTCGTTTTGGGAAGACTTCACACCTAGTCAAACTCTCCGCCCAGGGGAGTGGACCATTTATTCGAGGAGAAGGCCAAGCTTTCAACGATCTTGCCGCTTTTGATCAAGCGGTCAAGGCTTTTGAGTTGCAGCTTCGAAAAGAGCATGAACGAATTAAGGATTACGCCCGAGAGTCTCTTCGCGAGGCCAAGGGTTAGTTAGCTTTAACCAATTATTCGTTTACGGCGTGACATACTAAATCCGTGAAGAGGATTACCCGTTTGCCCCGCAAGGTCTATCACTACTACTACGCCAAGCGAGTAATTTTCGATGCTTGGAAAGTGCGGTTTAAGCGCGAGCAGCGATTGCACATTCTCACGATCAAGCGAAATTATGCGCAGTTTTTCGCATCCCCATTTAAGCACAAACCCAGCTTTCTCATTGGACCCACCAATTCAGCTAACCAAGGTACTCTCTGGAGCAAAGAGTTGAGTGCTCTCGGATTTCTCTCACAATCTCTTCGCATCACTAGTGAATCCTCAAACATCTGGTTTGCATCAGATTTAACCCTCACTAGAGATGAGTGGATCAAATTTGAAAAGCGCCAGGAGTTGGCCGACTTGGTTGCGACATCAAAAGATGTAGTTCTCTTTGAATCTTTACGCCCCCTCTTCAGATTGCTCAATGCCAGAGATGGCAGAAATCAAATTTTGGAAGATTTCGAGTTGTTGGACCTCATGGGAAAGAAGTACGGAGTTGTATTTCACGGAAGCGATATTCGAGATACAGAGGCCCATGCCAAGAGGAGCTCTTTCTCGCCATTCCATAAAGAGAGTGAAGAGCTTACGAAGCTTCAAGAGCGCACCGCGGCAAACCAAGCACTCCTCCCTCTGCTTCGCGAGAAGAAGATTCCGATCTTTGTAACTACACAAGATTTATTGCTAGATGTGCCAGATGCGCATTGGTTACCAGTCACCATCGATTTTGAGCGCTTCCACCAGGTTGCACTTGAATCTCCGATTTTTCCCAATCCGGATGAGAAACTTCGTGTCCTCTTTCTTCCAAGTCGCTCCTGGTTGAAATCAGCTGAGGTTATTGAACCTGTGCTTCTTAAATTGCGCGATGAAGGCCTCATCTCGTATCACAGCTACCTGGGGGCGGGTCAAAGCTTGGAGCACTCTGAAGTTCCTGCAGCGATGGCACAGGCTGACCTTGTTATAGATCAATTCTTGGGAGTGATTGGAGTCTTTCCGATTGAAGCTCTTGCAGCTGGCCGATTAGTCATGAGTTATGTGCCGGCGGAGGCTGGCGAAGTTCCAATTATTAATGTGACACCTGAAACTTTGGAGTCCGAGATCCGTCGTGTTGCTGCTACACGACCACACCCTCGGGCTGGGGTGGAATATGCCAAGCAATGGCACGACGGCAGAGAGAGCGTCCTAGCGCTAGCCGAAGTTTTCGGCTTCAAGCTCTAATACCCCTCGACCTAATTATCTAGACTTTAATCTGACAACTCTTATCTTGAGCTCTTAAGGAAGTGGCCCAACATACTTTGAGTATCCCTTCTCCCAGTTGGTGAGGAAGATTGCCTGACCAGATTTCAATGAAAGTTGACCAGAACAGACAAGGCGATGGATTCTGTTTTCGAGTTGATCCTTCAAGTTAGAACTTAGTTTTATATATCTAGGCTCGGGAAATAAATTCAGTGGACTAGATGGATTTCCGCCGACTTCAAGTGGAACGATGTGATCCTCTTCGTAATCTTTCATGTTGAGATCACCGTTGAGGTTATATCCAGAATTAAGTTGATCGAATTTGAGTTTGTTGGTGTAACTCACGGGAGGTCGGACCGTCGCCGTCCAGCCAGAAACACAAATCGTGGTGCGAATATTGGCCTGAGTCACATTTGGATTTACGGCGCCGGGCGTGAGCTTTAAATTTGGAAGACCTGACTCAGCGGTATAAACCGCAGCTCCGCATCCACTCAACCCCACGCTGGCGGCAAGGAGAATTCCCGATGTGGCTAGAAGCGAGGCGCGCGAAAGCTTGCGGCGTAATGCGGATTCCCAAAGACTACTTCTATTTTCTACACGAGAATGATTTCTTTTATCTAGCGCATTCCGCATTATTCCCATAGTAAAGAACTCCTTACCTCCTTTTAGGGACAGTGATAGCCAAACTCGTTTAGAACGCTCGGCGGAACGGTTCCGCAACCAACAAGTGCAGTTCCGAAATCAACAACCGTCCACTTCTTATCTTTAACGGTAGCAAATCCATAGGCGTTATCGGTAACAGGTAGGTAGGGAACTGTGGTGAAAATAATCCAATGTGGATTAACAGTTGAACTTCTAATATCAACCACTGCGCCGAAGTACTTATCACCTTGCATCTCGGTCTTAATGATTGTTGTTACGAGATCAGTGCTCGTTGCCTGCGGAACCAGGTTTCCACCCTTGTAGTGGTTGAAGTACGGAAGTGGCGCATTTGGGTATTGGGCGAGCAGGGTCCACGGAACTACTACTTGCGAGAGTTCTCCATCACCCGGATTTGGCCACTTCAATAGCCAGCCAGCTTCAGTATCAATTCCAACAGGGAGCTTCTTCGCAAGCTGTGCTTTGAGCGCATCAGTTTTCCAAGTAATTAACTTGGGATGATTGGCACCAAAAGTCGAAACCAGGAGATTGATTCCAGTGATTAAGTTGCTATCACTCGGCCTTGCATCTCCAGATGGCGCACCGCAGCTGGTGAGGAGGAGCAAGCAAGCGCTCATGATGGCGCCAGTCTTGACGACCCGAGATTTGGTTGCCAGTTGCTTCACCAATGTGGTTCTCATTCACCGATAGTAAACCTTTGTCGAGTGCGCCTTTCCACAAGGGAAAGTTATCCCCAACGAATTTTGCGGTGCTCTCTCATTGGTTTTACCTAGAGTTTCCTGTGCCTGTGAACGATTCTCTGAATGAATTCGGCCCCTTATCTGGGTTGATGGCTGATCCCAGTATTGAAGAGATCTGGATCAATTCGCCGCACCGCATCTTCATTGCAAAGGGAGGGGTTAGCCAACTCACCAATTTGGTCTTGAGCGCTCAAGATATAAGGGATTTGGTTGAACGCCTTCTTATGTGGGGCGGAAGGCGCCTAGATCTCTCGCACCCCTTTGTTGACGCCAGGCTTCCGGATGGCAGTCGATTACATGTGGCCATCCCCGATGTCACGGCCGCACATTGGGCAGTCAATATTCGAAAGCACCTGATCCGCGGCAAGTCGTTGGATGAGTTAGCCGTACTTGGCGTTATGTCTCCAGAGATTGCCGAGTATCTACGAAGTGCAGTGCAGGCTGGTCTCAACATTCTTGTAAGTGGATCAACTCAAGCTGGCAAGACAACGCTGCTTAATGCCTTGGTCAGCGCCGCTCCGACTCGAAGTCGTGTGATTACCATTGAAGAGGTCTTTGAACTCAAGCCACAACTGCCAGATTGCATTGCTCTGCAGACTCGGCAAGCCAACCTCCAAGGCGAGGGTGAGATTCCGCTACGCAAATTAATTAAAGAAGCGCTTCGGATGAGGCCATCACACCTGGTCGTTGGAGAAATTCGCGAAGCAGAAGCTCTTGATCTCCTTATTGCACTTAATTCTGGTTTGCCAGGCATGGCGACGATTCACGCAAATTCAGCACGTGAGGCAATTGCGAAGTTACAAACTTTGCCGCTCTTAGCTGGAGAGAATATTTCCTACCAATTTGTAGCTCCAATTGTTGCGGCGACAATTGATGTGATTGTTCATACAACAATTCTTCAAGCCACGGGCGAACGTCGAATCGTTGAGATATCTCATGTGACCGGGAGAGTTGAAAATGATCGAGCAGAGATAGAAACCCTCTTTGCCTATAGAGACCGGAAGTTTCAAGCAGGTTTGGGCGATCCGATGCGAATCTTTAAGAATTCGGCTTCGGAGTGGGTCTCATGAAGCCTGCTGGAACGACTACTCGAGATGAGTCATCTGATCAGTACGGACCGACGCCGCGAGATGCATCGTCTCGTCGGTACGCACCGTCTCTTCAAGATAAGTCATCTGATCGAAAATCAATTCCAATGCGACCAATTCTTGCCGCGCTCTCTGGATTTTTCATTGCAGATTTAGCGCTTGGGTCAGTGGTTGTGGCGATTCCTTTTGCTGCGGTGGCATCTGGAATTCCACACCTGCTCGCAAAGCGGAAGGCTGAACGCAGGCAATTGCAACTCGCTGGTCTCTGGCCAGAACTACTCGACCATATGATCTCTGGTTTGCGTTCAGGTTTATCGATTGCGGAGACTCTTTCTGCTCTCTCCCAGCGCGGGCCAGAAATTTCGCGTCCAATCTTTAGTGACTGCCACAGCATGCTTAAGAGCGGGGCCGATCTGGGATTGATCTTTGCCTACATCAAGAGTCAATTTAATGATCCAGTTGCCGACCAAGTTTGTGAGGTTCTGGATTTTGCGCGAGGGACAGGGAGCCGCGATACCGCAGTAACACTTCGAACGTTGGGGGACTTTATTCGAAGTGATATTGCGGTGCGTGGTGAGATAAATGCAAAGCTCGGTTGGGTCAAGAACTCTGCTTTAGTAGCTGCTATTGCACCTTGGATTTTGTTGCTTATTCTCTCCACTCAACCAAGTACGTTGCGAGCCTTTGAAACTCCGGCCGGCAATGTGATTCTGATTATCGGCGTTGCAATGAGCGCCCTTGCCTATTTTTGGATGTCGCGTGTCGGTCGCATTCAAAGTGTTCCAAGGATCTTTGTGGGAGCTCCGCGATGAGATCCCTTCTTGCTCTCATCGCGGTTGGTCCAGTGCTCTTTCTTGCTTCACATACTCTTTGGCTGGAGTTTCGACATGAGATTCTCACGGGCTTCTCCGGTATTAATGTGAAGAATGAAAGTAAGAAGTCTCGTAGGCAGATTGAGTTGGAGTTCCCGCTGATTGTGGAACTCTTTGCAATCTTGTTGGCGGGCAATCAGAGTCCGGCAACGGCTCTCGATCACATAAGCCGCCGAACTGACGGAGAATTTTCCAAGCTCTTACGAGAGGCAGTGGAGCATATTCAGCGCGGCGCGAATTTCTCACAAGCCCTCGACCTGCTGAGCGCGCGAATTCAATCTCCGTTGGTTCGTCGTTTTTGTGACTCATTAATGATCGCAGTTGAACGAGGTTCACCTCTTATTGATGTGGTTAATAGACAAGTTGAGGAAGTCCGCAATGAGGAACGTTCAAGACTCTTGGCAGCTGCCGGTAAAGCCGAGATAGCTTTGATGATTCCTGTTGTCTTCCTCATTCTTCCAATTTCTGTTCTCTTTGCGCTCTGGCCCTCCTACTTTGCCTTAGGCAGGGGCGTGGGGTTCTAGCTAAATAAATCGAAGTAAAGAGGGAAGCGGTGTGCCGTGTGCTGAATATGAATATTTGATCCGAGCTCTGATGAATGCAGAATTTTAACGAAGAGACGAAAACTAGCGCTGGGAGAGTAAATGAAGAAGGTAATAAAAAGAATCCAGGAAGTAAGCATTAACAAAATGGTGAATATCAATAAAGTAGTGAATATCAATAAAGTAGTGAAGATCAACAAAGTGGTGAACATCAACAAAGTAGTAAACATCAGCAAAGTAGTAAACAAAATCAGAGAGAGATGTTTCGATGGATTGCAAAGGAGATATCTCTTCATCAAATTGAAGGTGGAGAGCGATAGGGGAGATGTACCGGGCTGGGTACTTGTGGTTCTTATGACTACTGGATTAGTTACGGGAATCTGGACTCTCGCAGCTCCGCGCATCGATTCAATCCTTCGGAATTCGTTGGACTCCATGAATTCCATTCGGTAAGTGCGTAACAACGTGGCGAAGAATCTGAGAACCACCTCTTCGGTAATCCATGCACGGATAAGTTTTTCTCTCGGCACGAGAGCGAAAATGAGCAAACCGCCGGGGATTAACAGATGGCAATTCGCTCTAAAGAATAACGATGCGGGGAACGTTGAGAGTGCTCTGACCTTGATCCCATTGATGATTCTCTTCTTGACCGTGGCGCAAGTAGGTATTTCTGTTTACTCCCGAAGCGTGAGCGATCAAAGCACTCAAGGAGCTGTGGCTTACGCCGCTATGGGTTCTAACCAAGGTTCGAATTCCGGCGCGAGCACACCTTGGAGCTCACCACTGATTGCACTTCCATTACCCGGTGGGGGTTCTGTTCTGGTTGGCGAGAGAGAGAATCGAACGCCGGGAGTTACCCCGCTCCTTCCCGGTGGAGAGAGCTTCACATCTACTGGAATCGCGGTTCAGGAATGACTCGCGGTTCAGGAAAGAACTGCGTTTTTTTCCTCAAGAGGTCGAAGTGGCAACATTTTGGAAATTTCTGCGAGCCTCGCGACAGTGGAAGCGCAGTAGTGGAGTTCGTAATCCTCGCCGTTCCCTTGCTCATTCCGATAATTCTTTACCTCGGAGCAATTCACGAGAATTCCACAACTACAAGTGATCTTCACAACCTGGCAAGACAGAGCGCAAGAGCATTTATAACAAGCGGCGATGAGAGTTTTGAAGGTGCAAGGTTGCAAACAATTCTAAATGTCTTCGAGAGCAAGGTGCTTTCGCGGCACGGCATTAAAGAGATTCCGACGTTGCAGGTCGAATGTTCGTCATCTCCTTGCCTTACACCAGATAGTCGAGTCAAGGTCACCGCCACAATCTCTCGAATTAATCGAACACTCGGTGGATTCCTTAGATTCATTCCGACTCCGAACTCCATTATTTCTGCGAGTGACATTCAGATAGTTGATGAATGGAGATAAGAGATGAGGGAGAGAGGGATCGGGGAAGTCTCATCATTCTCATGATTACCTTGGCGTTGGTTTTGTTGGTGAGCTCGCTCGGATTGATTAACATCTCAAATAATTTTCTAGCAAAACGAGAACTTGTTGAGATTGGAGAAGTTGCTACCTCGCGCGCTGCGCATCAGATTTCTCTCGCCAGGTATTACTCCGGGAATATCCTCATGGATAACTCTGCGGCAGATGGCGCGCAATTTCGCATTCCACTTGATTGTGGCAAAGCCTTTGCCACCTTTTCTAATGAAATCTCCTCTTCGACCTTGCGCTCCCATCCAATTTCAATCATGAACTGGAGTTGCGCCAATGATGAGGTCGCAGTCACGATTGAGGCGGAAATCCCAGTTTTGCTTCAACTTCCCTTTGGAATTGGCTCCGCATCGACCTTCGTTTCAGCAACTATTGCTGCAACTTCAATAATCGGCGGCCTGCGCGGATAAATTCAACTCCTTCAAAGCATTACTCTTAGCCCATGGCAGCCCGCGAGTACTTATTAGAGGTGAAGGCGCTAGATGCCACCCTCGTAAGTATTGAGAAGGTGCTTGATCTTCCAAAACTCCGCGCCGACTCCATCTCATTGGAGGCCGAGGCGAGCGCCCCAGATCTTTGGGATGATCCCGAAAAGGCCCAAGTTGTTACAAGCAAACTCTCTCGCGTTCAATCGACCATAAATCGACTCACCACTATTCGTCGCAGATTAGAAGATGTTCCAGTTCTCTTGGAGCTCGCCGAGGAGGACAGCGATCAGAAGGCGCTAGCGGAAGCCGGCGCAGAACTCGATAGCGTTACTCGTGCGATTGGCGACCTGGAAGTGCAAACACTCCTCAGCGGGCAATATGACGAGCGAGATGCACTGATGACAATTCGCTCAGAAGCGGGTGGAGTTGAAGCAGCTGATTGGGCCGAGATGCTGAGCCGAATGTATCTGCGATATTGCGAGCGCAATGATTACAAGGTCGATGTTCTTGAAACTTCCTACGCAGAGGAAGCGGGAATTAAATCCACAACATTCCGGGTGAGTGCTCCATATGCCTACGGAAAGCTTTCAGTAGAGCAAGGAACCCACAGACTTGTTCGTATCTCGCCCTTTGATTCGCAGAGCCGCAGACATACCTCGTTCGCTGGTGTCGAAGTTGTCCCGGTTGTTGAGCAATCTGACCATATTGATATTGATGAGAAAGAAATCCGGGTTGATGTGTATCGCTCCTCTGGCCCAGGCGGCCAAGGTGTGAACACCACTGACTCTGCAGTTCGAATCACCCACCTCCCAACTGGAATTGTGGTCTCGTGTCAGAACGAGCGCTCCCAGATCCAAAATAAAGCGACCGCAATGGCCGTGCTGCAATCGAAGTTACTGGAGCGACGTCGCCAAGAGGAGCGCGCTCGCATGGATGCGCTTAAGGGTGACAACTCCGGATCATGGGGAAACCAGATGCGCTCGTACGTGCTCGCGCCATATCAAATGGTTAAAGATCTTCGGACTGACTATGAGGTGGGCAATCCCGCGGGAGTTCTGGACGGCGACCTAGAAGGATTTATTGAAGCGGGTATCCGTTGGCGGATGAGCGGGAGTAAGGGTTAACTCAGCCTGCATATGTAGTTTTTCACAGCATCAAAGGCCTCAATCTCCCTTACTTCCAGGGCCAGCCAAACTAAACTGTCGCAGTAATCTTGACCTCATCGCCCACATCCCAGGAGTCTGAAGTGATCAAATTTGAGAATGTCACCAAGATTTATCCTAAACAGGACCGAGCGGCGCTTGATCGAGTCGATCTGGAGATTGAGAAGGGCGAGTTCGTCTTTCTAGTCGGCCTCTCCGGCTCTGGAAAATCCACCTTTCTTCGCCTAGTTCTCCGTGAGGAGCAACCAACCAGCGGAAGCATCATCGTTGCAGGTAAAGAGCTTGGGACTCTGGCTGACCATAAGGTTCCTGAACTTCGCCGTAAGGTAGGCACCGTCTTCCAGGATTTCCGCCTCCTGCCAAATAAGACTGTCATTGAGAATGTCGCATTCACCCTCCACGTCCTTGGCTTCTCCCAGAAGGAGATCAACCGAGAGGTACCTGAGGTACTTGAGATGGTGGGGTTAGAAGAGAAGGGAGATCGCAAGCCCAGCGAACTCTCTGGTGGTGAGCAACAGCGTGTGGCAATCGCTCGCGCATATGTAAGCCGCCCCATGATTTTGATTGCAGATGAGCCAACTGGAAACCTGGATCCCGCAACCAGCGTTGGAATCATGAAGTTGCTTGATCGGATTAATCGCGATGGAACAACTGTGGTGATGGCTACTCACGACGCGGGAATTGTGGATCAAATGCGCAAGCGCGTTATTGAATTAGAGAGTGGTCATGTCATCCGCGATCAGGTGCGTGGAGTGTATGGCTACACCGGGTAGTGCTTTTAAATTTGTTGGCGCTCGCCAGCTCACAGATGCGTCTACTTTCGAAGTGAGCGCCCACTTCAAAGGCGCCGGAAAAGATTTGAAGATGTACGTTTTATCAGAAGCAGGGGAGAGGTAGAGATGCGAGCAGGTTTTGTATTTAGTGAGGTCCGAATTGGGCTGCGTCGAAATCTAACAATGACTTTTGCGGTGGTTATCACTGTAGCAATCTCATTAACACTTCTCGGCGTAGGTTTCCTCGCCAACTCTCAGGTACGCGTCATGAAAGATTATTGGTATAACAAGATTGAAGTATCGGTATTCCTCTGTGGCTCATTGTCGCAATCGACCTCGTGTTCTGGTGGACCAGTAACTGCCGCGCAGCGAGCCTCAATTCAAAATGATTTGACATCCCTACCTGTTGTTGACACGGTTTATTACGAATCCCAATCCCAGGCTTACCAGCACTTCCAAGAGCAATTTAAGGGTTCTGCAATTGCGCAGAATGTAACTCCAGATCAACTCCCTGAAAGCTTTAGGGTAAAACTTAAGGATCCAACTCAGTTCACTGTTATTCAAAGCGCATTCGCTGGACGCCCTGGTGTAGATACGGTTCAAGATCAGAGACAAATTCTCGATAAGTTCTTCAAACTTCTTGGAGTTTTGCGAGATGGAGCGTTGCTCATCGGAATTGTGAGCGTACTGACTGCCGCACTCCTCATCAGTAACACCCTTCGGCTGGCTGCATTTAGCAGGCGCCGTGAAACAGGTGTGATGAAGTTAGTTGGCGCCTCCTCATTCTCAATTCAGCTTCCCTTCTTGCTAGAAGGGTTGATTTCCGCTCTCTTAGGATGGGCGGTTTCAACTGGCTTGCTTGCAGGATTTAAAACACTCGTAGATGCAAAGGTTGCTCCACTTCTCTCATTCACGCGCTTCTTCCGCTGGACGGATGTCTGGGTTGCCTCTGCAGGCTTGCTCTTTGTAGGCCTCTTTGTCTCAGCTGTGGCATCAGTTCTGACGCTTCGCAAATACCTCAAGGTTTGATCCCGCACCTGCGCGAACCCCAGCGACAGATATGAGTGAAACTTCCGGATTTGGTGGCGATTCTGAACAAGAGATTCAGAAAGAACCCTTTGCGACAGGCACTTCATTTGGATTTGAGGATGGAACTGCCACTGGGAGAGATGAAGGTCAACCAATTTCTCGTGGTCGCAGAATAAAGCGCGGCCGCCTCGCGGTGCTGCTTGTAGCCACAGTTTTCGTAGCTTCGGTGAGTTATTCACTCGGTTATTTGGTAAGTGAGAATCAACATCCTCAATCGCTCATCGATCAGGCTATTGATCGAATTTCCAGTGGAGACCCACATTCACCGACTGAGATCTTGTTGCAGCGTGCGGCCATCGAAGCGGTACTTAAGGCAACAAAGGATCGTTGGTCAAACTATTTCCCTCCGGCGACTGCTACGGCATTTGATGCAACGCTGCAAGGCAGATATTCAGGGATAGGTATTTGGCTCCGCCGTAATACCGATGGTCAATTGGAAATAGCGAGCGTGCAACCAAATTCTCCAGCTGCCCACGCGGGTATCAAAGTTGGGGATCAACTTCTAACTGTGGATGGCGCCGACGTTGCCCATGCAACAGTGGCAGATGCCATCGGAGCGCTTCGGGGAAATCCAAATACGGATGTGCAGCTTGAGCTGAGCAGAAATGCAACCGCAAAGAGTGTCGTAGTCACTCGCGCATCAGTTCTGACTGGAGATGTACTCGCTTCACAAATTGCTCCAAAGACTCTCTACATTCAGGTTTCTGCAATCTCCCTACATTCCGCTGATGATGTTGCGACTGCGCTTTCGAAGTACCCACATACTCGCGGAGTCATTTTAGATCTGCGCGATAACCCTGGGGGAGTATTGAGCGAAGCGGTAACTCTCGCCTCTGACTTCCTAAGCCCCGGGCCAATTGTTTCTTACACCAGAAAAGATGGCGAACCGCAGATACTAAGTTCCACGAATTCAAATCCGGATACCGCGCCAATGGTTGTGCTCATTAATGGAAAGAGTGCGAGCTCTGCTGAGATTATTGCGGGAGCGTTGCAAGATCGAAACCGCGCCGTCATCATTGGTGATCAGTCCTATGGAAAAGGAACTGTTCAAGAGATCACCTCATTAACTGATGGTTCTCAATTAGAAATCACGGTGGGTCAGTATCACCTGCCATCTGGGCGAGCAATTGATCAGGTGGGAATTACTCCCGATCTTAAAGTTGCCGAAAACAAAGTTATCTCGCAGGGAATTTCGATTCTTGCAGGTTTAGTTGCTTTGGATTCGGGAAGTTCGACAACCAAGAAGAAGTGAACCTGAAATTCCAGAGGGTTATTTTCTTTGGTGAATTTAGGCTTATGAGTTGAGCTCTCGTTTGGCTCGAGGAGAAATTCTCAACCTAGCCCTTTGCGCTCACGATACGATAGAGAACTCAAAGCAACGATTATTAGCGTAACGAAGGGCGGGTGATGAAATGGTTAAGGAGATTGGGCGTAAGTTAATTGCCCAGAACAAGAGTGCCCGCCATGACTATTTCATTGAGGATGTCTGGGAGTGCGGAATCATGCTTACGGGAACTGAGGTGAAGTCGCTTCGGGCTGGAAGAGCATCTCTCATTGATGGCTTTGCGATGATGAATCACGGCGAGCTGTGGTTGAGCAATGTCCATATTCCGGAGTACACCGAGGGAACGTGGAATAACCACACCCCACGTCGAGATCGTAAGCTCTTGATGCACAAGAAGGAGATCGACAAGATCGCCGGCATCATCAAGCAAGGCGGTCTGACTTTGGTGCCACTCTCCCTCTATTTTAAAGATGGAAAAGCAAAGGTTGAATTAGCTCTCGCCAAGGGTAAAAAGGCGCATGACAAGAGAAATACCTTGAAGGAGAAAGAGGCGAATCGCGAGATGACCCGCGAACTTTCGCGCAGGAATTCGGGCAAGAATTAGCGTTCGGTCTCTGTTGACCTGCGAGCCTTCACAGAGAAATTGGATAAGAACTAGCGTTCGGTCTCTGTTGACCTGCGAGCCTTCACAGAGAAATTGGATAAGAACTAGCGTTCGGTCTCAGATTGCTCGCAAGCATTCACGCGAGACTTCTGATCGCTATCAATCTCGCTGCTTCTCCAAAATTAATGATTAACGCCGATGACCCGCGCTGGCTTACACTTAGGGGCAACCTAACCCCTGGGGGTGAACGGTCTCGACTTTAGATGTTGGGGCAGAGGAAGCGGGCCGAGGAAGCCGGGATGATCTCGTTAACCAATAACCCTGGCAAAACTATAAGCGCCAGTACAACTGCCGCTGATTTCTCACTCGCTGC
>CAITFY010000045.1 GCA_903891755.1 uncultured Actinomycetes bacterium | reverse complement strand
GTTTCTGCTAATCCCAACTCCCACGGAGCACCTGCGTGCTTGAGAGATGTGAGTGGAGATGCACCAGTTCCACCGTCGTGGCCAGAGATCAGAACAACATCCGCGTGTGCCTTAGAGACACCGGCAGCGACGGTTCCGACACCAACTTCAGCGACCAGCTTTACGTGAACGCGCGCATTCTTATTTGCGTTCTTAAGATCGTGGATGAGCTGGGCAAGATCTTCAATTGAATAAATATCGTGATGTGGTGGCGGTGAGATAAGACCAACGCCAGGTGTTGAGTAACGAACCTGTGCAATCCATGGATAGACCTTGTTTCCAGGAAGCTGTCCACCTTCACCAGGCTTTGCACCTTGCGCCATCTTGATTTGAATATCATCAGCGCTCACGAGGTACTCACTCGTTACGCCAAAACGTCCAGAAGCAACCTGTTTGATTGATGAGCGACGTGAATCTCCATTTGCATCGGGAGTATTACGAGCAGGATCTTCTCCACCCTCACCGGTATTGGACTTTCCTCCAAGGCGGTTCATGGCGATTGCGAGAGTCTCGTGTGCCTCCTGCGAGATGGATCCATAGGACATGGCTCCAGTTGCAAAGCGCTTAATGATTGCAGATGCAGGTTCCACATCATCGATAGAGATAGGACGACGAACCCCCTCTTTAAAGGTAAAGAGTCCGCGCAAGGTCATCAAGTTCTTTGATTGATCATCAACCAGAGTGGTGTACTGCTTGAAGATGTCATAACGCTTGGCTCGAGTCGCATGCTGCAACTTAAATACGGTTTCAGGATTGAATAGGTGAGGCTCACCTTCGCGGCGCCATTGGTACTCACCACCGATTGGGAGCTTCTTCGTTCCAGGAATATCACCCATAGGTGGGTATGCAATGTGGTGACGCTTAATGGTCTCTTCAGCCAAGGTATCGAGTGAAACTCCACCGAGCCTTGAAGTTAAGCCAGTGAAATACTCATCGACTACTTCACTTGAAAGTCCAATTGCCTCAAAGACTTGAGCGCCATGATAGGAAGCGATTGTTGAGATGCCCATCTTCGACATCACCTTCAGCACGCCTTTGCCCAAAGATTTGATGAGATTGGCAACTGCCTTCTCGGGAGTAATGCCCGTGATGACGCCTTGTCGCACTAAATCTTCTGCGCTCTCCATAGCAAGGTATGGATTGACCGCTGATGCACCAAAGCCCACGAGAAGAGCAACATGGTGAACTTCGCGAACTTCTCCACTCTCAATAACTAAGCTGACGCGAGTACGCGTTTTCTCGCGAATGAGATGGTGATGAACAGCTGCGGTTAATAACAAAGTTGGGATTGGTGCCTCTTCGCTATCACCATCTCTATCCGAGAGCACAATGATGCGAGCACCATGTGAAATTGCTTCAGATACTTCGGCGCGAATCTCCTCGATACGGTCACGGAGCGCTTCTCCCCCACCAAGTGCTGGGAAGAGACCGCGAACGACGTGAGCATCGAAGTTTGGATGTTCACCATCTGCATTAACGTGAATGATCTTTGCCAACTCATCATTATCAATAACTGGGAAATCAAGTGAGATCTGACGACATGAATCTGCCGATGGGTTGAGCAGATTTGATTCCGCTCCAATAGTTTGTCCAAGACTAGTAACCAACTCTTCACGAATTGCATCAAGAGGAGGATTTGTTACTTGAGCGAAGAGTTGTGCGAAGTAATCAAAGAGCAAGCGAGGCTTATCGGAGAGCGCTGCGATCGGGCTATCTGTACCCATTGAACCAAGCGGCTCTGCACCATTCTTAGCCATTGGCGCGATGATGATACGTAACTCTTCTTCGGTGTAACCAAATGCGCGCTGACGACGTAGAACTGACGAGTGCGGATAGATGATGTGCTCACGCGATGGAAGATCAGCCAGGCGGACAATTCCCTCGCCCAACCATTCACCATAAGGATGCGAAGCAGCGAGAGAGTCTTTAATCTCTCCATCTTCAATGATGCGACCTTCAGCAATATCGACCAGGAACATACGGCCAGGTTGCAAGCGTCCCTTGCGAACTACCTTCGATGGGTCGATATCAAGTACGCCAACTTCAGAGGCGAGAATTACTAGACCATCATCAGTTACCCAGAAGCGAGAAGGGCGAAGACCATTGCGATCGAGTACGGCGCCAACTTGAGATCCATCTGTAAAGGTAACGCAGGCAGGTCCATCCCATGGCTCCATCAGAGATGAGTGGAAAGCATAGAAATCTCTACGCTCTTGCGACATCGTTGTGCTGTTCTCCCAGGCTTCAGGGATCATCATCAAAATTGAGTGTGGCAATGAGCGACCGGTGAGATAGAGAAGTTCGAGTACCTCATCAAATGATGCAGAGTCACTTCCAGATGCATCAACGATCGGGAAGAGACGGGAAATATCTCCCGGAATAAGTGGGCTAGAAAGTAGCGCCTCGCGAGCGCGCATCCAGTTTCGATTTCCGCGAACGGTATTGATCTCGCCGTTATGCGCGATGTAGCGATATGGGTGAGCTAATGGCCACGATGGGAAGGTATTTGTAGAGAAACGTGAGTGGACAAGTGCGAGTGGAGATTTCACTAATTCGTTGGAGAGATCTGGGAAGAACTCCTCAAGTTGTCCGGTTGTAAGCATGCCCTTGTAAACAATGGTGCGCGCTGAAAGTGATGGGAAATAGATGGGTAACGCATGCTCAACTCTCTTGCGGAAACAGAATGCGAGACGATCGAGCTCTAAATCGCTCTCATTGTTCTTACCTGCGATAAAGAGTTGCACGAAACGTGGCATCACGGAGAGTGCTGTTGTACCAAGAGATGAGTCATCTGTGGGAAGTTCACGCCATCCCAGAATGGTGAGGTTCTCTTCTTCGGCAATCTTCACAACGCCTGGCAGGTCATCAAACTCTTTATCTATAAATGCGATACCTGTTGCGTAAGAACCGGCCGGTGGAAGATCGAATTCAACGACGCTGCGATAAAACTCATCGGGAATCCGAATTAATATTCCTGCGCCATCGCCACTATCTGGTTCTGCGCCTGATGCTCCACGGTGTTCAAGATTGCGAAGTGCGGTGAGAGCTTGGGAGACGATCTCGTGCGTTGCCTCTTTCTTGAGTGTCGCAATCATCGCAACGCCACAGGCATCGTGTTCATCCGCAGGGTTGTAGAGCCCTTGTGCAGGTGGCAGAGAAGAAAAGAGGGTCACGATCGCTCCTAAAGAACGGTCGGGACGTCAGTGGCCCAACAGCAGAACGCCCAGGAGAACCCAGGCAGTGGAAAAGAGTATCAATTAGGCAGGCGCTCTGGTGCCACGATTACTTAAAAGTAATCAAGCAAGGGCTAGATGTGAGCGAGCGCTCCAATACCAGCGGTGATTGCCATACCTATGGCTCCCCCGATCAACACACGCAGGACTGTGCGAATCAAAGGGGATCCAGCTAAACGCGAAGAGATAGCTCCAGTGGTAAAGAGCCCAATCATCGCAAAGAGAATGATGAGCGAGACTTTGGTGCCGGTCCCACCGATGAGAGCCCCTATGAGCGGGATGGTGGCTCCCAAGGCGAAGCTAATTGCCGAAGCGATTGCAGCTTGCGCTGGCTTTGCCTCGTTATTCTCATGATGCCCAAGTTCATCACGCAAGTGAGCGGCGAGAGGATCTTTCGCCGTGAGCGCTGCCGCAACTTGCTCGGCAAGAGGGCGCTCAAGTCCACGTTCTTGATAAATCTGAGTTAGCTCTTCCAACTCCCCCTCGGGATCTAGGGCGAGGTGGTCAATCTCCATCTGGCGATCTGAAGCTTCAATATCTGCTTGGGACTGAACCGAAATATATTCGCCAACCGCCATCGACATTGACCCAGCTGCAATTCCTGAGATACCGGCGATTGCAAGAAAACTGCTTCGACCTGCGGCCGCCACTCCAATCAGGAGTGAGGCATTTGAGACGAGCCCATCGTTTGCACCAAGGACGGCGGCACGCAGCCAACCTGATTTGCTGCCGCGGTGATGCTCGTTGCGCTTATATACGGCTTCTAAACTCATACGAATATCTTACCTAACTCAAGTTCTCAGGATTGGGCGCACGCTCTCTTTTAAATATGAACAATGCCGAAACTCCCGCCCCAATGAGGGCAACCCAAACATTAAGGCGCAGCCCCAAGATTCGGTGGGCGAAATCAATTCTGAGTGCTTCGATTCCCATGCGCCCCAAGCAGTAGAGAAATATGTAGAGAAGAAAGGTATTTCCGGGTTTTAGTTTCTTGACCCGTGGGAGGACCAAAATTATCAGCGCACAGATAAAGCACCAGAGTGATTCGTAGAGAAATGTTGGGTGGAAGGTGGAGAACTGTGAATAACCGGTAGGGCGATCAGCAGGAGGAATTTTCAAACCCCAAGGAAGGGTTGTCGGGCTACCAAAGAGCTCGTGATTAAACCAATTTCCCCAACGTCCAATTCCTTGCGCAATCAATATTCCGGGAGCAAGTGCATCCAGCGCTGCGGGAAATGAAACGCTGCGAGGTTTGCTCTTAAAGTAGAGAAAAGCCACAGCCGTACCAAGGGCGACCGCACCCCAAATGCCCATTCCACCTTCCCAAATTTTAAAGGCGTTTTGAAAATGACCTGAAGAACCAAAATAAAGTTCGGGAGTTGTGATGACGTGATAGATCCGTCCGCCGAGAATTCCGGCAGGGATGACATAAATAGCGAGGTCATAGAGCTCAAAACTAACTCCCCCGGAACGCTTCCAGCGGTATGAACCGAGAGCCAGCGCGGCGAGAATTCCTACAAGAATCGATAAGGCGTAGTAATGAATTGTTATCGCTCCCAACTCAATCGAATTACTCGATGGAGTTGGGATAAAGCGATCGAACAAGGAGTGGGCTACTTAACGCCGAGATCTGTAAGAACCTTGGCAAACTTCTTTGCATCGTAATCGGTTGCAAGTGGAAGAGTCTTGCCGTTAACGATCACTGTTGGTGTTGCATTGATGTTCTTCGCAGCAGCGTCATCATTAATCTTGGTTGCCCAGTTGAGATACTTTCCACTGGTGATGCAGGTGTCAAAAGATTTCGCCGTAATACCAATCGAATGCCCAAGCAGAATCAAGGTTGCATTGGTCCAGTATGGTGAATTTTCCGCCATCTGAGCCGAAGTTGGCTGATTTACATAGAGCGCCGTGTGCATCTGAAGATACTTACCTTGATCCGAAGCACATGCGGCAGCCGCAGCGGTGAGCTCCGAGTCTGAGGCAATGAAGTGCATTGGGTGGTAAATCGCTTGGATTTTTCCAGCTTGTACAAGTCCATCAATGTAGGTGTTATTTACCGCTTCAAAGTTGCGGCAGTTTGGACAGCGGAAATCTTCATACATTTCAACTTTTACCTTGGCGGTTGGATTAAATGTGATTCCATAACCATTGCTCTTGGTGACTCGTGAAGGAAGGGTGACATGGGAGTTTGAGCTGTTCTTGGCAAGCGCAGCCCCAAGGCCGGCAATCAGAACAAATGCAATCATTCCAATTACGAGATAGCGAGTGAACTTATCGCCCTGCTTCGCTGGCTTGGCGTGCTTATCGACTTTTTTACTTGCCATCTGTAACTCTCTCCGATTCCAGTCTTATGCTCAATGGTGGCCAACTCTATTGCAGAGTGGCGGCTTAGTTAGGCCCGACTCAACCGTCTCGACAAATCCTTGGCCAATTCTCGGACTTTATCGACTCCCTCAGCGAGAGAAGAACTCTCCTGGAGCAGGCGGATAAAAGCTGAACCAACAATCACACCATCCGCATATTGAGCCACTTCGCGAGCTTGATCGGGAGTTGATACGCCTAGTCCAACCGCAATCGGCAGATCGGTTACGGTTCTGAGCTTGCTGACCAATGATTGGGCGCTGCTGGAGACTGAGGTGCGTGTACCGGTAACTCCCATAAGGGATGCCGCGTAGACAAATCCGGAAGTCGCTTGGGTAACCTTACGCAGCCGTTCATCTGAGGTACTTGGAGCAACGACGTAAATGCGATTTGTATCGTGTGCGGTAGATGAAGCAATCCATTGCTCAGACTCTTCGATAGTTAGATCGGGAGTAATAACTCCTGAACCGCCATTGGATTTCAGCTCCTTAAGAAAATTATCAACGCCATATCTCTCAATGGGGTTCCAATATGTCATCACAACTGAAGGCGCAATCTTCGAAATTGCCGCAAGAGTCGCCATAACTTCTGGCGCGCCTGTTCCATTGCGAAGTGAGGTATCTGCCGCAGCTTGAATAACGGGGCCATCCATAACGGGATCGCTATAGGGATAACCAATTTCAACGGCATCTACTCCGCCTTCAACCATCGCAGTGAGAGCGGCGATGCAACCTTCCTGAGTTGGGAAGCCAGCTGGAAGGTAGCCGATGAGCGCTGCGCGATTTTCAGCGCGTACCTTTACAAAGAGTTCTTCAAGTGGAGTACTCATTAGAGAGGAATTCCAAAGTACTCTGCGGCAGTCT
>CAITFY010000044.1 GCA_903891755.1 uncultured Actinomycetes bacterium | reverse complement strand
TCGTAGATACCTGCGGGATTTAATGAAGGAACAAAGGGTGGAAGATCATCAAATGGCATCTGCACATTTGTGTAGATCGGACGATCCCAGAAGTGATGTGACTCTTCTTGAGTTGTCCATAGCCCAGGAACAGGAATTGTTGTCCAGCTGCGACCCGGTTGATCATCTGGCGAGCGCAGTAGTTGAAAATCCCACTGTCCATCGAGTGAGACAAAATCTTCATGCGAAATGTTGAGCATTGGTTCGCGGTTTACTGAATTTGTCTCGGGGCTATTCCAATATTTCATTCATTTACTCCAAAAAAGTTTGATAGTAGTATTTAGGAATTAGCGCCATTGGCACTGAACCACTCTAAATCCCATTACTTATCAAGTAAAGGATGCACCTCGCGTGCATAACTCAATAGGAGGAAAATTGGCTACCTCGGATTTAATTACCCTCTCTTCACCAACCTCCTCAATTATTTTTGATACATCAAATAACAATTTAGTTATCAAGCACTGGGGCGCTGCTCTTCCAACTTCAAGCAGCGGTCTCAAGGCGGCGACCACAAATTCGATTGCACATGCGAGTTTTGATTTTCCGGTTGAGACTGGCGTCATGCGCGAGCACTCGCGCGGATTCCTAGGCCACCCAACAATCAATGGGCACCGCAATGGCAAGGCCTGGTCCACACTCTTCTCGCTTAGCAAGATAGATCACACCTCAAACTCACTTGAGGCGCATTTCGCTGATTCGACTGCTGAGCTCAAACTCGTGATGAGCTATCAACTCAATGAATTTGGAATTTTGCGCGCAAGTGCCGTACTCACAAACACCGGCGAGGATTCTTACAATCTCGAAGCTTTTACCTATTGGTTGCCTCTTCCAGATAGAGCTCATGATGTACTTGACTTCACTGGTCGTTGGTCGCGTGAGCGCCACCCACAACGCAGCGCGATTCGCTACGGCCTTACCTCACGTGAGATGCGTGAGGGTCGCAGCGGCCACGACTACACGATTGCTCAACTGGCACTCACACAGGGCGCGGGATTCGAGCAGGGCGAGGTCTGGGGACTCTCAGTAGCGTGGAGCGGAAACTCCGTCCATCATGTGGAGCGCTTGGCTACCGGTGAGACCTCCATCGGCGCTGGAGAACTTCTACTTCCTGGTGAGATTTTCATTGCAGCAGGTCAGAGTTATGAAGTGCCTCCCGTCGTGGCAAATTACTCCAACCAAGGTCTAGATGGTTTGAGCCATAACTACTACCGCTGGTTACGTTCCCGTCCCCAGCATCCGACGAATATTCGCCCTCGTCCAATCACCCTCAATGTCTGGGAGGCGATTGATTTCGACCATGACGATGAGAAGATTAAGGCGATCGTTGATGCCGCAGCGGAAGTTGGCGTAGAGCGCTTTGTCCTCGATGATGGCTGGTTCCACTTGCGTCGCCATGATCAAGCAGGCTTAGGCGATTGGGTTGTCGATAAGAGCGTCTGGCCGGATGGTCTAGGGCCAATCATTAAATACATCAATGACAAGGGCATGGAGTTTGGGCTCTGGTTTGAGGGCGAGATGGTTAACCCTGACTCTGATCTCTACCGCGCACACCCCGAATGGATTTTGCACGAAGCGGGACGTACACCTCCCCCAGCTCGTCACCAGCAAGTACTTGATATCACCCATCCTGGGGCATTTGAGCACGTACTGGGGCAGGTTGATGCAATCCTTACTGAATACAACATTGCTTACATTAAATGGGATCACAACCGCATGATTATCGATGGCGGACACTTAGGTCAGGCCGCTCTCCACAATCAAGCGGCTGCTATCTATCGCTTGTTCGCAGAGCTTAAGAAGCGCCATCCAGAGTTAGAGATAGAAAGTTGCGCATCAGGCGGAGGTCGAATTGATCTAGGCGTTATCGATTACGTCGATCGTTTCTGGACGAGCGATAACAACGATGCCCTAGAGCGCCAGACTATTCAACGCTGGACCGGTATCGCAGTTCCTCCAGAATTACTTGGCACTCACATCGGTCCCCGC
>CAITFY010000043.1 GCA_903891755.1 uncultured Actinomycetes bacterium | reverse complement strand
TTAATGATGTCGATATTCACTCGTAAAGACTCACCTTGGCTCTGAGTATGGAAATATTCAAGCAAGAAAGGAGTAACGGCTTTACCGGTGATGTGATTATCGTCCGCCGCCTTCAAACCTGATTCTAAAATCCGATTGTGAAGCGCGAGATCCATCTGCTTCTCAACTGGATTCGCAACTACGATTGCGCGATCATTTGTCTGAAGATCAAAGCGATTGCTCCAAATTTCGGCAATCTCTGCAACAGAGTCCACGCGGTGTTCAATCTCGTAACCTGATTCGGTGAGATAGAAACCTGGGAACTTATTGGTTCCATATCCCAATACTGGAACAGCAAATGTTTCTAAACGTTCAAGAGTTCCTGGAACATCCAAGATTGATTTCACACCAGCACAGACGATCACAATCGGAGTTTCAGAGAGTGCAATCAAATCAGCGGATTCATCATATGAATGTCCGCGGTGTACTCCACCAAGACCACCCGTTGCAAAGACTGAAATCCCAGCGAGATGGGCAATGTGAGCGGTTGCAGCAACTGTTGTTGCAGCTGACTTCTTCGTTGCTTCGATAACAGCGAGGTCGCGGGTTGATGCCTTGACTACCCCGTCATCATTTGCGATTCGCTCCAGCTCATGGCTTTCCAGACCAACATGAACAACGCCATCAATCAAAGCGATTGTGGCTGGAACTGCGCCTGCTGCACGAACAATTTCTTCGACCTCTCGCGCTACCTCAAGGTTGCGAGGGCGGGGAAGTCCATGGCTGATGATGGTGGATTCCAGCGCAACGATCGGCTTTCCAGCCTGCTTCGCTGCGCTGACTTCTGCAGAAAAATTAATCATGCTGCAGTTTAGAAGGCCACCAGACTTTTGGCCCAATGCTGTGAACCAGCGCTGGAACCAGGATGGAACGAACAAGGAGGGTGTCGAGCAGAACTCCAAAGGCGACTGCAAAGCCAAGTTCGGCTAAGAAGACCAGAGGCAAGATGCCCAGCACGCTGAAGGTTGCTGCCAAGACAATACCTGCGGAGGTAATCACGCCACCTGTAACAGTTACACCCTTGGTCATTCCCGCGCGGGTGCCAGATTTGATGGTCTCCTCACGTACCCGAGTCATCAGGAAGATGTTGTAGTCGATACCCAGCGCCACCAAGAAGACGAAGGCGAAGAGTGGGAAGGATGAATCTTCACCGGCGAAGTGGAACATATGGTGGAAGGCAATCGAACATGCTCCGAGGGTCGCGTAGTAAGAGATTACAACTGAGCCCAAGAGCAGTAGAGCTGCGGCGATAGAGCGCAACAAGAGACCCAAGATAATCGCAATCAAGAGCAAGATCACCGGAATGATCACCTTTTGATCGTGACGGGTTGCAGCATCGATGTCGTAGTAAACAGCTGTGGTGCCACCAACAAGTGATGTCGCATCAATCGCGTGTACTGATGAGCGAATTGGTGGAATCAATTTAATTGCTGCGGCCGTATCTGGTCCGTATGCAAGAGTGACATTGAGGAGTTCATTGCCAGCCACGATCTTCGCTTCAGTACTTCCTGGAGCCGTAAATGTTGGAGTTACATCACTTACTCCCTTAATTGAAAGCAACTTTGATGTAACGGCCTGAACCTTGTCGGCGCTTACAACAACTTGAGTTGGTTGACCTTGTCCACCAGGGAAGTAGGTCGTCAACTGTTCTTGCCCGATAACGGAATCAGTGCGCTTAGTGAATGACTGCGCGGTCGAGAGACCATTTGGATGCAATGTGGCGGCAAATGCCGCAAGAATTACAAGTACAAGAATTGCAGCAGACCAATATTTGCGTGGACTTTGTTCTGTTGACTTAGCAACCTTCGACCAGATACCTGTGAGCTTCTCATCTTCAGTGTTGTGCTTTGGACGCTTTGGCCAGAAAATCCAACGACCGAAAATTACAAGCAGGGCTGGAAGCAAAGTCAGGATTGTGACCATTGCGCAGACGATTCCAATTGCACCGACAGGTCCAAGACCGCGGTTATTTGTAAGTTGTGAGAGCAAGAGAACGAGTAAGCCAAGTGCAACAGTTGTTCCAGATGCGATGATCGGTTCAACGACACCGCGCCATGCCACCTTCATCGCATCTACGCGATGCTCAAAGTGGTGGAGCTCCTCGCGATAACGAGCAATTAACAGGAGCGCGTAATCGGTTGCCGCACCAAGAACTAGCACAGAGAGAATTCCCTGTGACTGTCCATCCAAGGTAATGACATTGTGCTTAGCGAGTTCGTAAATCACTCCACCTGCAAGGGTCAACGCAAAACCCGCGGAGATGAGAGGCAAGATCCAGAGAACTGGAGAGCGATAGACAAAGATCAAAATTATTGCAATGACTCCGCCGGTCACCAAGAGCAAGCTGGAATCGAGTCCGCTAAATGCATCGAAGAGATCTGCGAAGAGTCCACCAAGACCAGTGGTGTGAGTTACAAATCCATTAGCACTGGCATATTGCGTTGAGTAATAGCGAATAGTGGTGACGATCGCAGGGAGAACTGGCTTCTTGCTAGGCAAGATATCGCCCGCAGATTTCGAATCAAGAGGAACGTTGGCCAGGATTGCATCGTTCTTCGCTGATGGGAATGCACCAATTTGTGCACCTGGAGCTAAGTATTTAGAAATTGGAATTGAGACCGGATTTCCCTTGGCATCTTTAATGAGTTGGCCCTTGGAATCCACAAGATTTTTAGCAACTAAGCCCTGCACAAATACATTTGCAGAAGCGACCTTCGCCGCATCAGCCTTACCTTCAAAGAGAATAAGGGTTGGGAATTGATTATTGATCGTGTTATCGGAGAACTTCAGAATGGCATCAGATGCCTTCGAGGATTCAACTCCAGCCGGCAAGAATTTTGAGTTATCGTTCTTTTGAACCGTGGAGAGGTTTCCAAAGAGCGGACCAGTTGCGCTGCTGATGAAGAGCCAGAGAATGGCTACGACCGAGGCGGCAAATACCAGGCGACGGTGAGAGCGCGTTGTGGTGGATTTATCTGACACGGATTTCCCCTTTTTTTGATGAACGGGGTAATCCTAAGGATGGCTCAATCAGGGTGCAATTAAAGCCCGCCACAGACTATTTATTGGTGCTAAC
>CAITFY010000042.1 GCA_903891755.1 uncultured Actinomycetes bacterium | reverse complement strand
GTGCGAAGAGCGCGTGCGGTGCGGCCATTGCGACCAATCACCTTGCCAATATCTTCTGGGTGCACGCGCACTTCTAAAGTGGTTCCACGGCGATGAGTCTTCTCAGAAATGACAACCTCTTCTGGGTTATCAACGATTCCCTTTACGAGATGTTCGAGAGCCTCGTCAATCATGGTTATTCAGCGCTCGCTTCTTCAGTTACAGGCAAGTTTTCTTCTGACGCAGCATCTACAGCAGGAACCACTGCCTCAGCACTTTCTTCAACGGCTGGGACATCAACAACTGGAGCAGCTTCTTCAACTACAGGATTGTTCTTTGCAGCCAACTTATCTGCAGCCTTCTTCTTTGCAGTTGTTGCGCCATCAGCAGGCTCATTCATCGCATCCTTAACGGCAGCCTCGTACGCAATGCGCTTATCTGGCTTTGGTTCTGCATGACGAAGAGTTCCCTCTGTTCCAGGAAGACCCTTGAACTTCTGCCAATCGCCAGTAACCTTCAAGATTGCCTCTACAGCCTCTGTTGGTTGTGCACCGACTCCGAGCCAGTATGCAGCGCGCTCACCGTTTACCTGAATGAATGAAGGTTCAGAGTTTGGGTTGTAGCGACCGATCTCCTCGATAGCACGGCTATCGCGAGCGGTACGAGCATCTGCAACGACGATACGGTAATGCGGGGTGCGGATCTTTCCGAAACGCATCAATTTAATTTTAACGGCCACGTGTGTGGTTACTCCTTGGGTAATTCGGTTCGATCATCACGCTGTCAGTGGGAGCGACAGGCAAATCTCAATCCATATTGGATGGGTTGTGTAGGGGTAGAGGGCCCTTGCACAGGGGGCCAATCTTGCCACCTCGAGCCACGCTGGCCAAATTGGCGCATTGGGCCGAATCGGAGCTTTAGCCCTGTTCCGCCGCCCGCTTAGCTGGATTTCCAGATTTGGACTTCTTCTTAGGCGGGAGCTGCTTATTCATCTTAGGCATCCCTGCCATTCCTGGAATTGGCGGCATGCCTGGAGGCATCCCTCCCCCATTTCTCATCTGACGCATCATCTTCTGGGCGCCGGTGAATCGGTCGACGAGGTTGTTCACCTCAGACACCGCCCGACCACTTCCCTTGGCAATTCGAGCACGCCTGGAGCCATTTAAAATCTTTACATCGTGTCGCTCAGCCGGCGTCATCGATTGGATGATTGCCTCAGTGCGGACGAGTTCACCCTCATCCAAATTATCGAGTTGCTTCTTCATCGCGCCGCTATTCATTCCCGGAAGCATTCCAAGCATCTTGGACATTGAGCCCATCTTCTTGAGGGCTTGGAGTTGAGATAGGAAATCCATCAGAGTGAAATCGTCACCAGCAGCAAACTTCTCTTCAAATTTCTTGGTCAGGTCTGGATCTAGAGCCGCCTTCGCTTGCTCGGCCAAAGTTGCCACATCGCCCATGCCCAATATTCGAGAGGCCATGCGATCTGGATGGAAGAGATCAAAATCAGAAGTTTTCTCACCGGTCGCTGCGAACATAATCGGACGTTGCGTGAGAGTGACGATTGAAAGCGCGGCGCCACCGCGGGCATCACCATCAAGTTTTGTTAAGACAACTCCATCAAATCCGACGCCCTCCAAGAAGCTCTGCGCGGTACGAACGGCATCTTGTCCGAGCATCGCATCAACAACAAATAGAATTTCATCGGGTTTAACAGCGTCTCGAATTCGACTCGCCTGATTCATCAACTCAGCATCAACGCCAAGTCGTCCAGCCGTATCTACGATTACAAAGTTATGTAATTTATCTTCCGCGAATTTTTTACCAGCCTGCGCAACTTTTACCGGATCGCCAACGCCATTGCCTGGCTCTGGTGCGAATACCGGAACCCCAACACTTGCACCCACCTGCTGCAATTGAGTAACTGCATTTGGACGTTGTAAATCCGAAGCGACTAGTAGAGGTGTATTGCCTTGGCTCTTTAAGTATTGGGCTAGCTTTCCAGCTAACGAAGTTTTACCTGCACCTTGCAGACCAACCAACATGACAACAGTCGGTCCTTTTTTCGCCATACGAATACGGCGGGTCTGACCACCCAGAACCTTGGTGAGCTCGGCGTTAATAATCTCAAAGATGCCTTGAGAAGGATTGGTGCTCTTGTTGATGCGCTCTAACTCTGGGAGAGCTAACTCTTGGATTCGATCGCCAAAACTCTTCGCTACCTCTTGGGCTACATCTGATTCAATCAGCGCGCTACGAATCTCCGCGACAATCTCCTCTACATCTGAGGATTTAATGCGTCCGCGGGAACGTAGAGAGCTAAAGGCAGAGGCGAATTTTGAAGAGAGGGAATCAAACACGGGCTTAGGGTACTAGTCCTGCGCCGTGAGAATATTCTCAAGGGCTATAGCAAGGTCCACCGCTTGGTCGTGTGCGAGCGGAGCGCCACCTAGGTCGGTGACGTACAGGGTGTCGAAGGCTTCTGCGCCAAGGGTTGAAACAATCGCTCCCCTGATATCAACGCCAAATTCAGTGATTGCGGTGGCAACAGTATGTAAGAGCGCTGGACGATCGTGCATACGCACTTCAATAATCGTGGCATCTGTAACAATTTGGGTAATCGCCGTGACGACTGGAGGCGGAACTAATATTCCCGGCCTTCTGCGATAGGAGCGGATGCGCTCCTCGATGCGAACTCGCAAATCTTCGGTTCCAACAAGTGCTCGCTCAATGAGATCAAGCAAACGCTCTGGCGAAGGAGTCGGAAGATTGACATCAACATTCACAATCCAGTTCATGACAGCAATACCATCAACAGTTCGAGTCTTAGCCGATCGCACATCAAGGCGTGTCACGGCAAAAACGGCGGTGATAGCAGAGAGCAGACCAACCCGGTCTGGAGCGACAATCTCTAGATTTAGAACATCACCTAAATCAAAGATCTCCAGAGAGAGCGAGCCATCAGAGACCTTCGCTAATTGTTGCGAGGTGAGCTCTGGCTGAGGTGGAGGTGTCACTCCCTGCATTGCGGCGAGAGTTCTCTCTACGAGATTTTCAACGAGACCAGCTTTCCACTCACTCCATGCGGTTCGACCGGTTGCTTCTCCATCAGCAATACTCAAAGCATGCAAGAGCTCTAAGAGTTCTGCATTATCGACGAGAGATTTCACATACTCGATAGTTTTTGGATCATCAATATCTCGCCTGGTTGCGACAGTCGGTAGCAGAAGGTGATGCTCGACCATCTTTGCCAGAGTTACGGCATCGTTCTCGCTAAATCCGAGGCGCCTGGCAAGCGGGTGAATTAATTCAGCGCCATACTCAGAATGATCTTTTCCTTGATATCCCTTACCAATGTCATGAAGGAGTGCGCCGACAAGGAGAAGATCTGGTCGATGAACTTCACGAGTGAGCGCCGCTGCACGAACGGCAGTCTCCAACATATGTCTATCAACTGTGTGGTGATGGAGCACATTGCGTTGTGGCAAGAAGCGCATATGTGACCACTCAGGAATCCAACGGCTCATAAGGTCTTCTTGATCTAACGATTCAAAGATTGGAATCATTGCCTCGCCAGCTCCGATGAGAGCAACTAGATCCTCACGCGATTGCCGTGGCCATGGCGTCGGAAGCAGCGCAAACTCATCAGCTAAGCGCTCAATACTTTCAAGGGAGATTCGAACTCCTCGTTGGGCAGCAAGCGCCGCAGCGCGCAATCCGATCCCCGGATCACGTGCAATGTCATACCCAATTTCTACACGTATCTCATTGCGGAATCTCACTAAACCCTTCGCAAGCGGAACACTCTTTGAGCGTTTCAGCGAAATTCGATGTAGGCGTCTTTCAATCTCAAACCAGCTCAACTGCATTACGTAATCAACAGTTCTGGCTGCTCTGGAGAGCTCGAGCATCAAGGCATCTGCGTCTACATATTCCATCGCTGCAGCGACAGCATCCTGCTCGGTAAGTAAGAGTTGATCTCGCGATCTTCCCGTCACGGTATGCAACACATCGCGAACTTGCGAGAAGAGAGCTTCCGCCGCCGCCAAGCGATCTAATGAAACCGGAACGAATTCACTCTTTGAGATGGCGCGAATGGTATTTATATCCCGTAAACCGCCTCGAGCTTCTTTGAGGTCTGGTTCTAACAAGAATGCGAGCTCTCCAAAGGTTTCAGTTCTCTCTTTTATGGTCGTGCGAATCATCGGGAGATAGGAACGAAATTTATTTCTCCACTGCTTCTGTGATTGTGCAGAAAGCGATTCGGTGAGGTAAATATTTCCAGCAACATGTCGGAGGTCAAGTAGACCCATGATTACCTTGATATCTCCACGAGCAACCGACTTGGTTTCAGCGCGAGTTCGAACTGAGTAATCAACCTGGCGCCCCACACTCCAGAGCGGATTCAGCATCGCTTTTACAAAGGCGCTCAGCGTTGATTCTGCTAACCCGGTATGAATAAAGAGAATATCTAAATCAGATCCTGGAGATAGTTCACCTCGACCAAAACCACCTACGGCGGCAAGTGCAATCTGTTTTTCTGTCACACCTGAAATAGCGAGAGCGCCGCGAAAGAGTTCAACGAGCTCACGATCACTCGCATCAGATCTTTCGCGGCGCTCTCTAGTACCCATAGAGGTAGCCTACTTAAAGGGTTACTTAAATTGCGTCGACTCCACGCTCACCAGTGCGAACACGAACGATATGGTCAACAGGAACTGACCAGACCTTTCCGTCCCCAATGGCGCCGGTTGATGCAGCCTTGACGATCACGTCAATGACCTTATCTGCATCAGCTGAATCGACAACAACCTCTAGGCGGATTTTTGGAATCAGGTCGATGGTGTATTCAGCACCGCGATAAACCTCGGTGTGTCCACGTGTACGACCAAATCCCATAGCCTCTGAGACTGTCATGCCAGTAATACCAAAGGCATTAAGAGCATTCTTAACATCATCCAACTTAAATGGCTTGATGATTGCTGTAATGAGTTTCATTTTTGCCCCTTAGTGGATTAGTTGTTTGAGGTGAAATTGGAAAGGAAACGAGATCCATCACTAAATGTGGCGGACTCGTATGCAGTTTCAGCGTGCTGTGAGAGGTCGAGGCCAGCGGCTTCATCCTCTTCAGAGACGCGCAATCCAATCGTCTTATCCAAGATTTGAGCGAGGATATAGGTGACAATGAAGGAGTAAGCAACAACAGCTACTACTGCAAGAGCTTGGTGACCCATGAGAGTCCATCCACCCTTGTAGAAGACACCATTTGCACCGTTGACCATTGCGGTTCCGAAGAGACCGATCAAGAGAGCTCCAAGCACGCCGCCCACAAGGTGAACGCCGACGACATCAAGAGCATCATCAAACTTGAAGAGGTTCTTCAAACCAGTAGCCAAGCAGCAAACGATTCCAGCGAGGATACCGATCACGATGGAACCAACTGGGCTGACGTAACCACATGCAGGTGTGATTGCTACAAGACCAGCGACGGCACCGGATGCGGCACCAAGTGTTGTTGAGTGACCATCGCGAATCTTTTCAGTCAAGATCCAACCGATGAGTGCAGCACCTGTTGCAGTGTTGGTGTTAACAAATGCATAAGCAGACAAGGTGTTAGCTGAAAGAGCTGATCCAGCGTTAAAGCCGAACCAACCGAACCACAAGAGACCTGCGCCTAGAAGTACGTATGGAACATTGTGTGGACGCATACGCTCTTTTGGCCAGCCCTTGCGCTTTCCGACTACGAGAATAACTGCAAGCGCTGCGGCACCAGCATTAGCGTGAACAACAGTTCCGCCCGCGAAGTCTTCAGCACCCTTCTTAAACAACCAGCCGGCTGGTGAGAATACCCAGTGAGCAACTGGTGCATAAACAAGTACTAACCAGAGTGATGAGAAAGCAACCCAGCTACCGAACTTCAAACGATCAGCTGTTCCACCAGTAATAAGTGCTGGAGTAATGATTGCGAACATCAACTGGAAGGCAACGAAAACAATTGGAGGAGTTGTGAGGGCAAATCCTGTTGGTTGTTCCCAAATATGATTCAAACCGAATTGATGGAGGTTACCGATCAATCCACCTGTTCCATTAAATGCCAATGAGTAAACGCCTAGAATCCAAAGAATTGAAACCATACCCATGGTTACAAAATTCTGTGCCAACATTCCCAGAACATTCTTACCGCGAACCATGCCGCCGTAGAAGAATGCGAGACCAGGAGTCATAAGAAGTACGAGAGCAGAAGACACTAATACCCAGGCTGTATCAGCGTGGTTACTGGCATCGGTTGTGGTTGCTGCTGCGGATACAGCTGTGCCCATTAAGAAATGCATAGATTCTCCATTTTTATTTTAAGGTGAGGAGATCTCATCATTGAGAGGTCCGAAGAAAGTGGGCCGACACTGGCACTGACTTTTTCGTCTTGCGAACGGCGTTAATTTAACAGACGTTAAGGCTATTCGGAACCAATCAGCCCCGAAATATACGAGTCGGGTTCAAAGGTGCCGAAGTCATCTGCGCCCTCCCCGGTTCCTACGAACTTAATCGGGATGGCGGTCTCTCGCTCGATTGCCAGAGCAATCCCACCTTTTGCCGAACCATCCATCTTGGTCAGGATCAAACCAGTGACCGCGACCGATTCAGTGAAGCTTTTTGCCTGATTAATACCATTTTGTCCCGTTGTGGCATCTACTACCAATAGGACTTCATCAACTCCCCCGGACTTGTCGAGCACCCTTTTAATCTTGGCGAGCTCATCCATGAGATTTGATTTGGTGTGGAGCCGGCCCGCGGTATCAACGATGAGGTAATCCGCCTGGCTCTCGCCGGCAACTTTCACGCCATCAAAGACAACCGAAGCAGGATCTCCTTGAAACTTGCCAGCAACAACCGGCACACCAATTCGAGCGCCCCACGTTTGGAGTTGCTCAATCGCTGCGGCGCGGAAGGTATCTGCTGCAACTACAACTACATCGTTCCCACCATCTTTGAGAGCCTTCATAAGTTTGGCAACCGATGTAGTTTTTCCAGTTCCATTTACACCGACAACGAGAATGGTTGTGGTTCTACCTTCAGCAACTTTCACATCGCGAGATGAAGTGGTGAGTGCGCCTTCGAGAGCTGTGCGAACTGCAGATTCTGCGCTCTCTGATTTTGAAGCGCGCGCAATCGAAACTATCTCATCACTTAACTTTGCACCTAAATCAGATTCGATGAGTGAGGAGCGAAGTTCATCCCAATCGCTATCTGAGACTCCACCGATACGAAGTTTGGCAAAGATTTTGCTAAAGAGAGCCATGGACTAGAACCGCTTTATTAGACGGATTCAGATTCACGTAGGCGTTGAGAGATCACTTCTGAAACTCCATCACCGCGCATAGTTACGCCATAGAGCGCATCGGCAATTTCCATGGTGCGCTTCTGGTGAGTAATGATGATCAGTTGAGATTTTTCACGCAACTCTTCAAAGACTCCAAGCAGGCGGCTGAGGTTCGTATCATCGAGCGCTGCTTCAACCTCATCCATAACATAGAACGGACTTGGGCGAGCTTTAAAGATAGCAACCAGCATGGCCACGGCAACGAGAGAACGCTCTCCACCTGATAGCAAGGAGAGTCGCTTTACGCGCTTTCCTGGCGGACGCGCTTCCACATCAACACCTGTCGTCATCATGTTATCTGGATCGGTGAGAATTAACTTTCCATCTCCACCAGGGAATAAACGAGCAAAAATCTTCTCGAACTCGCGAGCAGTGTCATGGTAAGCCTCGCTAAAGATTTCAACGACCTTCTCATCAACCTCTTTAATAATGTCGAGCAAATCTCTCTTGGTCTTCTTGAGATCCTCCAACTGTTCGGCCAAATATTTCAATCGTTCTTCATGAGAGTTGTACTCTTCAAGAGCAAGTGGGTTGATCTTTCCCAGCATGGCAAGACCGCGCTCGGCTTGAGCCAGACGTTTCTCTTGTTGGTCACGACGATAAGGAATGAGATCTCCCGGAACGAAGTTACCTTCTTCATCTTCAATAACGGTTGGTACATCTTTATCTGGACCATATTCATTGACGAGAGTGTCAACGTCGACGCCAAGCTCTTCAACGGCGCGGAGTTCTAATTGTTCGATGCGAAGACGTTGTTCGGCCCGCACAATCTCATCGCGGTGCACACTTGAAGTGAGGTGCTCCAACTCTGCGGTGAGTTCACGAATCTTTCCGCGGACGTTAAGAGTTTCACCTTCACGGTCGGTACGAGAGGCCTCAAGTCTTTCGCGCTCTGTGAGCGCCTTTGCCAAGGTAACTTCAAGTTGAATCAACGCTTCATAGGCAAGATCTGCAATCTCGCGAGCTTTCGTTGCCGCGATGGAGCGTTCTGCCATACGTGCAATTGCTTTAACCGCGTTATCGCGCTCTGCTTGTGCGCTCTGCTCCAAAGTGGCGGCGCGATCTGCAACTGCAGTGATGCGCTCTTCCATGGTGCGAAGCTCAAGGCGAGCCTCAACTTCCACGGCGCGAGCCGCGGTGACGCGTGCACGAATCTCATCCAAAGTCCTGAGATCAGGCTCTGGCGGAGTTTGATGTGAATCAAATTGTGCGATCGCAACTTCAAGATCGCGTTCATCTGATGCGCGTTGCTCACTTGCAGCAGTATGCGATGCATTTAAGCGTTCAACTTCGGCTTGCGCGTTCTTTACATTCTGCCCGGCAACGGCCATCTGCTCAGCCAAGCCAGACATCTTGGCATCGGACTCATTGAGTCCAGCAAGCGCCTGATCATGGGCTTTCTGCGCAATTTCAAGGGCGGTGACAGATTTAGAGAGTTCGAATTTTAGAGAGTCACACTTTGAAATGATTTCGTTGAGAGATGTACGAGTGCGCTCGATAAGTGCAGATATTTCGATTGCGCTATTGGTTCCAGCAGAGCCTCCGCGTACTCGGTTGCGGCTAATGAGATCTCCATCGCGAGTTACTGCGATGAGTTCCGGATGTTGCGTGACCAGGCGCTCTGCGCTTGCCAGATCGTCTACAGCAATCACTCCACCAAGAAGCGCTTGAATCATCTCATCGAGACCATCAGATTTAATGAGGGATGCGAGTGCGGAATATCCAGATGGTGCGCTCTTGCCATTTGAAAAGTCACCGTCGACAACGAGAAGTTCAGATTGCCCAGCGGACTCTGACTTCAACATTGAAACCGCGTGAACTGCGGCCGCTAGATCTGAGACAACGATTGATTCGGCTAGAGGTCCGAGGGCTGCGGCAACTGCTGCTTCCCAACCACTTGAGACTGAGATGAGAGTTGAAAGGCGTCCGCGAGATTGCGCTCCACCGCGTCCGGTGAGAATTGCTTCTCCCCCATCGCGTTGCAGCAATGACTCTTCAAGTGCGGCAAGTCTTGCTGTAAGGCCAGCGCGTTCACGGCTAGCACTCTGTTCGCTCTCCAAGAGTGCGGCATGAGCGGCGTTTGCAGCAGTTAATTCGGCAAGTGCTTTTTCGTAATCAGCATCGAGTTCTGGTTCAAAGCGGTCAACGCCTGCAATCTCTGCTTCAAGAGATGCAAACTCTGTTCTAAATCCGTGGAGACGAGTCTCGGCCTCTGCACGCGCCGTTGAAAGACGAGTGATTTCGGCATTTGTTGCATCAATGCGTGCGCGAAGTCCATTGATATGGCCTTCTTGGCGCGCAGTGCCTTCTCTGGCATCTGCGATTGCGCGAAGTGCTGCAGAAACTTGATTCTCTTCCAAAGCCAATTGCGCTTCAGTCGCTCTTAGAGCTTCAGTAATTTCATTGAGTGAGGAGCGAGCGGTTGCGCCTTGCTGACGCAATGCGGTCTCTTCCGCACGAAGCAGTACTGCTTCGCTCTCCATGCTCTCTGGATCGCGGCCATTAGCTCGAGCTTCATCGCGCTCTTCCGATAAGAATCTGGCGCGCTCCGAGGCGAGTGATTGAATTCCACGGAACTTCTCACGCTGCGCAGTGAGTCTGTAAAAATTCTCTTGCGCTTGAACCAGGAGTGGATTTTCGCGTAGCGCGCCAGCATCCAACTCTTCTTCACGAGCTCTTGATTCTGCTAATGCAGCCTCTACTTGATCGCGTCTGGCGCGAAGTGAGGTCTCATCAGCAATTTCTGCGTCAAAACTCTGTTTTAAGGAGATGAGGTCATCAGCCAAGAGTCGTAGCTTTGCATCGCGAACATCAGACTGAATCGTGGAAGCGCGCCTTGCAACTTCAGCTTGCTTACCCAAGGGCTTGAGTTGGCGGCGAAGCTCGACGGTGAGATCTTGAATACGCGCCAGGTTTGCCTGCATCGAATCGAGCTTGCGAAGCGCTTTCTCTTTGCGCTTGCGGTGTTTCAAAACTCCAGCCGCTTCTTCAATGAATGCACGGCGCTCTTCAGGGTTCGCGAGCAAGATCGCATCGAGCTGGCCCTGACCGACAATTACATGCATCTCGCGACCGATTCCGCTATCGCTGAGCAACTCCTGGATATCTAGAAGTCTGGTTGTCTCACCATTGAGTTGGTACTCACTGGTTCCATTACGGAACAAGATGCGAGAGATGGTTACTTCGGAGAAATCAATCGGCAAGACATTGTCTGAATTATCGATGGTCACCGAAACCTCGGCGCGACCTAACGGAGCACGGCCACTCGTTCCGGCGAAGATGACATCTTCCATCTTTCCGCCACGCAGAGACTTTGCTCCCTGTTCACCCATTACCCAGGAGAGGGCATCTACAACATTTGATTTGCCTGAGCCGTTAGGTCCAACCACGCAGGTGATCCCGCGCTCAAAGAGCAGGGTCGTGGAGGATGCAAAGGACTTAAAGCCTTTGAGGTTAACGCTCTTCAAATACACGGGGAAAACCTATCTCTATCTGGGAGTGATTTCGGACAGGAACCGCTACATGCGCTGGCAGTGAGGGCAGAAATGCGATGAGCGCGCGGCTATAACAATTCTCTCAATCGGAGTCCCGCACCGCGAACATGGTTCACCTGTGCGCCCGTAAGCCTCAAGTGAATGCGCAAAGTAACCACTCTCCCCGTTTACGTTGATGTAGAGAGAATCAAAGGAGGTGCCACCCTCAACCAATGCTTTAGACATTACAGACTCGACCGCACGGAACAAGCTTTCAAGTTTTTGAGGTGATACCTGGTCGCAAGACGTAGCTGGATGAATCTTTGCCCGCCAGAGAGATTCATCTGCATAAATATTTCCAACACCGCTCATGAGGCTTTGATCGAGCAGCGCTCTCTTGATTTCAGATTTTCGAGAGCGAAATTTCGCTTTTACTAATGTGCGATCAAAACTCTCTTCAAAAATATCTGGGGCGATTTCGCTCACTAGCGTGGGAATATCACCCTCGTACTTATTTATCGCAAGCCATCCAAAGGTGCGCTGATCGATATAACGAAGCTCCTGCGTGTTATCTAGCGTCATACGTACCCGGAGATGCTTCTCATCGGCAATCGATGGCTCTTGAACTCTAAATTGGCCGCTCATGCCGAGATGGGCAACGAGACAATATGGTCGACCTAATTCAAGCCAGAGAAATTTTCCGCGGCGCGAAACTTTTGTGATTGTTGCGCCAACAAGTTCGGATAATGGAGATATGGAACGCGGATTTGTAGCCCTGTGATGGAGAGTTTGGACTTTGGTGATTGTGCGATTTAGGCACCAGGTCTCTAGACCTCTCCTGACAGTTTCTACTTCAGGAAGTTCGGGCATTTAAAACTTCAAGCGCTAACTTGGCAGCTACTTGTTCTGCTTCCCTCTTGCTCTTACCTTCGCCTGGCGCAAAGCGCTCACCGGCGGGTCCGACGACCACAGCGGCCTGTTCGTCGCCGGCGTGCACACGGAAGCAGAGTGCGACGGCACCGTCGAGGGATACCTCCGCGCCGTGGCCGCCGGCTCCGGCGAGCCCGTCGGCGCAGAAGGCGACGCGCGCATCCTCGCCAACAGCATCTACGCGTCGGCGTTCTGGCGATTCCGGGAGATGCTGCGCCTCGACGAGGAGCAGCCGCGCCGGCGCGCCGTCAAGCTCGTGCGCAAGGGCTTCGGCAAGATCGGGCGCGACGTGCCCATCCTCGACAAGGCCAAGCGCGGAGTGCGCAACATCGTGCCCGGCCTGTACGCGGACGGGGACGGGCGCGGCCCCAGTCGTGGCGCGCGTTGCCAAAGAGCAGGGAGCCTTGGTCGTGGCATTTGCGCTGTTGCCGTTCGGCTTTGAAGGCGACCGGCGCCGCCAGCAGGCGTTGGCTGGCTTGGAACAACTCAGAGTCCATGCTGATGCGGTGATTTGCATTCCGAATGACAAGCTTTTCAAAGTGGCCGGTGAAAACGCCCAGGCGCTCGAGGCCTTCCAACGCGGCAATGAGCTCATCGCGACCGGGGTTCAGGCATTCTGGCAGCTCCTCGCACGCAAAGGTCTGATTAATGTGGATT
>CAITFY010000041.1 GCA_903891755.1 uncultured Actinomycetes bacterium | reverse complement strand
CGCTGAAAGCGCAATGATCTCCAAGTCCAGACTCTCGCATCGCATGAAGGTGATGGAGAAAGCCGGCTGGGTTAGGCGCGAGGTCTGCAAGATCGATAAGCGCGGCCAATTTGCCATCATGACCGATAAGGGCTGGAAGGCGATTGTAAAAGCGGCCCCGGATCATGTTGCAAGTATTCGCTCTCGCTTTATTGACCACATGACTGCGAAAGATCAAGAAGACCTAGCCCGAATCTTTGAACGAGTGAATAACAAGATGCGAGAGCAATTCCAGAATTGCGATGAGGATAAGTAAAACTAATAATTATTGAGAAATAAAAAACCCCGCCACTAAAAGTGGCGGGGTTTTTCAATGGGGATTTACTTCTTTGCAGCAGCCTTCTTACGTGGCTTAGCAGCAACCTTCTTAGCTGCAGCCTTCTTGCGAGGCTTTGCAACCTTCTTAGCTACAACCTTCTTAGCCGCAGGCTTCTTTGCAGCAACCTTCTTAGCTGCAGCCTTCTTGCGTGGCTTAGCAGCAGCCTTCTTAGCAGCTGGCTTAGCAGCAGCCTTCTTACGTGGCTTCGCAGCAACCTTCTTAGCAGCTGGCTTAGCAGCGGCCTTCTTACGGCGCTTTGGAGCAACCTTCTTTGCTACTGGAGCTGCCTTCTTAGCAGCTGCCTTCTTGCGACGCTTTGGAGCTGGAGCTGCCTTAGCAGCTGCCTTCTTGCGACGCTTTGGAGCAGTTTTCTTAGCTGCAACCATTTACATCTCCTATCAGAATGGTTCGATCCGTCACCGAACCTGTTCAAGGAGAATCGTGACAGCAATTACACGAAGAAGCCACTATTTTCGATATAAAAGAGAGTGCGTGTCGCAACATTATTTTTTAATATTTTTGTGCTGTTTTGAACTTTTGTTAAGTATTTCTTACTCACTCTCTTCCATCTTCTCTTTCTTCGCTCTCCACTCAATCGCATAACTATTTGTTTTCAAATCAAAATTGCGAAATTCTGGCAATTTTGCCGCGGCAAAACCCACCAGGCCAATGCATAAAAGGCCACCCGAGATGACTGAGGTGCGAAGGGATGTGATTGCAGCGGTCGTACCGGCGCGTAACTGACCTGCGAGCGGACCAACAGAATATGAAAGCAATTCCAGTCCCGCCAGCCGACCACGATATTCATCATCGATCGACTGATTCCAGAGGGTGCTTCGGCAGAGTGAACTAACCTGATCTGAAGCTCCGGCAAGTCCCAGAAATAATAGAACGACCCATAACGAGTCAGTAGTTCCTGCAAGCGCGATGCACAGCCCCCATCCAATTGCAGCGAATGTAATTGCCCAACCGAGCCTGGTGAAATGCTTTATCCAGCCGCTTGTTGCAGTAACGAGGATTGAGCCGAAGATTCCGGCAGAATAAAAGAATCCCAGTGCCCAGCGAGAGTGGATGTGATCTGCCCAGAATGGAAATAGTGCATTAGGCATAGCGAAGAACATTGCGATTAAGTCGATGATGTAGGTGCCCATGAGATCTTTGCGAGAAGCAGCGTATTGGATCCCTCCGAACATTGATTTTATGGTCTTCGTTGCACTCTCTTTGAGTGGAGGGACCGCTGCAATTTTTAACATAAATGCCACGGAGATTGCATAGGTCGCGATGTCAATAGCGAATGCCGCTTTGACCCCGCTAGTTGCAATGATGACGCCAGCAAGAGCTGGACCAATGATTGCGCTGAACTGCCAACGCAGGGCCATGAGCGCCATCGCGGAGGGGAGATCTTCATGAGAGACCAGTCTTGGAATCATCGCCCCATAACTTGGTCCTTGCAATCCATCCATCGCCGAAAAGCCAGCGGCGACGATGTAAAGGACAAGCAAATGCGGATGCGAGAGGAAGGAATTTCCTAACAAAATTGCGGTGCACACCAGCGCACCGGCTTCACAGCGCCAGACCATCTTCTTGCGATCGACCGAGTCCGCGAGTACTCCACCCCAAAGGGCGAAGATGATCAATGGAACAATTTCAACAGCGCCCATCGCGCCGACTGCGATGTAGGAGTTAGTGAGCTCTTTAATCTGAAA
This sequence comes from uncultured Actinomycetes bacterium, assembly GCA_903891755.1. Classification (GTDB taxonomy): domain Bacteria; phylum Actinomycetota; class Actinomycetes; order Nanopelagicales; family Nanopelagicaceae; genus PALSA-747. The sequence continues at coordinate 4,367 of CAITFY010000041.1, read as the reverse complement.
TGGAAGAGCGACAAGGGTTAGCGCAGAGCCAAATCTCGTTACAACACCTGAGATAAATATGTAGCGCAGGTTCTTATTTTTACGAAGGGGTGAGAGATCTATTGCAAAGCGCGCCATGCTCCGAGCCTAGTGAAAGGTTTGCTCTTCAGAGGGGAACAACCCCGCTTCGACATCTGAAGCCCACTCACTAACGCCATTAGAAATCTCGGTACGTAAATCTCGGTACGCCTTTGCAAATTTAGGAGCCTTCTCCGTTAGACCCATGAGGTCGGTCCAGACAATCACCTGGGCATCGCACCCATTTCCAGCCCCAATTCCAATTACTGGAATATCGAGCGCCTCTGAAATTTCTGTTGCGAGTTCTGCTGGAACCATCTCTAGAACAAGTGCGAAAATCCCCGCGGATTGCAGCGCCTTCGCATCCTTAATAATCGCTTTTGCACTCTCGCCTCGTCCCTGAACTTTAAAACCCCCGAGGGCATAGACAGATTGAGGAGTTAGTCCTAGATGACCCATGACGGGAACTCCTGAGCTGACTAGCTTCTTGATCTGCGGAACAACTTTCTTTCCGCCCTCGAGTTTCACCGCCTGAACTTTCGCCTCTTTAAAAAGACGAGTAGCGCTCTCCAGCGCCTGCTTGGGTGATTTTTCATAACTTCCGAAGGGGAGATCTGCGACCACCATCGCTTTGGATGTGCCAAGGACCACGGCGCGTGAGAGCATGATCATCTGCTCGAGTGTTACAGGAATTGTGTTGACTTCACCAAGAAAATTATTTCCAGCGCTATCTCCAACCAAGAGAACTGGAATGCCCGCCTCTTCAAAGATGGAAGCGGTCAATTCTTCATACGCAGTGATCATCGCCCACTTTTCATGGCGGATCTTCTTAGCGGCAAGGTCGGAAATTGAGGTACGTCGGGTAGAGCCATTAGACATGAGATCCCCTTAAGGCTCGCGGCCAGTTCTGGTCCGCGGCTAGTGCTAAGTCTAGCGACCCCTCCGGAGATACTCTGCCTGAGTAAGATTTAAGCATGAGTCCTCAGGTCATCGGTCAACTTCGAGTTGGCCTTGCCCAGGTTAATCCAACTGTAGGCGCGCTCGCCGCAAACACCGAACTGATTTTGGAATATGCCGGTAAGGCAGCCAGCGCGGGGGCACACCTCTTGGTGCTCCCGGAGATGGTGCTGACCGGGTATCCCGTCGAAGATCTCGCCAATCGCGCAACATTTCGCCAAGCCTCAAAGCAGGCCCTGGAAGAGCTCGCGAAAAAACTAGAAGATTATGGCGACCTTGTAAGCATCGTTGGCTATTTGGAAGAGAGCCAATCTCATCGCCCACAAAATGCCGTAGCAGTGATTCATCGGGGGGCAGTTGTTGCTCGCTACATCAAACATCACCTACCGAATTACGGAGTCTTTGATGAGTTTAGAAATTTCGTTGCAGGTGAAGGATCTCTCGTAGTTCGAATCCATGGAGTCGATGTAGGAATTGCGATTTGTGAAGATATTTGGCGAGAGCAAGGACCAGTTGCAGATCTCGCCGCTCGAAATGTGGGGCTTGTTGTTGTTCCCAACGGAAGTCCATTTGAGAGAAATAAAGATGATGTACGCGCAGCTCTTGTACGGCGTAGGGCGCGGGAAATTGGTGCGCCACTTCTCTATGTAAATATGACCGGCGGGCAAGACGATCTCGTCTTTGATGGCGACAGCATCGCAGTCGCGGCAGATGGAGAATTGATAGCTAGAGCGCCACAATTTGATGATGGATTGATGGTCGTTGATATCGACGCAAGAGCGCTTACAAGTGAGCCAGATGTAGTGATTAGCGAAGATCGCATTGGCGGATATTTAAAGATAAATCATGGAGTTGCCCCGCGACTTGAGATTGAGGCAGAGATTTGGCAAGCCCTTGTTGTAGGCCTTCGCGACTACGTTACGAAGAATGGATTTCCTTCCGTCATCTTGGGGTTGTCCGGAGGAATTGATTCTGCTGTGACCGCGGCGATTGCCGCTGATGCCATTGGCGCAAAGCGCACATATGGAGTGGCCATGCCTAGCCAATATTCATCGGATCATTCGATGAGTGATGCCGTCGATTCAGCAAAGAGGATTGGCTTGAATTTCAGGGTCGTGGAAATTCAACCGATGGTGAACTCATTTCTTACTGCACTCGGATTAACTGGATTAGCCGAAGAGAATTTGCAAGCCCGCGTTCGCGGGACAACGTTGATGGGCCTTTCAAATCAAGAGGGACACCTGGTTCTAGCTACCGGCAACAAATCAGAGTTGGCGGTCGGATATTCAACGCTCTATGGAGATGCCGTCGGGGGATATGCCCCCATTAAAGATCTCTTGAAATCTGAGGTCTGGGCTATCGCCAAATGGCGAAATCAACTTGCGACTTCACGCGGTGAAGTCGAACCGATTCCCCTCAATTCGATAGTAAAAGAGCCGAGCGCTGAATTGCGCCCTGATCAAAAAGATAGCGATTCGCTTCCAGATTATGGATTGCTGGATCAGATGCTCTTGCTCTACATCGAGCACGACGCGGGATTGCAAGGGCTTTTAGGCGCTGGCTTTGATCCTGTCTTGGCTACGCGAGTTATTCAGATGGTGGATCGCGCGGAGTACAAGCGGCGCCAATATCCACCTGGTCCAAAGATTTCTAGGCGGGCATTTGGCAAGGATCGCCGCCTACCAATCACCTCGAGTTGGCGGGAAAATATCTCACCGGCTTGATTTGTTATCTCGCCCCCATCTGCTTATTATTTGGGCAGGTCACGAGTTCCAGGTTTTAGCCCCGGCTTACTGGACGGCAACCCTCCACCACGGTGGGGTGCTCCGGGTGAAGACCAGGTCAATTGCACAGTGCGATTGGCAAGCGTGGGTTCTATAAAGAGCGGGGAGACCTCTCTTTCGTGCACCCCCTTAACTTCACGGGAGGTACTTCATGTCATTTTCACCAGAGAACGCGGCCTTCGAAACCCGCCAAATTCACGCGGGACAGGTTCCAGATCCATCAACCGGTGCACGCGCACTTCCACTCTTCCAAACAACTGCATATGTTTTCCGCGACACTAAACATGCAGCCGATCTCTTTGGTCTAGCCGAACTCGGAAACATCTACACCCGCTTGATGAATCCAACGCAGGATGCTGTCGAGCAACGTATCGCCGCACTTGAAGGTGGAGTAGCTGCGCTCTTGCTTGCATCTGGTTCTGCAGCAACTACATATGCAGTGCTCAACGTCGCAGAGGCAGGCGACCACATTGTCTCTTCACCAAGTCTTTACGGCGGAACGTATAACTTGTTTCACTACACGCTTCCAAAGTTTGGAATCGAAGTTTCCTTTGTAGAAAATCCAGATGATCCTGAGTCATGGCGCAAAGCAGTTCGTCCAAATACCAAGGCATTTTTCGGCGAGACAATTTCGAATCCAAAGAACGATATCTTGGATATCGAAACTGTTGCAAAGATTGCCCACGAAAATGGCGTTCCGCTTATTGTTGACAACACAGTTGCAACACCATTTTTGATTCGCCCCATTGAGCATGGCGCTGACGTTGTAATTCACTCAGCAACGAAGTTCCTTTCTGGTCATGGAAACTCAGTTGTTGGAGCAATTGTTGACTCTGGTAATTTTGATTACGCCAAGCAAGCGGAAAAGTTCCCTGGATTTAATCAACCAGATCCTTCCTATCACGGCCTGGTCTACGCACAAGCTCTGGGCGTCGGTTCCGCATTCGGTGCAAACCTCGCCTACATCTTCAAAATTCGCTTGACCTTGCTTCGCGATACTGGCGCAGCAGTAAGTCCATTTAATGCCTGGCTCTTGGCTCTCGGCCTTGAAACTCTCTCACTACGTATCGAGCGCCATGTTGAAAATGCCAAAGCTGTTGCAACATTCTTGGCGGCGCACCCTCAAGTTGAGAGCGTTAACTATGCAGATCTGCCATCTTCGCCATGGAATCATCTGGCAAAGAAATATGCCCCTGCTGGAACAGGCGCGGTTATCTCCTTTGAGATCAAGGGTGGAATTGAGGCTGGAAAGAAGTTTGTTGAGGGGTTGAAGTTGCACTCACATGTGGCGAACATTGGTGATGTGCGATCACTCGTCATCCATCCAGCATCGACAACTCACTCTCAATTGAGCGCTGAGGAGCAAATCACCGCGGGTGTCACACGTGGCTTGGTTCGCCTATCAGTTGGCTTGGAAAATATTGCAGATATCAAGGCAGACTTAGAAGGAGGCTTTGCTGCGGCAAAGTAAACATCAATGAGTGAGAGCGATTGTCCTGTAACCGGAGCGTGGCTAGAGAGCCATGATCCGGGAGATCGCCTATTCATAAATATTGGAGACCTCACCCT
>CAITFY010000040.1 GCA_903891755.1 uncultured Actinomycetes bacterium | reverse complement strand
GCTAGAAAATCCACATGTAACAATTCCTTGGCATTCAGAACTAAGAGAAGCACTATCTACTCGGGGCTTTGCTCGAGAGGTGCGCGATTTGATTTTACGTGCGACAGAACTCGGCTTGGATGCCAAGACTCTGCAAGCACGTGGTCTAGCACTTGATGAAAATTACTGGGATGGCGTTGCACACTTTTGGGCTTCGTACTTCGGCGCTAATGAGTTAAAGAGCGCCACTGTTGGGGAGCGTTTAGTTCGCATCGACCCAAGCTCTATTATCAACGAGGCGATTCACCTGCTCCAGGAAGATGAAGCAAGACTCTCTCATTTTAGAAATCGCTTCACCACTGTTGTGGTTGATGAATTTCAAGAGAGCGATAAATCCCAACGTAGATTGCTGCAGCTTCTCGCACCACAAGACCTCTTAATCTTTGCAGATCCAGATTCAGCGATTGGACGCTTCCGTGGCGCCGACCCAGATAGCCTCACCCAATTTCTTGGAGATTTCGTAGTTCAGAGCATCGCACTTACCGAAGATTTTCGAGGTACATCGGAGATTAATGCTTTGGTCAACGAAATTGCCACTGGATTTACTCAGCCATCGAAATATCGAATTCGAAAATCCAATAAGGGTGCATCTGGTGCATCTAGTGTTGGCGTTGCGAAATTTACTTCACAGAGTGAGAGCGCATCACATATCGCTTATGCATTGCGTAGTGCGCATCTGCGAGATGGTTTGCCTTGGTCGAAGATGGCGGTTCTGGTACGAAGCCCTGGCTCTGAAGTTGCAGCACTTACCCGAGCCTTCTCGCAGAGTGGTATTCCAGTTTCAATTGATTCCGCGGCCCTGGCACTCGCGGAAAACCCGGCGATTACTCCAATTCTTAACATTGCCAGCATCGCACTTAAATCTGCCCCACTCAGTGCAAGTGATTGGCCGGTTTTAGAGGAGATTTTGTTATCGGAGTTCGGCGGCGCAGATGCACTCCAACTCCGCCAGATCAGACTCGCAGTTGCCGCGCTTCGCAGCGATCATCGCAGTACGACTGAGATGATGATTGATGCGCTTACCGAATCAACTGCAGAGTTGCCGTGGGAGCAGATAACTCCGCTCAAGCGGCTCAACGATCTTCTCAAAATTTGCAAGAAAACTTTGCGCACCTCAAAAGACATTACCGATTTGCTCTGGGCAATCTGGGAGAACGCGGTCGATTACGAGGGAAGCAAGATTTCCTACGCTTGGCGCGAACGAGCTTTGGCTGGTGGAACGCGCGGTGCTCAAGCAGACCGTGACCTCGATGCCGTCATTCAACTCTTTGAAACTGCACGTCGCTTCGCAGAAAGAAATGTTGGTTCCTCGCCAACGCTATTTATTTCACAACTTATGAACGAACGAATCTTGAGTGATGCCATCACATCCTCCGCTGCTCGCGAAGAGGTAGTAACCATCAAGACAGTTCACTCCGCCAAAGGTTTGGAGTGGGATCTCGTTGTAGTCACTGGATTGCAAGAGGGGGCATGGCCAAACCTTAAAGAGCGCGGATCGTTACTTGGAAGTGAACGTCTCGTTGAAGCAGATCGCAGCGGACTCAGCTCTCGCGCAGAAATTGCTGCATCCGCCGCCACCGGATTAGCCTCTGATGAACGCAGGCTTCTCTATGTGGCGCTCTCGCGCGCGAAATCAAGATTGCTGGTTACCTCTTATGTAGATGAGGACTCACTTCCATCGCGCTACTTCGAAGAAATTTATGAGCATGTCCACGGCGCATCCTCCGAGGGAGTATTTACGACATCAGAGCGGGATATCACCGCCCAAGCATTGGTTGCGGAGCTTCGCCGCTCCAGCATGGAGGGCTCCGAGTTTGCTGCTCGAGTTCTAAAGACTTTGTCGAGCTCCGGAGTGCGTAGCGCAGACCCTTCCCAGTGGATTGGCGTACGAAATATAAGTACCAATCACCCAGTCATCGATCTAGCTAAATCCGTTCCTGTTTCACCGAGCGCACTTACCTCCTTTGATGATTGCGGATTGAAATGGTTCCTCGAAAAATCTGGCGCGC
>CAITFY010000039.1 GCA_903891755.1 uncultured Actinomycetes bacterium | reverse complement strand
GGCGCCACACCAGAGTTACTTGTAAGACTCAGCAAATCGCTCGTTACCTCACGTGTACTTGCTGGAACAATCCGCCGCACCGGCGATGAAGAGCGAGACTTTGCGCTCGCGGGATCTCTCGCAAAGTCTTCCAAAGATCTCGAAGAACACGAGTATGCGGTCCGATCTGTAGCAGAAGCGCTCGAACCTTTCGCTTCTTCAACCAACGTTCCTGATGCACCATTTGTACTTCACCTTCCAAATGTCATGCACTTAGCAACTGATGTCACTGGCGTCATAAATGACAGTGCTTCCAAAGTTGATATTTTTAAATTAATTGCTGCATTGCATCCATCGGCAGCTGTTTGTGGAACCCCAACAGATGTCGCGCGAGATCTCATCACCGAACTTGAATGTATGAATCGCGCCAGATATGCCGGACCCGTTGGTTGGATTGATGCACATGGAGATGGCGAGATGGGAATTGCACTGCGTTGTGGTCAGATTGCAGAAGATCGTCGCTCTATCCGTTTATTTGCTGGGTGCGGAATTGTTGCTGGATCAAGCGCAGAGCAGGAGCTTGCCGAAAGTCAGGCTAAATTGCTTCCAATGCGGAGTGCACTTACAAGGCTCTGAGTTATTTCTTTTAACCGATCAGCGTTTGTAAGGCGATCTGGAACTTCCACAATTACAAATTTCACCCCCTTGGCTGGGTGAACAATTGAGCGAATCAAATCAGATGTGCTCTTTACTCTGGTTACCTCAGCTCCAAAGCCAGCAATTACTCGCTCTAAATCCAGATGATGAGGAGTGCCAAATATCTTTTCAAAACCTTCAACTCGCGCTTGGGGAAGGGTGCTAAAGATTCCGCCACCGTCGTTATCGATTACAAAAACCGTGAGATCCGCTTCTGATGGATTGGCTAGGGCAGATATATCGTGAAGAAAAGTCACATCACCTAATATCGCAAAGGTGGATTGGAAGTGCTCGGCAATTCCAAAGGCGGTGGAGATGTTTCCATCGATGCCAGCTAAACCACGATTTGCAAAGGTATGTACTCCTGAGCGCGGAGCTGCGAAAGCTTCAACATCACGGATTGGTCTACTACTTCCGATAAAGAGTGCAGAATTCTCAGGCAAATTCTTGGAAATTGTGGCAATCGCCAACTGCTCAGACCATTCGAGTGAGACGTGCTTCTCCGCTATTTCTGAAGCCTCTCTCCACGTCGTGAGCCAAACATCGTTCGGTGAAACGTTGACTGTAGGCAGAGTAAGGAGAAGCTGATCCGCGACCCGCTGCGTATCAATTGACTGGGTTCGAGGATCAATCACGATTACATCGGAGCATTCAGCTATCAGGGCATTGATACTTCTGGAGAGAGTTGTGCGACCGATAACAATTATCTGTTCTGGTTTATAAGTGGTGCGAAGTTCAGGGTCGCTTAGAAATAGCGCGGCATGTGAAATTGCCTGTGGAAAGGAGAGAGGATCTTCTGCGATCAGTGGCCACGAGAGATCTCGTGCCAACTCGGAGATAGCACTTACTTCAAAGCCAGCTCGGTCATGTCCAACGATAAGTAAGCCTTGAGATTTAACGTCAATGGCGCTTCCTGCCTGCGCAGTTCGCTCCCCGCGTGGATCGGGAGCAAGACCAGAAAGCCAATCACCTTCACCAGCTGGCAAGAGTGGTTCATCAAATTGCACATTGAAATGAACTGGACCCTCCCCCAAGTGATCACTGACAACTATCGCACTTGCAAAATCTATAGTTGCAACCGGCGCTAACAATCCATCTTGTATCGTCGTTTGGTTGGCGCCGGTACGACGCAGTCGTGCGGGTCGATCTGCAGTAATGATTAGAAGTTTATTTGCAGAGTGATAAGCCTCAAGAGCGGCAGGGTGGTAATTCGCTGCTGCAGTACCGCTGGTGCAAATCACAGCTACATAATTATCCGAGGCTTTTGCTAAACCGAGAGCAAAGAAGGAAGCTCCGCGTTCATCGATTCGCACATAAAGGTTTACAAGCCCAGCAGATTCCGCCTCATGCAGGGCGATAGAAAGAGGAGCGTTGCGCGAGCCGGGGGATAGGACAAAATCAGAGACCCCAACTTCAATCAGTTGGCGGATGAGATTGCGGGCAAGTGTGGTTGCGTTCATTCACTGCCCCTTTCAATCAACTCTAGAGTTCTAACAATACGGTTCTTCCAATGGGTAACGCGCTCTGCAGAGGCGAGATACCTCTCACGCAATACCGGTTCGCGACGCTTAACTTCGATATATCCATCCTCAGCCAAGGTTGCAGGATCGCACACATCACCTTCAAAGAGTGCGACAGTTCCGAGGCCAGATGCTCTGATTTCTTCAGGGAATGAGGCAGCGAGAGCTAAACCATGTGAAATTCCCACTCCGGTTTCAAGAGCGCTAGACACCACTACAGGTAAGCCAATTTCTTCAGCGATTCGATGTGCGGCGGTGAAGCCTCCAAGTGGTTGCCATTTCAGGATTGCGAAATCTGCATAATCTGAAAAGTTCTGGAAGCCCTCGCCCAAACGCTTTCTGATTGATTCATCGGCAGCAATCTTGATTGGAATTTCGGGTTTAACAAGAGCTAACTCCTGCAGACTTTGGCATGGTTGCTCTACATACTCAAAGACTTTTCCAAAACGAAGATGGTATTCCAGCAAATTACTTATCGCATCCTCGGCGCTCCAACCAGCATTCACATCAAGTCGAATCTTGTACTCAGCGTTGATGCCTAATACTTCATCAACAACCTTAGATCCATTTTCGAAGTCATCTACTTTTATTTTGACGGTGGTAGCCCCGGGAAAGCGTTGCAAGATTCCTGCAACATCCTCCGCTGCAACAATGGGAAGAGTTGCATTGATAGGAATCTGGTTGCGATAAAGAGTTGGCCAAGGTTGATGCGCCGCTTCTAAAGCTGCCCTCATCCATGTGGCCGCCTCGAGATCGTCGTACTCCAGAAAGGGTCCGAACTCACTCCACCCATGTTCACCTTGAAAGAGAGCAACCTCGCGAACTGTAATTCCGCGAAACTTATTTCGAAGCGGAATGGCCAAGACCGTTAGGTCGGGGCAATACTTTTCGAGCATTGTTATGGACGACGTGGGAACTTATTGAAATCTGGGTCGCGCTTCTCCTTGTAAGCATCTCTTCCCTCTTGACCTTCCTCGGTTAAGTAGAAGAGGAGCGTTGCATCGCCAGCAAGTTGTTGCACTCCAGCTAACCCATCATCTGCGGCATTGAGCCCCGCCTTCAGAAGGCGAAGTGCCATTGGAGAGTGTCTCAGCATCTCGCGGCACCAGGAGACAGTTTCTGCTTCCAACTCCGCAACAGGCACGACGGTATTAACTAACCCCATATCAAGTGCCTCTTGGGCATCGTATTGACGGCAGAGAAACCAGATCTCGCGCGCCTTCTTCTGACCGATATGTGCCGCAAGTAATCCAGCACCATATCCACCATCGAATGAGCCGACCATCGGTCCTGTCTGACCGAACTTGGCATTTTCTGCTGCAATTGTTAAATCGCATACGACATGCAAGACATGTCCTCCACCAACAGCCCAACCAGCGACCATGGCAACGACAGGCTTTGGGAGTCTACGTATCTGAATTTGAAGATCGAGGACATTGAGACGTCCAATTCCCTTTTTGCCGAGTGCATCACTACCAATGTAACCATCATCTCCGCGAACGTTGATGTCACCTCCGGAGCAGAAGGCCTCATTTCCAGCGCCAGTGAAGATAATGACTCCGACGGATTCGTCATCACGCGCTAACGAGAATGCTTCTTGCAACTCAATTAAAGTTTCAGGGCGGAAGGCGTTACGTACCTGAGGGCGGTTAATCGTGATCTTTGCCATTCCTTCGCTCACTTCATAGATCACATCTACAAAGTTCTCCGCGCCGGCACCGATCTGCCAACTGGGAATGGTGCGACTGCCTGGTTCACGCTTAAAGGGCTTGCTCACTCTTACTCCTATATCGTTGCAACGAATTTTCACTTCCGATATTTCATTCCAAGCCGATAGCCTACGGGGGCTATGGTAAATAAGTCACCGCGAGAGTT
>CAITFY010000038.1 GCA_903891755.1 uncultured Actinomycetes bacterium | reverse complement strand
TGCAATCGTGATGGATGGCAATGGTCGCTGGGCAAAGAAGCGGGGCCTTCCAAGGACTGCCGGTCACGAAAAGGGCGAAGCTGCTCTACTTGATGTTGTACATGGTGCTATCGCAATCGGCGTGAAAGAGATAAGTGCTTACGCATTCTCAACCGAGAATTGGCGACGCAGCCCCGATGAAGTGAAGTTCTTGATGGGCTTTAACCGCGATGTCTTGCGACGCCGTCGCGATGAGATGCACGCACTTGGCGTGAGAGTGCGTTGGGTAGGAAAACCTGGGCGACTCTGGAAATCAGTCATCAGCGAATTACAAGAGGCGGAAGAACTTACAAAGCGGAATAAAGTTTTAACTCTCAATATGTGCGTCAACTACGGAGGCCGCACTGAGATTGCAGATGCTGTGAAAGCGATTGCTCATGAAGTAAAAGCCAAGCGCATCTATCCAGATTCGATTACCGAAAAGACTTTAGCGAAGTTTCTCTACAACCCGCAGATGAGCGATGTTGATCTATTCCTGCGCACATCAGGTGAAGAGCGAACCTCTAACTTCCTGCCGTGGCAATCGGTATATGCCGAAATGGTTTTCATGGATGTTCTCTGGCCAGATGTTGACCGCACGACTCTCTGGAAGGCGATCGAGATTTACAACCAGAGAGAGCGCAGGTTCGGAAAGGCTTAGCGGCCAAAATTAGACAACCAGTAAAACGGCTTTAGGTGGTTGCCTTTATCTCGGGGGTCTGCCAGAGTGTTGCCATGGACTTCACCGAGCTCTTTGACGCGATCAACGACGAGGATCTGGAGCCAAACTCAGATATCGGTGTACTTCGCGATGTCTTGCACGCGGTGACAGCACAAAAGAACTTTGATATGCGCACGATGAAGCGTTTTGGAGAGCTCACGGGGAAGGCTCATCAGCATCGCCGATTAAAACCAAGTACCGAGGAGATTTCCTTTGAGCTTGTCGGACTCTCCGGATCTGCTCGCAAGATAAGCGAATTTGCGCTTCAAGTCGAAGAGATTTTGGTGACGGTAGAACTGGCGCGCGTAAAGATGTGTGAGGGTGAAGACTGTGAGTCACTCTTTATCGATGAGAGTAAGAACAAATCGCGGAAGTGGTGCGACATGGCTCATTGCGGGATGTTGCGCAAAAGTAAAGTTTTCTATGACAACCATCGCAGGGTAAAGGCAGAGGCAAGTAAATGATCATTCTCTATGGTGTCGCATTCATTTCAGGCCTCTTCACGATTCTGGCGCCTTGCATTTGGCCGCTGTTACCAATCGTCTTGGCTGACGTCACTCAGTCGAATTCAAAGCGACGCCCCTTTGGAATAACTGCTGGTGTTGCAATCTCCTTCGCTTTCTTCACCTTGGCAATCTCTGCACTTGAAAGTTCTCTTGGTTTTAGTCCTAACGTCTTGCGCAAGATGGCAGTGATTGTTCTCCTGGTCATTGGAATCTCGATGGTAGTTCCCGCGCTTTCTCGACGCATGGAAGCTTCCATCTCATCTCTCAGCGGTCGAATTGGGGGAGTTGGAAAGAATCAACGAAGCGACTTCTCAGGAGGTTTCGTAACAGGTCTTGCACTCGGTGTTGTCTGGACTCCGTGTAGCGGACCTATTTTGGCCTCAGTAGCGA
>CAITFY010000037.1 GCA_903891755.1 uncultured Actinomycetes bacterium | reverse complement strand
GCTACCCCGATGCGCTCCATCACTGCAAGTTCAAAGGCAGTTGGAAGTTCGATCTTTGTAAAGAGCTCTGTTAATTGGCGATCTGACATCTCCTCGCGAAGTACGGGAACCAGTTCATAGAGAACTCCCACTAGCGCTGGATTCATCGTCGAGAAGAGATCTTGCGACTCTTCAGCCACGGAGATTTCAAGGAATCTTTGTGCCAAATCTGTCAGCTCGAGATTACGACCTCCTGGGTTAATCAGGTAGGCAGCCAACTCTGTATCGAATTCAATTCCTGAAACATCATCCGCGCGAAGCATGGAACGAGCTCCGTGCACCCACTTGGGAAGTGACTCATCGAGTACCCACTTACCAGGGGCGCCCTCAACAAGATAAATCTCAGAGGCCGATAAAGCAACAGCAAAGGTCTCGCCTTGCAAACCTTGCGGAGCAAAGAGGGCAATCGGTTGAGTACGCCCCTTTAATTTTGAATCCAGGGCGGCCGAGGAAATTGTTTCGACAGGTCCGCGATCGATGCTGGCAACAACTTTCTCGCTCTTGCCACCCATGGCGTGAATACGCTCTTTGAGAGCTTTGATCTCTAAATTACCAAGCAGGTTATCAACCTTGATGAGATCTGCACCGGTCCAGGCAAGATCATCGATGCTGGTATCAATTGATAAATCATGACGAAGGGCGGTGAGCTCCCGGTTCAACAAGACGGAGGAGATATTTGCGCGAAGGGAATCTCCGGCCTTGCCTGGGATAGAGTCAATTGCGTCGGTGAGTTCTTTAAGGGAGCCGAAATCGGCAATCCATTTAGTAGCGGTCTTCTCCCCCACACCGGGCACAGATGGAAGATTGTCACTTGGATCTCCGCGAAGCGCCGCAAAATCAGGGTACTGCGTTGGGGTTAAACCGTACTTTTCGAAGACTGCATCAGGGGTCATCCGATTCATTTCGGTGACACCTTTTTTAGGATAAAGAACGGTGACCTCAGAGGTCACAAGTTGGAATGAATCACGATCACCTGAGCAGATAAGAACTTCAAAACCATCATTCACTGCGCGGGTAGAAAGTGTGGCCAAGATGTCATCGGCTTCAAATCCCTCAATTGCGAACTGATTAATCCCAAGAGCATTAACCAACTCGTTGATATATGACATCTGCGATCTAAATTCATCTGGTGTGGCGGCCCGAGTCGCTTTGTACTCCGGGAACATCTCAGTACGGAAAGTCTTTCTCGAGACATCAAAGGCAACTGCAATGTGGGTGGGCTTCTCCTGGGCTATGATATTAGTGAGCATGGAACCAAACCCGTAGACCGCATTAGTTGCTTGGCCCTTGCTGCTACGGAAATTCTCAACGGGTAGGGCATAGAAAGCCCGGTATGCCATCGAGTGGCCATCAATCAATAGCAATCTCTTCATTTGCCTGATTCTAGAGTGGATTTCACGCTACGGCGTTAAGATTCCAACATGACCGACTACTTAAAGATGATCCAGGATCGAGGCATCGGAGCTCTCGATCAGAAGATGGGCATTGAAATTATTGAAGCCTCCCCAGAGCGCATTGTGGGAACCATGCCGGTGGAGGGGAATACGCAAGCCTTTGGATTGCTCCACGGTGGTGCAAATGTTGTGCTCGCCGAACTTCTTGGCTCACTAGGAGCATGGCTCCATGCTGGGGGAAATAAGCGCACGGTCGGTGTCGACATCAATGCGACTCACCATAAGCCTGCTCGCAGCGGTGTAGTAACGGGCGTTGCAACGCCGGTTTCCTGCGGTCGAACACTTGCTTGCTATGAGATCGTAATAAGAAATGAGGCCGGCGAGCGAACCTGTACGGCGCGCATCACCAGCCTCATATTGAGTGACTGAGTTTTAATTACCCGCCGAGATAGGCCTTTGTTACCTCAGGATCAGAGATCAAATCCTTCGCGTTTCCGCTGAGCTTGATATTTCCTGATTCAAGAACATATGCGCGGTGAGCAACATTGAGCGCTGCCAATGCATTCTGTTCTACCAAAAGAATTGTGGTTCCTTGTTCATTGATCTTTGTAATGGTTTCAAAGATCATGTCCACGAGAACTGGTGCAAGACCCATTGATGGCTCATCTAAGAGAAGCAATGAAGGGCTGCCCATCAACGCACGACCAACGGCGAGCATCTGCTGCTCTCCACCGCTCATGGTTCCGGCCTTTTGATTGATGCGCTCGGCAAGGCGAGGGAAGAGCTCAAGAACGCGTTCGCGATCAGCAGCAATTCCTTCCTTGTCGTTGCGCAAGAATGCACCGAGGTCAAGGTTTTCAGAGACGCTCATGCGAGGGAAGATACGTCGACCTTCTGGGGACTGACAGATTCCCTTGGCAACAATCTCATGACCCTCTTTGCCATCAATTCGCTCATCTTCAAAGGTGATTGAACCTGACTTGAGCTTCAGAAGTCCTGAGATAGCACGCAAAGTCGTTGACTTACCTGCACCATTAGAGCCGATCAAGGTAACTATCTCACCTTTATTTACTTCTAGAGAGATTCCCTTAATCGCCTTGATGTTGCCGTAGGCAACTTCTACTTTATCTACTTTAAGCATTAGTGAACCTCCGCAGATTTACCGAGATAGGCCTCGATTACGCGAGGGTTGGACTTGATGTCGGCAGGTGAACCTTCAGCGATCTTGGTTCCACGATCGAGAACTGTGATTCGCTCAGAGACCTTCATGACAACAGACATGTCGTGTTCGATCAAGAGAATCGCAAGATTCTTCTCGTCACGAACCTTGTAGACGAAGTCAACGAAGACTGCAGATTCTTGTGGGTTCATTCCAGCAGTTGGTTCATCAAGGAGAAGAACCTTTGGACGAAGAGCAAGAGCGCGAGCTACCTCAAGACGACGTTGGTCACCATAAGAAAGGTTGCGTGCGAACTCCCCCGCTGTCTTACCGATTCCAACGAACTCAAGAAGAGCACGAGCCTCCTCACGAGCCTCTCTCTCTTCACGACGTTGTTGTGGGCTACCAATGATGGTGCTGACAATGCCCGCCTTGAGGTGTGAGTGCATCGCAACCATGACATTCTCTTCAGCGGTCATGAGACCGAAGAGGCGAATGTTCTGGAAGGTACGCGCTACGCCTTTTTCAGCGATCTTGTGCGGAACAATTCCGGTGATATCTTCATTGTTGTAGATAACAAAACCAGATGTTGGCTTATATAAACCAGTAAGCACATTGAAGAACGTTGTCTTTCCGGCACCGTTAGGACCGATAAGACTCACGACGCTGCGATCTGGAATTTCGAAGGAGACATCATCAACGGCCTTGAGGCCACCGAATTCAACTGAGATGTTTTTCGCTTCGAGAACTGGTGCGGAATCTAGCGCCATTACAAATCCTCCTCTTCGCTAATCTCATCATGTGGTTGTTCGTTACCACTCTCATCATCGGTCTCATGCATGATCAGCTTAAGTCTGGACTCAGGCAGGATTCCTTCGCGACGGAAGAGCATCATCAAGATGAGCAATCCGCCGAAGATTAAGAATGTGTAAGACGGGAAGTTAATGTGGGTGTTGAAAACGCTGTTGAACTTATCGCCAGCGGCAGGAAGTCCTGTTGAGTTCACCCAAGCAATTAAGAGTGCACCGACGATTACGCCCCAAACATTTCCCATTCCGCCAAGAACAACCATCGCGAGAAGGATGATGGAGATGGAGAACTGGAAGCGCTCAGCGAAGATACCGTTGACGTGAGTTGCATAAGCAACTCCAGCGAGGCCACCAGAGATTGCACCAACTGCATACGCAGCGAGCTTGGTACGCATCAATGGGATACCCATCATGCTGGCAGCCAATTCATCTTCACGAATTGCAAGCCAGGCACGACCAAGGCGACCGCTGCGAAGGCGAAGTGAAATGAAGACCATTACTGCAGCCATTGCTACAAAGATCATGTACTTGTAGTTGAGATCGAATGGTCCAAGGCGCTTGCCAAAGATTCCGATGCTATCTACAGGTGAAATTCCCTTTGTTCCATTGGAGAGGTTAAATCCATGGATATCTTCACCATTAACGAAGATCTGAGGAATGATTTCACCAAATCCGAGAGTCACAATCGCGAGGTAATCGCTCTTAAGACGTAACGTTGGAGCACCAATCAAGATGCCGAAGAAGGCACAGATGGCTGCACCGATCAAGAGAACCGCCCAGAATGAAAGGTGGACTCCTGGAATTACCTTTGCAACTTCAGAACCAAAGTGGATGTGCCACTGGTTGAAGAATCCGGACATAAACCACCCGGCGGTGTACCCACCAATTGCCCAGAAGGC
>CAITFY010000036.1 GCA_903891755.1 uncultured Actinomycetes bacterium | reverse complement strand
TCTGGAGCTCACACAATGACCCGCCAGCCACGACCAGAACTTCCACTCGACGGAATTCTCGTCCTAGATTTCTCCCAATTTTTGGCTGGTCCCGTAGCCGCTATGCGCTTGGCAGATCTTGGTGCCCGCGTAATCAAAATTGAGCGCCCAGGCTCAGGAGATATCGGCAGAACCCTGGCTTTTGCTGGACTTGAGAGTGATGGCGACACCCTCTCCTTCCATATTATGAATAGAAATAAGGAGAGCTTTGCCGCTGATCTTAAGAGCGAGGACGACAAATCCGAGGTCTGGGAGCTCATCAAGAAGGCAGATGTGATCATCCAAAATTTCCGCCCCGGCGTTATCGAACGTCTCGGCTTTGGCTATGAGGATGTGAAGAAAGTTAATCCAAGGATTATTTATGCAAGTGCATCTGGGTATGGCGCTACTGGGCCTTGGAAGGATCGTCCGGGTCAAGATCTCTTGGCACAATCAATCTCGGGATTCCCATGGCTTAACGGCTCAAAAGATATGCCGCCAATTCCCGTTGGAATTGCTGTAGCAGATATTTTCACCTCCGCGCATATTGCTCAGGGTGTGACCGCGCTTCTTCTTCGTCGCGAGCGAACTGGCGTTGGTGGTTTGGTCGAATCTAGTTTGATCGAATCAATGCTCGACCTGCAGTTTGAACTTCTTAGTGCCCATATGTTCGATACCAATGTTGTTGTAAAGCGTGGTGCTAAGAACTCTGCTCACGCATTCTTGCCCGCCCCATATGGACTCTATGCAACCAGTGATGGTTACTTAGCAATTGCGATGAATCCAATTCCAAAGATTGGGGAGCTACTCGGCATTGATTTCAGCACATATGCTGATCCAGACACTTGGTGGTCTCATCAAGAAGAGATCATGCGTATCTTGACTGAGAAACTAGCCACGCAATCAACAGAACATTGGCTCGAGATTCTAGATAGCGCAGATGTGTGGTGTGCACCAGTTCTTACACTCTCAGAGTTAGTGGATCATGAAGGTTTCCGCGAGCTGGACATGATGCAAGAGACCAAGCGCACTTCAATTGCGGGCGAAGAGGAAGTATTCATATCAACAACCCGATCACCGCTTCGTTTTGATGGCCGCCCACTCAAGAGCGCAAAGGGCGCTCCACATGTGGGGGAAGATACCGAGAAGATTCGCAAAGAATTACTTAAGGGGGAGTAATGCAAAATCCAAACCCAGATCCAACCGCTCGTTATCAGGTTCCAGTGTGGAACCAGGATGTAAAACTCTACGAGGATTACAAAGTCGGCGAGGTTGATCGTTCTATTCGCCGCACCATCTCTGAGGGCGAGGTGATGCTCTTTAGCTCGCTTCTCGTCGATCTTCACCCATATGTAGCGGATGATAAGTGGGCCCGTGAAGAGGGGCTATTTGGAAAGCGGATTGTTCCGGGTGCTTTGGTATTTAGTTACGGAATGGGACTCTTCGCCCACAACAATGTGAATACCTTCTCTTACGGTTATGACCGACTTCGCTTTATTAAGCCGGTCTTTATTGGTGACACTATCTATGCGATGCGCACTCTCTTAGAGAAGACGCCAAAATATGAAAATATGGGTCTTTTCCGCGTAAGTTATGAGGTTTTTCGGGCTGACAATGAGGAATTGGTTCTCTATACCGAGCATCTCCAGACCGTCCTTTATCGCACATCTCAAGCAGAGAATCAGGCACAATCATGATTGATCTATTTAAAGAGGTCTCTGAATACTGCGCATTTGATATCGATCCAGCGCATAAGGTTCCAGTCGCAATCATTGGTGCCGGCGGAATTGTTGATGGCGCACACCTACCCGCTTACAAGATTGAAGGCTTGCAAGTAATCGGTATTTACGATGTCGACTCGGCTAAAGCCAAAGACGTTGCCGCGCGTCATGGTATTCCCAAGGTTTACGCGACCCTTCAAGAGCTCCTCGATGACCCACAATCGATCATCGTCGATATTGCAGTCCCTGCTGCCTTGCAACCAGATATTTTCATTCAAGTTGCCGCAGCTAAGAAACATATTTTGGCTCAGAAGCCGATGGCTACAACGGTTGCAGATGGTTTAATGATGGCGAAGGCAGTTGCCGATAATGGAATTATCGCTGCAGTAAATCATCAACTTCGCTTTGAAGAGGGAGTTGCCGCCGCGCACAAGATGGTTGAGCTCGGCTGGATCGGCAATGTCACTAATGTAACTTTTGAAGTGAATCTGATTACGCCATGGGAGATGTGGCCGTGGGCGAAGGATTTAGAGCGCTTGGAGATAATGCTCCACTCCATTCACTATCACGATGTCGTTCGTTGGTTCCTCGGAGAGCCAATTAAAGTCTTCTGTGTAGCAGGTCGCACGCAGGGCCAATACCCGATTGGTGAAACACGGACAATTAGCTCCTACTCGTACGACAATGGAATAACTGCCCTCGTTCACGCTAATCACATTAATCGTGGTGGAGATAATAGAGCCGAGTTCCGCATCGATGGTGATAAAGGTTCCATCCGCGGAACATTGGGATTGCTTTATGACTACCCAACCGGTCGTGTTGATACTTTGGAAGTTAATTCGCAGGTTGTTCCAACTGATGGTTGGACGCCATATCCAGTTACAACTCGTTGGTTCCCAGATGCATTCCGCGGAACGATTGGTTCAGTGATGAGAGCAATCGCAACAGGGGCGCCACTTCGAAGTAGCGTTGCAGATACCGTCGGGACACTTCGCTTAGTTGAAGCGCTCTATCAATCCATGGATTCCGGAGAGTCCGTTGACCTCTAACCCGCTCTTTGACCTCACCGGGAAGATAGCGGTAATTACCGGGGGTAATGGTGGGATTGGCTTGGGATGCGCGAAGGGATTGGCTGCCGCTTCGGCATCTGTTGCGATTTGGGCACGTGATCTGGAGAAGAGTGCGGCGGCAATTGCAGAGTTAGAGTCGATGGGCATCACCGCAAAGGCCTATCAAGTAGATGTTAAGTCAAAGTCAGATCTAGCTAGGGCGACAGCGGAAACCGTTAGAGATTTCGGCGGAATTG